>NZ_JBFODG010000015.1:0-162558 GCF_040908215.1 Aeromonas sp. R5-4 | reverse complement strand
TTGATGTTCGATGCTGTGAGTGCCCACACAGATTGCTTGATTCAAATTGTTAAAGAGCGTCACGCTTGTCGCGTTGAGGAGGCGCATATTACGCTCCTCACTTCGAAAGTCAAGCGATTGTTTTCGCTTTTCTTTCGGCGCCGGCTTCGCTAGGAAGCTGGCTCATCAGTTTGGCGTGTTCCGCCGTGCTGGTAGGGGCGCATTATAGGGAGCCGCGCCGGGATGACAAGGGCTTTTTCAGCAAAAAAGTTCGTTCGCTCAGATATCAAGCAATCACCTCTTTTTTTGCTCGAAATGACATCAATTCTGACTATTGCCGGATTTAAATTGAACATTTGAAAAGCCAATTTTATAATTGCCATCTCAAATGTTTAATTGGAATGCCCTCATGCATCAAATCCTCGATAGCCATAAGGAAGAGCAAATCGTCCCGCTGTTCCGCTTGGGATTCCGACCCTTCTTCTTGTTCGGGGCTCTGTTTGCTGCCGTCGCCATGTTGCTCTGGCTGGGGCAGCTCAACGGTTGGCTTACCTTGCTCGGGATTGCCAACCCGATCTGGTGGCATGGTCATGAGATGCTGTTTGGTTTCGGGGCCGCCATCGTCGCGGGTTTTCTGCTCACCGCGGTGCAGAATTGGACGGCCCATCCCGGTGTTCGAAGCTGGCCATTGGCAATGGTGGTGGGGTTGTGGATGTTGCCAAGGACCTTGTTACCCTGGCTGGGTGAAGATAATACGCTCCTGATGGCGGCAGACCTGCTCTGGTTGCCGCTTTGCACCTGGTTCCTTGCCAAGCCTATCTTGATAACCCGGCAATGGCGCAACCTCTTCTTCGTGCCCCTGTTGCTGATACTGACCTTGCTTAATGGTGCCAGCTGGTTATGGCAGGCCGATTGGACCACCGTTGAGCACCTATTGATCACCACAGTGCTGTTGTTTACCACCCTGATCGCCGTGATGGGTGGAAGGGTGATTCCGTTCTTCACCGCCCGAGCAACCGGTCAGGATAAAGCTGCACCTCAGCTCTGGCTGGAGCGGGCGGCGCTCGCGACACTGTGGCTTATCTTGCTCTGCTGGCTGCTGCTCCCCACCCAATGGGTCACCAGCATATACATAGTACCTTTATATATAGTGGCGGCGAGTTTGCATCTGTGGCGGCAACTGCGTTGGCATCTGCCATCGACCCTTGCGCATCCCCTGCTGTGGTCACTCCATCTCGCTTATCTGTTTATCCCTCTTGGCCTGTTCGCCCTTGCGGTACATAGCGCGGATCTGCCCATCACGTTGTCAATGGCCAGTCACCTGCTCAGCGCAGGCTGTATGGGGACCATGATTCTGGGCATGATTGCGCGAGTCTCCCTCGGCCATAGCGGTCGGGCCTTGCAGGTAGGACGCAGGATCACTGGCGCATTCGCCCTGGTTATCGCTGCCGCTACAATGCGGGTGGCGATTCCGCTGTTCTGGCCTGCTTATACCCTGCATGGCTGGAACCTCAGCGCTCTTGCCTGGATCGCTGCCTATGGTCTGTTTGTCTGGGTCTATATCCCGATACTGATCCGCCCCAGAGCAGATGGTCGTCCGGGTTGATGACTACGGAACGTGTTCAGGGTGTTGCCACCGGATAGTGGATCAAATTGTGGAAAATAGCCGGGGCTATGCCGAGATTGCGATAACCGTGGGGACGATCGGCAGCAAAACGCACCGCCTCTCCTTGCTCCAGTGAGCGCCACTCCCCTTCCACCAGCACCTCCATCATGCCGCTGATGACGATGACATGCTCGGTCACTCCCGGCTCATGGGGCTCGGATTCACGCTGGTAACCCGGCAACAGGGTTAGCTCAAGCAACTCGAAACCAAACCGGTTTTCATAAGGGAAGAGCGGTGCCACTTGCATGCCCTCTCCCGCTGGCTGCTGGCGAATGGCATCGGCGGTGCGATAGAGCACCTCTGCCTGCGCAGCGGGTATGGGCTCAATGAAACTGGAAAAGGAGACTCGAAACCCGGTGGCTATCTTCCACAGCGTCGCCACCGTTGGGCTGGACTCTCCCCGCTCAATCTGCCCCAGCATCGCCTTGCTGACCCCCGTTTCGCGCGCGGCGGCATCCAGGCTCCAGCCGCGCTCGCTGCGCAGCCCCTTCAGTCGAGCAGCCAGGTGCTGACTCATCTCTTGCATAACTGCCTCTTTATTACTCTTGCACGATGCATCTTGTGCGCTATAGCGCACAGCGATATAGTCAAAGCTGTATTGTACGTAATAACGCACAGCGCGTCACAACGCCAAGAGGAAGAGTCATGCCCTTCGCACTCCCCCATCTGGTCGCAGGCTTTATCGCCGTGATGGTCGGCTACACCAGTTCCGTCATCCTGATCATCCAGGCCGCCACGGCAGCAGGTGCTGATACTGCTCAAATCGCCTCCTGGCTCTGGACGCTGGGGATCGGCATGGGGGTGAGCTGCATCGGCCTCTCTCTCTATTACCGCATACCCATACTAACCGCCTGGTCCACACCGGGCGCGGCACTGCTGATCACCACGCTGGGCAACTTCACTCTGGCGGAAGCGATCGGCGCCTTTGTGATCTCCTCCCTGCTGATCACTCTGTGTGGCATCAGCGGCTGGTTCAACCGTTTGATGAAACATATCCCGGCTCCGCTGGCCGCCGCCATGCTGGCTGGCGTACTGCTCAGATTCGGACTTGATCTATTCAAGGTCGCCCCGCAAGACCCCTTGCTGCTTGGCACCCTGCTGCTGACCTTCCTGCTGGGGCGTCATCTCTGGCCCCGCTATACCATGGTGCTGGTACTGGGAGTGGGGATGCTGATCTGCAGTGTGCGGGGGGATTTGCAAATGGGCACCCTTCACTGGCAACTCGCCAGCCCGGTCTGGACATGGCCTGCCTTCTCCCTTGATGCTCTGTTTGGTATCGCGCTGCCGCTGTTCATTGTCACCATGACATCGCAAAACATGCCGGGAATTGCCATCTTGCGAGCCCACGGCTATCAGCCTGCCACCTCCTCGCTGATCAGCTGGACCGGCCTGACTGGCCTGCTGCTCGCCCCTTTTGGCGGCTATGCCTTCAATCTGGCCGCCATCACTGCCGCCATCTGCATGGGAAAAGAGGTCGACCCGGATACCAAGCGCCGCTGGCCTGCTGCGGTTTGGGCGGGTTGCTTTTATCTCGTGACCGGCTGCTTCGGTGCGACCGTCGCAGCCCTGTTTAGCGCCTTTCCGGCAGCCCTTGTCACCTGCGTCGCTGGTTTGGCCCTGTTAGGCACCATCGGCAGCAGCCTGCACTCTGCCTTGCAAGAGGATGAAGCGCGAGAAGCTGCGCTGCTCACCTTTATCATTACCGCGTCCGGGATCAGCCTGCTCGGCATCGCGGCAGCCTGCTGGGGTCTGCTGATTGGTCTGGCTATCTATCAGTTCCAATCATATCGACAAAGGAATCAATTGAACCTCAAATCGTGAGCCTCTGCACACTATCCAGATAAAATGATTCACAAGTGAAACTAATTTCCTTCTAGTGGTGCCAGGGCACCAATCTTCCCGGACATGGTGCCCTGTCAGGTTCCATACAACGGAGTATAAAAATGAAAAATCAGGCTGTCTTGTTACTACTGGCCATACTGGGTGCTACGAGCGTCCAGGCTGCCGATACGGATCGAGAGCTGGCTCGCCAGCTCGCACTTCAGCAGAAAAACCTGCTGCCCCTGCTGAGCAATCAGCAATACCAGAGCCCGCTTCCCAACCTGCTGCAGAAGGCCAGTCCACGGCTTAAACGGCAGGCGAGCGATGCCAACCAGGCGGCCATCAGCCGGCAAGGACTGGATGGCGAGGTCAAGCAACTGATGCAGTTGCGACTGGCCAACACCGATCAGGCCGCCGCACTGCAACAGGGCGTCGAACCGCTGGTCGCCTATGTTCCTAGTGGGGATGAGAAGAGCTGGAGCGCCATTGAAGCGTTCGACAGCGCTGGCAATCCCGTCTATCTGGATGTGGACAAGGCACCGGCCCGGCCGGTTCTGGTAGTCGAAGCCGATCCCGTCAAAGCCAAAAACGCAGGCTTGAAGGTAATGCGCAAGGCGCTGGCAGATGCTGATCTGCAAAGCGCTCCGCGAGTGGCGGCCAGCACGGCGCCACTCAAGACCAGTATCCTGAAAAAGATCAGACTGAAGGATGATCAGGAGCCCTGGCTGCTCGGCGCAGCCGAAGTGTATGCAGTGGTCGCAGGGGTTAATCCCAGCCGGGATGAGCCAGTAGTCGATATTGTCGACATGCCCTACCTCGACTATGACAACACAGACTACACCCCCAACCAGATCCTGGTTTACTGGGATCGCTATCGCTGGGGTGCCGTCGATGTGGTGATGATGGAGCAGGATGACAACGTCAACTACAAGGAGCTGAGCGCCCTGCTGATTGAAGCTCTCAAACTCGGCTTTACTGCGGGTGGCGTGCCGGAAGCCCTGCCCTTCCTCGATCTCGGCGGTCGCATCGTCAAGGCACTGCCCGACTCCTGGATGACCAACAACGACGACTATCTGGATACCTTCTACACACTGGAGCAGGATCAGGTCTATCGCCAGTATCCGGGGGCTGCCGGTAATGCGGTTATCGATCTTGAGCCAAAAGAGATCGCCCCGACCAGACCTTGATAATCGGCCATAACGAAAAAGCCAATGAGCAACTCATTGGCTTTTTGCTTTTATCGCGGTGACCACCGGTCAACCCTTGGGACGAACCCCCAAGGTATGGCAGATGGCATAAGTCAGCTCGGAGCGGTTCAGGGTATAGAAGTGGAAATCCTTCACGCCTTCCTGACTCAGCACGCGCACCTGATCGATGGCGATGCTCGCCCCCACCAGATTGCGGGTCATCTGATCGTTATCCAGCCCCTCGAAACGCTGATGCATCCAGCGTGGGATCTTCACGTTGGTAAAACCGGCAAACTTGGCCAGGGTCTGATAGTTGGAGACCGGCAGGATCCCCGGCACGATTTCAGCATCAATACCGATCGCGGCGCAGCGATCCCGAAAGCGCAAATACGTTTCCACATCGAAGAAGAACTGGGTAATAGCACGGTTGGCGCCGGCATCGATCTTGCGCTTGAGGTTGAGCAGGTCGGATTGCGCACTCTTGGCCTCCGGGTGCCCTTCAGGATAGGCGGCAACCGAGATATCGAAGTCGGCCTCTGACTTGAGCAGGGCAACCAGATCGGTGGCATACATATCCGGCTTCTCCAACCCCTGCGGCAAATCACCGCGCAGAGCCACGATGTGACGAATACCGCTATTCCAGTAGTCGCGGGCGATGGTGCGCAGCTCGTCGCGACTGGCATCGATACAGGTCAGGTGCGGCGCGGCAATCAGGCCTGTCCGTTCCTTGATGTCCTTGATCACCTTGTGGGTGCGATCACGGGTGCCGGAGTTGGCGCCATAGGTGACGGAGACGAACTTGGGTTCCAGCACTTTCAGCCGTTCGATGGACTGCCAGAGGGTATTCTCCATCCCTTCACTGTTGGGCGGAAAAAACTCGAAACTGACCGATATATCGCCATTCAAATCTGCCAAGCTCTGGTTGAGCGCCTCAACCTGACGTGCACTGTGAAATCCCATATGCTCTTCTCCCTGTCCTGCAATCCATCTGTCTACGTCAAAACGGATGTTTGGACGTCTAAACGTCTTTATATTTATGGGCAAAACGACACAAAGTCAACAGAGATTTACCTCACATCCGATCTGACGAACTTCATATTTACAAAATTAACGGTACGTAACCGAAAAGTGCCCATCCCAAAATTGCCCCAGTCGAGTTATGATGGGGGCAGATCGTCCTGGACGTTCTGAATCTGCGTGTGATTGTTTGGCCGGAGGTTTCTCCGGCCCCTTTTCATCTATTTCCCACTCCTGCCGATAACAGAATGAGTCTTTGCAGGAGCACCATCATGGATACCCACCCCGGCTTTGCCACCGACTTGCTGTTCGATCGCTATCAGGGCGAGGTTGTTCAGCACGATCAGTTCTGGGCGGTTCGCACGCCGGATGCTCCCGACTACTACTTCGGCAACTACCTGCTACTCCCCAACCCACCCAGCGACCGTGACAAAGGCTGGCTGGAAGCCACATTTGATCAGCTGATCGGCCAGGATCCTCGAGTGCGCCACCGCACCTTCCAATGGCCACTGGCCGCCGGGCAAAACAGCCGGATCGCCGGTTTTGTCGCAACGGGATACCAATATATGGAGTGCGTGGTACTGGCGCTGGATGAACAGAGCTGCCCACCTCCTCACGACGACATGAACAAGGTTGAGGCACGCACCTTCACTACTGCTGATTGGCCTGAGTGGCTCGACTTCGAACTCAATGAACGGGATGAGGGACACTCGGAACAGAGCTATCTCCCCTATCTGCGATCCCGCCAGGCGCTCTATCAGGCCATGATTGCCGATGGTCTCGGGGACTGGTGGGGGATCTGGAAAGAGGGACAACTGGTCGCCAGCTGTGGCCTCTTCTTCTGCGGCACACTTGGGCGCTTCCAGTTGGTACGCACGCACCATGCGTGGCGCAACCAGGGGTTATGCCGCCAGCTGCTGAGTCAAGTGGCTCGCGCAGGATTATCCCGCGCCAAGCAGCTAATCATAGTGGCTGACGAGCACTACCATGCCCAGCGCATTTACCGCTCTCTGGGGTTTGCCCCGGTTGCCCGCATCGGCAGCCTCTGCCGCTGGCCCCACGAAGCACAATAAAGCGATACATGCTGGCCACGAGCCATAAAAAAACGGGAGGCTGATACCTCCCGTTTTTATTGATGCCGATGACCTATTGCTGTGGCTGCTGTGGCGCCTCCAGCTCGTTGGAGAGCGCCTGCTCCACCTCATCCGACGGCGCCGGTAATGGGGCAGCGGCCGCTGATGCGGGTTCTGCGGGAGTCACAGCCGGTGACACCACGGCCGATGTTTCACTGGTCGCGGGAGCTGCGGACACCTCAGTCGTCGGCGCCGAAACAGGAGCAGGGGCAACCGCATCACACTGACAATCCGCGCTCTTGGCCTTATTGCCCTGATGAGGGGCATACCAACCCTTCAAGCCACCTTCCAGTCGATCCGCGGCAGCCTTGGGCTCCATCTTGCCAAGCAGCACAGCCTGACTCACCTCGGCCAGCTCATCCCCCAACTTGGGCGTACCACGGGAGAGGATCTGGGTCGCCACCCGAATGGTCGAGTCACACTGATCGCGCCACTCCATCATCTCTTTGGCCGCCGGATTGGTGACATCGAAGAAGTGGTTGGAGAGGGAGAAGAATCCCGGCAGCGAGTTGGTATAGAGCTCGGCAAATTGCGGCGTCGTCAGCCACTGCAGGAAAGCCATTGCTCCCTCTTTATTCTTACTGGCCGGATTCATCCCCATACCGATATCGGTGTGGTCGGTAAAGAAACAGCCATCACCCTGTTTGGCCACCGGCGGACGCATGACGCCAAAATCGACCTTGCCGGTGAAGGGGGCAATTTCCCAGGACCCCGCCACGTAGAAGGCGGCCTTGCCCGAAGTGAACAGCTCGTTACTGGTCGCATAATCGCGGCTCTCGCCACCTTCACCGAGGTAGGAACGCCAGCGGGCCAGCTCGTCGAATACCTTCACATATTGCGGGTTGTCCAACCGCTCCTGCCCGCCGATCAGTGCCAGACGGCCGTCCTCTCCCTTCCAGTAATTCGGACCAATGTTCTGGAACCCCAGTTCGGAGGCAACCCAGCTCTCGGAACCGCTCATGGCCAGCGGCACATAACGCCCGTCGGCCTTGATCTTGTCCAGCACGGCGAAGAACTGGTCGCGGGTTTGCGGCAAGGTGAGCCCCAACTCACTGAAGATCTTCTTGTTATAGAAGAAGCCATGGATCACCGAGGCCATCGGCACGCAGAAAGTCTGGGCACCGGAATCGGTCTGCCACGGTGACTGGGCAAAACTCGGGAAGTTCTCCATCCCCGCCATTTCGGTCAGCTCGGCCAGATGGCCAGCCTTGAACAGGGCGAGCGAGTCATCAAACGGACGACAGGTAATAAGATCCCCCGCCTTGCCCCCTTTCAGGCTCTCCCACAAAGTGGGCATGTAGTTGACGTTCTGCACCGGATGAAAACTCACCTTGATGCCGGGATGCGCCGCTTCAAACGCAGGGATAATCTTCTGCTCCCACAACGCCTTGTCATCGGTTCGCCAGCTTTCAATCACCAGCTCGCTGGCCATCAGCTGGCCACACAACAGGAGACTCAGGGCTCCAATCCACTTTTTAGACATAAGCCCTCCTAGACCTTGAAATGTGCGATCAATTGCTGCTGTTTGGCGACCAGGTCGGCCAGCACTTCGCTGCTGCTGGCGGATTCCCGCGCCTCCCGCTCGGTCTCGTATGCCACATCGGCAATACCGGCGATATGACGAGCGACCCCCTGACTGACGGAGATCTGCTCCTGAGCGGCATGGGCCACCTGATCCGCCATCGACTTGATGGCACCCATCCGATCGGCAATGGATTGCAGCGCCACATCCATCTCGCGAGTCTGCTCGACACAGCTCTGGGTCTGCTCCTGGCTACGCCCCATCACTTCAACCACATGCTTGCTGGAGCTTTGCAGATTCTCAATCATCCCCTGGATCTCTTCGGTCGAAGTCTGGGTGCGATTGGCCAGTGCCCGCACCTCATCGGCCACCACCGCAAAACCGCGACCGGCATCGCCAGCACGAGCCGCTTCGATGGCGGCGTTCAACGCCAGCAGGTTGGTCTGCTCGGCAATGCTGCGGATCACATCGAGAATGCTGCCGATGTTGTTGCTGAATTCCCCAAGCTTATAGGTGATCCCGACAGCCTCCTCCATGGCGCCAGCCAGCTGCTCGGTGATTCGGCGAGTGGTGGCCACTTTCTGGCGACCATTGCGCGCCTCTTCATCGGCCAGATCCACTTCCCGCTTGGTGCCATCGGTAGAGCGGGCCACCTCGGTGGCACTCACTTCCAGCTCGGTAATGGCGGCAGCCACCTGATCGGTCTGGCTCTTCTGCTCCTGTACCCGGGACATGGCCCGTTCGCTGATCTCGGCGGCGCGGCTCGCCTCATCCACCAGATGACGGGAGCCCGCATTGATTTGAGATAGTAGTTCACCGGTCTTGCCCGCCAGCGTATCGATGGAGCGAGAGAGGCTGCCAAATTCGCAACTGCTGCGGTAGTTGATGCGGCGGGTCATGTCACCAGCCGCCATGTAATCGAGCTCCTTGTTGATCATCTGCAACGGGCGCTGAATGCTGCGCGCCGTGGTATAGCCGATCACCAGTGCGGCAGCGGCAGACATCGCGGCAACCACCAGGATCCAGAAGCTGGCGCTACTGACCGCTGCATCGGCATTGATCCGGCTATCGCTGGCGATGGCTCCGGCAGACTTGCCCATCTCATCGAGCAAATTGAGGCTGTTGACCAGACTGGCATCCAGCTGCTGATTTTGCGTGGCCAGCGACAGCGCCAGTTGCTGAGCCTGTCGCATGGTCGCCAGCAAGCCCTGAGCGCCGAGCGCCAGCTCCTGCATCCGATCCAGATTGGAGACAAAGCGCGCTTTCACATCATCGGGCACCAGCACCCGCTCCAACCGCTTGCGGGCCATCTCGATATCCTTGCTGAGTACCTTTTCCAGCTCGTTCAGGTCGGTTTTGGCATCGGCACGACGGATATTCTTCAGGTCGCGGGCGATACCCGAGGTAATAAGCTCCGCCTTGTTGCGCATGGAGCGTTTGCTGGCGGTCTGTTGCAGCAGCAAATCCGCCGCCCACTGGTAGGTATCCTCAAGGCGGATAAATTCCATCTCCAGCTTGTGGCGCTGATCCAGCGCACTGACCCACTGTCGATGCTGTGCCAACACCTGATCCGCCAAGCCATAAAATTGGGTGGTAGCACTCTCGACCTGCTGGAAGCGGGCACGAGCATCCGCTACGTCGGTAAATTTACCCATCTCCTGACTCAGCTGGGCGAAGCGGTTCTGCTGCTCCTTGAACTGATTGGCCAGCTGCGGCAACTGGGCGGCATCTTCACTGGTGCGGTAGACCAGCACCCAGCGGTTACTATCCTGCAGTGCCCCCTTGAGACCTGCGACAGCAACTACCAGCGGGGTTGCCCGGTCAGATACGGCAGAGAGGCCGTCATTTATACCCTTGATTTTAAAGGTACTGATCACACCAAGCAGGATCAGCAACAGCAGCATCAACACGAATCCGGCGATGATCCGCTGCACGATAGATAAACCCATGGAGACATCCTCACTCATTGGGGGAAGGTAAAGTGAACATAGTCACTATCGGCAGGGGTGGCGAATAACTGAAATAAAGCGGCAGGTATTTAATTGATTTGTATCGGGTTGGATCACAGTACAGACAAAATCAGCCATACGAAAAAAGCCCGGCACAAGCCGGGCTGAAAGAGACGTACTTTGCTATCTTCCGCGATCCGTTCAGAACCGCAGTCAGAATCATTAGAAGCGGTAGCCAACACCCACCATAAAGGCCATCGGGTCGACCTTGGTATTAATGGTGCCAATCGCTGTATGCACATCGGTATCGATATCCATGATCCAGGCTGAACCGTTGACAAACCAGCGGTCAGTGATCGCCATATCGATACCAACTTGTCCGGCAACACCCCAGGAGTCATCGACTTTGACATCGGTCCCGGCCAATGCACCACGGCCCTCTTCATCAAAGAAGGTGGTGTAGTTCACGCCAATACCAACATACGGGCGAACCTTGCTCTGGGCATCGCCAAAATAGTACTGACCCATCAGAGTCGGCGGCAGATGCTTGATCTTGGCAACTTCAGAGCCACCCAGTTTGACTGAATGAGAGAAAGGGGTTGCGGCCAGCAATTCGACACCCCAGTTATCAGTAATCATGTAAGAGAGAGTCAATCCCAATTGCATGTTGTCATTAATTTCCAGCTCTACAGGCGTGCTGCTTTCCTGCGGCGATACAAATGCCAAACCACCACGAACCAGAATATCACCAGCCTGATGGGCCATGGCGAAAGGAGAGGTCACTGCAGCGGCAATCATCAGAGGAAGTAATTTTTTCATCACGTAATCCCTTTTTTTGTTTTCATTTGATGCTGTAAGCCCGCTGACTATATGCCCTTGTAAATGCAAAGTTATTGACTTGGAGCAAAGGTTGCACAGAAATAAATCGATTGGTGTGACATCTTTGCGCGCCATCCCAATCTCGTTGAGTCCCCAGACAACAAGCCGAAATGCCTGTTTCGACAGGTTGTAACTACCCGCATCCAGCGCCAAAAGAAGCAAGCAAACCACATCTTATTGCGCGGCAGAGTGGCTATTAATTGTTGTTAATATGGGCAAATCAGCGTATTTTTTGCGCCACACAAGTTACTGGGAAGTAATGGTTTATTTATGAAAAATGAGTCGAAATGGCAAAAGGTGGGGGCCTTTCTCGCGGCCGTGTGGGGAATCGGATCCTTTCTCTTTATCCTGCTCGGTTTTATTGTCGCCCTGGCCTATCTGGTATTGGTACGGCAGGGTTAATCCGGATTGACAGAGTGCAGCAGGGTGATATTCCCCCCTTCGGCAAGCTGTTCCGGAGTCTGGCCCATGCCCTCCGCAGAGAGGGGACCAGCATAGCCAAACCACCGATTTCGCCCGCCGACTTTGGCCTGGTACAGCGCCATGTCCGCCAGTTTGAAGCTGTGACTCCAGAATGAATCCGGGTACTCCGGGTGCAACGGATAGCGGCAGAACCCCAGCGACACCGTCAACCAGAGTGGTGCATCCTCTCTGCCAAAGCGATGCTGAGCGACACGCTGGCGCAGATATTCGACCCGCAGCGCCAACTCTTGCTCGTCATCCACTTGTAGCAGCAACAAGAACTCCTCCCCGCCCAGCCGGATGATCGGCTCGCGCTCCCCTGTCACCACCTTGCGCAGCAGACCCGCCAACTGTTTCAGCACCAGATCCCCGATGTCATGGCCAAGGCGGTCATTGATCCGCTTGAAATGATCCAGATCCAGCAGCAATAACAGACAAGGTTTGGCCCGGTTGGCCTGCAACCAGCCATCGAGATAGCGACGATTGAAACAACGGGTCAAGGGGTCGGTGAATGCAGCCATCTCCATCTGGCTGGATTTTTCCAACAAATCATCGTGTTGCTGACTGACCTTGCTGGCCATCTCCTTGAACTTGCCGCTCAGGGTCGCCATCTCGGCGCTGCTGTCGATATAGGGGATCAAGGTGGCATCTGGCCGATCGCCAAAGCGTTGCAGCGCCGACACCAGCTGCTGCAACGGGGTAAGCACAATGCTGTTGAGCCGGTACATGGCGATCATGACGCAGATAAAACTGATAAACAGCATACCGATAAAGGTCCAGAGCGCCCCCTCCATGACGCCACTCAAGATCTTTCTCTCCTCCTCAATCACCAGAGTCAGCACCGGCTGGTTATCGCTGTTGAGCAGTCGCACCTCTCCCCTGAGCCGGGTGAGCCCAAGGTCGATCAGGCGATACGTTATTTGCGGTTTCAGTGGTTTGAAGGTAGCGGTGACATCCAGATTGGCGTGGGAAATCGCCAGAGGCAGCGCGGTACGCTCCGATACCTGCTCGAGATAGGCCTTGTCAAGCCAACGTACAACCAGCAAGAAACCGTTGAACGGTGCCGACTCGTCACTGGTTCTGATCGGCTGCCACGAGTACATCAGCGGCCCCCACTGGGAAGCACGGATCCCGTGCAGATTGATGCCCCCTTGCGCCACCGAGCGCGCCCTTAACTGCTTTTTCAGTTCATCAAGGAAGTAGGGAAACTGATCCGGATTAACCCCCGGCGCATCGGGTAGCAGGGTGCGCGTCCAGATTTCGTAGCCGGTGAGATCCATAAAACTCATCAGGTTGAGACTAAAATCCCGCATCGGCATATCACTGAACAGGTTGGATTCGATGTACCCCCTGCTTTTGTTGTCCATAAAACGGTGACTGTCATCCCAGATGCCCCAATCCCGACTGAATGCATCCAGAGCTGCCACATCCGCCTGCACCGCCTTGGTCACGCGCAGCAGATGCTCCTTCATTCGCTGCTCTTCAATCCGGCTGGCAGCCGGGATCTGGGCCCATGCCAACAGAACCAGCAATAGCAGGATCGCCCCCAGCCAGATGGGGAACATGGAGTAAGCCAACTGATGATCAATCGTGCGCGGAGCCTGAACCATAACCCGATATATCCATTACCATGACGCTGAGATGCCAAGCCCGCACCACTTGACGAGCTTCTCCCTATGCTCCCGATTTTTATAACAAAAAGGGGCCAAAGGCCCCTCGATTATAACGGCTTATCGCGCCAATAGTGGCCGCAAAAAACGAGCTGTATGAGACTCTTTATTGGTGCAAATCTCTTCCGGCGTCCCCGTCACCAGAATGCGGCCACCACCGGCGCCTCCCTCCGGTCCCAGATCGACGATCCAGTCAGCAGTTTTTACCACATCAAGGTTGTGCTCGATGATGACGATGGTATTGCCGCGATCCCGCAGCTGGTGCAGCACCTTGAGCAGTTGCTGGATGTCGTGGAAGTGCAGGCCGGTGGTCGGCTCGTCCAGAATATAGAGGGTCTGACCGGTATCCCGCTTGGAGAGCTCGCGCGCCAGCTTGACTCGCTGCGCCTCCCCGCCCGACAAGGTAGTAGCAGACTGGCCGAGACGGATATAGGAGAGGCCCACGTCCATCAGGGTCTGCAGCTTGCGCGCCACCGCCGGCACCGGATCGAAGAACTCGCGGGCATCTTCCACTGTCATCTCGAGGATTTCGTGGATGTTCTTACCCTTGTACTTCACTTCCAGGGTCTCGCGGTTGTAGCGCTTGCCCTTGCAGACGTCGCACGGCACGTAGACATCCGGCAGGAAGTGCATCTCTACCTTGATGACGCCATCCCCCTGACACGCCTCGCAGCGGCCCCCCTTCACGTTGAAGGAGAAGCGGCCCGGCTGGTAGCCGCGCGAACGCGCCTCCTGGGTGCCGGAGAGCAGCTCGCGGATCGGAGTGAACAGACCGGTATAGGTGGCCGGGTTGGAGCGCGGGGTACGACCGATGGGGCTCTGGTCGATATCCACCACCTTGTCCAGATGCTCCAGCCCCTCGACGCTGCGATAGGGCGCCGGGGTGGACTCGGTGGCCTTGTTAAGCTCGCGGTGGGCGATGCGGAACAGGGTGTCATTGATCAGGGTCGACTTGCCGGAGCCGGAGACGCCAGTCACGCAGGTCATCACCCCGATGGGCAGATCAAGATTGACGTTGCGCAGGTTGTTGCCGCTTGCCCCCTTGAGTTTCAACCACTTGCCGGTGAGCGGCGTGCGCTTGGCGGGAATGGCGATCTGCTTGCGACCGGAGAGGTAGTCACCGGTCAGCGATTCCGGATTGTCGATGATCTGCTGGGGGGTGCCCTGCGCAACAATCTCGCCACCGTGCACGCCAGCCCCCGGGCCGATATCCAGCACATGGTCGGCGAGGCGGATGGCATCCTCGTCGTGCTCCACCACGATCACCGTGTTGCCCAGATCGCGCAGATGAGTGAGGGTCTTGAGCAACCGCTCGTTGTCGCGCTGGTGCAGGCCGATGGAGGGCTCGTCCAGCACGTACATCACCCCCACCAGACCGGCACCGATCTGGCTGGCCAGCCGGATCCGCTGCGCTTCGCCGCCGGAGAGGGTCTCGGCACTGCGGGACAGGCTCAGGTAGTTGAGGCCGACGTTAACCAGGAAGCCGAGCCGTTCGACGATCTCTTTCAAGATCTTCTCGGCAATCTGGGCGCGCTGGCCGGTCAGGTTCAACCCTTCGAAGAAGGCCAGTGCATCCCCGATGGACTGCTCGGCAATGGCCGGCAGGTTGCGGTTGTCGACGAAGACGTGGCGCGCCTCTTCCCGCAGTCGGCTGCCACCGCAGCTAGTACAGGATTTGTTGGCGATGTATTTGGAGAGCTCTTCACGCACCGAGTTGGACTCGGTTTCCCGATAGCGCCGCTCCATGTTGTGCAGGATCCCCTCGAACGGGTGCTTGCGCACTACCACGTCGCCACGATCGTTCATATAACGGAACTCGATCTCGGTGCGACCGGAGCCACGCAGGATCACCTCCTGGGTCTTGAGTGGCAGCTCCTCCCACGGCGTCTCCAGATCGAACTTGTAGTGCTCGGAGAGGGATTTGAGCATCTGGAAGTAGTAGAAGCTGCGCTTGTCCCAACCACGGATAGCGCCGTTGGCCAGGCTGATGGCCGGATCGCCGATCACCTTGGCCGGATCGAAATATTGCTGCACCCCAAGACCGTCGCAGGTCGGGCAGGCACCGGCCGGGTTGTTGAAGGAGAAGATGCGCGGCTCCAGCTCCGACATGGAGTAGCCGCACTCCGGGCAGGCGAAGTTGGCGGAAAAGGTCATGGGGGCAACGCCCTCCTCGCCGTCCATCGGCACTACCAGTACGATGCCACCGGAGAGGGTCAGCGCCGTCTCGAATGACTCGGCCAAACGCAGCGCCAGATCCTCTCGCACCTTGAAACGATCCACCACCACCTCGATGGTGTGCTTCTTGTGCAGCTCCAGCGTAGGAGGATCGGAGAGATCGCACACCTCGCCGTCGATACGGGCACGGATATAACCCTGCGCCGCCAGATTCTCCAGCAGCTTGGTGTGCTCCCCCTTGCGATCGCGCACCACCGGGGCCAGCAGCATCAGCTTGCTCCCCTCCGGTTGAGCCAGCACCTGATCCACCATCTGGCTGATGGTCTGGGCGGCGAGCGGAATAGCGTGGGTCGGACAGCGGGGCTCACCGACCCGGGCAAACAGCAAACGCAGGTAGTCGTAGATCTCGGTGATGGTACCGACGGTCGAGCGCGGGTTGTGGGAAGTGGACTTCTGCTCGATGGAAATGGCGGGCGAGAGCCCCTCGATATGGTCGACGTCGGGCTTCTCCATCAGGGAGAGGAACTGGCGAGCATAGGCGGAGAGGGACTCCACATAGCGGCGCTGCCCCTCGGCATAGAGGGTATCGAACGCCAGAGAGGATTTGCCCGAGCCGGAGAGGCCGGTGACCACGATCAGCTTGTCGCGGGGCAGGGTCAGATTGATGTTCTTGAGGTTGTGGGTGCGAGCACCCCGGACCACGATCTTTTCCATCTTGTTGCACGCTCGATACAGAAACCTGAGCGAGTCAGTATGGCATAGAGACTACTGGATGAATAGACAGTCATGAGATGAAATGCGCATCATCCGGCGCACGCCATCTGCTCTTTTTTCTCCACCAGCAGCCGCTCGTTTTGCCATATCCGGGCAGTGACCTCGACCCGATAGGGGCAACGCAAACCCAGCCCTATTTTGCCAACCGCCATGACCACTCCAGCCTGCAGCGACAGATTACGGCTCTGGCGCTGAGTCGTCCTCCCGGCGGCCCCTTCGCCATACACCAGCAACCTGAAGCTCACCTTCAAGTTGCGCTTACTGAGCAGCGTCGGCGCAAGTGACAACCCCTGTTCGCTCTGCACCATATTGAGGGACAAGCGGATCGACGGATCGGGTTCTATCTCGGTTTCCCTTGCAGTTGCTGGTGAAGGAACGCGATAAACCAGCATCAACCCACAGAGCAGCACCAATAAAAGAGGGGCCCGCAGGCCCCTGAATCCGGAGATGACCATCAGTTGCTACCAGAACCCTGATAGACATAGGCACGGTTATCGCTGCCCAATACGGTCACATTGGCAGTATTGAAGCTTTCGTTTTGCACCACATCAACGGTGTTGCGCCCCCCACCAACCCCAGCATTGACGTAGACATTAGCCTCGTGCTCAGCGCCGTTCTGGGTCACGGTGAGTTTGTTCTCGCTACCCAAGTAGGACTCAACCTTGGCATTGTTCAGCTCACCATCCTGGCTCACTTTGACCACAGACTCAGAGTGAGACGCATCGGCATAAGCCCAGTTGTCAGTACCTTTCTGAGCAACGACCAGCTCGTTGTCCGAGCCCCAGGTCCATGCGCCTTTGCCTTCACCATCACGAGCAGATGCAACCTGGTTGCCAGTTCCGTTCTGGTCGATATCGATGGTATTTCCGCTGCCTGCTTGTTGCACTGCATTGGCATAGTTGTCATTGCCTACCTGATCAATGGTGACCGCACCATCGGTACTGCTGGCTAACTGATTGACCACGGCCTTGTTGTCATCACCTGTCTGGTTGATCAAGGCATCATTGCCAGAACCTTGCTGGTCGGTCTCAATACGGTTGCGATTACCATCTTGTTTCAACTCAGCAAACTCGCTGCTACCACTCTGTTTTGCCAGCAGGTGGTTGCCCTCCCCAGCATCAGACCCTTGTTGCAGGGTCACCACCTTACCGCCGGTTCCACTTTGCTCAACAGTCGCTACGTTGGCACTATCGTATTGAGTGACGTCTGCATTGTTCAAAGAACCACTCTGAGTCACCACTGCAGATGTTCCTTCCGCCGGTGCATAGTCATAGTTACCGGTTGCCTGCAGCACCTTGGTGATATTGCTCTCTCCACGTTGTACCACTTCGGCGTTGGCTCCATCAGCCGCGGTCTGGGTAACGTCAGCCTTGTGAGCCCCCCCTTCTAGCTGCTGTACACTCGCCCGAGCGAAATCGGATATCTGGTTATTAATGACAGCCTGATTACCATCCGAGATTTGAGTGATCATGGAGTCAGCTCCGTCACCATTATCTTGCTTGATCTTGGCGTCGTTGCTCTCCCCATCCTGCACAACCCCGGCAACCGCACCGCCATTCTCAAATTGCTGAATCACATCAGCAAAGTTGTCGTTCCCCTTTGTATCGATGGAGGCTTTGGAGAGGTTAGTGTCACCTTGTTGCAAGATGTAACCACGGTTGCGGTCACCTACCTGCCGAGTATTGGCATCTGACTGGCCGGTATTCTTTTGAGTGGTAACAGCTGTGTTGTCGTTACCAGCTTGATCGATGTTAGCCTTGTTATCGACGCTTCCCACCACCTGGTTAATGGTGGCGGTATTGCCGCTCTGGGCCTGGTTCACCGTAGCCTGGTTGCCAGTAGATGCCGCCCAAGCGGTGCTGGTCGCCAGAAGAACTGCCGAGGCAATGATGGTACGTTTAAACATGATTTCCCTCTCGTGCTAATGGTTGAGCCTAGGCTCAGTTGGTTTGAACGACATTTACTTGCTGATTGGCTCCCGTCTGAATAACGGTTGCCGCCAATCCATACCCGTTTTGCTCGATGCTGGCCTGATTGCCATCACCCAGCTGGATCGCCCGGGCCTGATTATCTGCCCCTTGCTGACTGATCCAGGCTTCATTGCCGCTGCCTTGTTGCAGCAGCCAAATCCGGTTATTGATGCCCGCCTGATAGAGCTCGGCGCTATTGCCCTCGCCCAGTTGCGCACCATTGACCCAGTTCTCATCTCCCACCTGGGAGAGCGCCAACTCATTGGCCCAACCCTGTTGCAGCAGACGCGCCTGATTCAGCTCCCCTTGCTGGGTGAGATGCAGTTGCTGCTCGCTACCGAGTTGCCACAACAGCGCCTGATTCCCATCGTTCTGCACACCGGAATCCAGCTCGCTTGCCATCGCCAGCTCGTCGAAGACGGCAGGCTCTGCGGCGAGTTGCGGGGCGCCCGATATCAGCAGAAAAAAGAGAGCACTCAACAGGTGTTTCATCGCGCCATCGCCTTGTTGGAAAACGCCCACAGTATCCCTGTCAGGCCAGAGGCGGCCTATCAGGCACTCCGCTGATTCGAGGATGAAAAGCGCCGCCCTGTCGCTGAGCAGAAAGTCTTAATTCGTATTCGATGGAGGCCAAAAAAAATGCCCTCCACCAGGGAGGGCATTGCGAGAGCGGGAAAACTCAAAGCAGCGGGGCATTGTCTTGCAGGTACTCCTGCAGGATCGGATTGTCGATATCCCGCTGGTCGGCCAGTTGCCACAGATTGTCCCGCACGCCATTGGCAATCAACCGGATCACCCCGGACTCGATAGCCGACATGACACACATCTGTACCGGCTCATTGGTGCTGAAACCGGCCTCGGCCTCCAGCAGGCGCTTGTACTCGACGAAGCGGAATACCCCGGCCTGCACCTGTTGCGACAGTACTGTCTTGGAGGTGGTGACACTGTTCAGGATCCGGCCTGAACGGATATCGACGGCGCGCAGATTGACCGTCACCTGATCGACGCGGTACTCCCCGCTGGCGCCGATGCCAAAATACTTGGCCCCCGCCCCGCCGGTTCGCACATTGCTGTCATAGGCGACGATCCCCCCCTCGATCAGGATGTTGGCGGCGACCAGCGAGGGCAGTTGATTGGCATTGTTGCCGGGAACATTGGGCTTGTTCTGGGCCGCCCGCACAATCTTGCGCTCGGTCAGCAGGTTCTGCAGCCCTTCCCGCTCCAGCGGCACAAACCATTGGGAATCCCACAAGGCCGTGCTCAGCATGGCGACCCCGCCCTGGGTGACCGCCGTGGAGAAGTTGGAGGCTGGTGCTGGCAGGTACTGACCGGTCTGATCGCGAAAATCGTAGACGGCCGCGACAATTTTCCCTTTTGGCTTGGGCAGACTGATCAGCTCCTTGTAAGAGACGGATCGCGGCATCAGGGTTGCCTTCTCATCGGCAACGGGCGAGCCGATATGGGTCGCACAGCCAGCCAGCGCAAGCAGGGGCACTATCAATAACAGTTGTCGTTTCATCGCGCCCTCAGTCGGCAATCAGGCCATTCACTTCGATCATGGTGGTCTGGTTGGTCACCCGGTCGGTGATCGAAACCACCAGAGTGCCATCTTCATCCACCACATTGATGGCAAAATCATCGGTCACCAGACTGCCGCTCTGGCTGCCATCCTTGCCGATATCGGCCAGCAGCTGGCTGATCAGGCGGGATTGCAGGTTGGAGGTCAGGCGATCCAGCGCCGAGGTGCCGCTGCTACCGCTGCCACTGGCGGGATCCTTGTAATCATTCTGCGCATTGGCGGTGCCAAGCAGATGACTGCTGTTGAGAGGGTTACCCCCAAAGCTGGGGTTGACGGGGCGATAGACAAGCTCCGACGCATGGAGCGCTGGCGCTATCAGTGCTGCAACTAGCCATAACCGGGCACGCATGAGAAATATCCTTATAGTTCATCATGTTCCAAATCGAAGGTATCCATGAACAGGGTCGCGATCTTCTGCTGTTCGAGGGTCTGCCTGACCTGTGACCAAGCCAGTTTGGCGCTCTGCTCCTGCTGATTGCGGCCGGGAGAGAGTGCGGTTTTAAAAATCACCTTCCGGTTATGAGTGATCCAGATCAGGCTGCCCCAGCGAGCTGTCGGGCGCTCATGAATCGTCAGATTTTCTCTGGCATCCGGGTCTTCATCGCTGCGCAATCGGGTAAATTCGTTATAAAAGCCCTGACCGAAACGGGTAAAGGTGCGATCCAGTACCAGACCATCCACATCCAGCCGATCACTCTCCTGCTCCGGCTGCACCGACTCCAGCGGTGCATCGGCCTCGGCCGCCACAACGCTCGTGCAGCCCCAGAGCAGCGCGAGGCAACACGCAAGAGAGAAGGCTTTCATCAGTGGGAGTCCGGAGCATCGAGATACTCTTTGGCCCAGCTCACCGCCTGGATCCGGTTCTTCACATTCAGCTTTTTAAAGACGTTATAGAGGTGGGATTTGACGGTATGCTCGCTGACAAACAGGCTGTCGGCGATCTCGACATTGGAGGCGCCCGTCATCAGATAACGGATGATCTCCTGCTCTCTGGCTGTCAGCAGAGTGTCGTTACGCAGCAGATAACTGTTGCCCTGGCGATAGTATTCGACCAGCTCGCACAGCAGGTGGCGCGGCATCCAGTACTCGCCCAGCAGGATTTTCTGCAACCCGGCAACCAGTCGGTCGAGCGGATCCTGACGGAAAAACAGACCGCAGATCTGCGGCCACATCAGCAGCAGGTCGCGATCCGTCGCAGTGGGAGCATTGAGCAGCACAGTGGTCGCCATGCCAAAGCGTTCGGAGATCGCCCGGTTCCAGCCCAGTGACTGGCCAGAGCGGATATAGTCGAGATCGATGAGAAACAGCGTGCCGTCACACTGGTTATCTAGCTGATTAATCTCGTGGATTAGCTGGACGGGACGGCTCAAATGAGAGATGAGGTATGCAGCAAATGTGCTGGCCTGCACATTATTTTCAGTGACCAGTGCGATCGGGCATGCGGCTTTCATTGTGTGCTCTTCCTTGAACCTGTAAACCACCTAATCTGGCCGACTGAGTCTACCAAGGAGGTACGGGAGCACAATATTAAAAAAGTATGAGAATGGATCTCATAAATATCGTAACCATATGTTTTTAGTCGATTTAAAAACCGATTCCAATTCGCCAATCGGCCAGCATAACAGGAATATATGGCAGAAATGTGATGCCGGACGCGCCGGAAACAGCAGCAACCCGACCATCACTGCAGCAGGAGCCAACAGTTACCTTTGGCACATCAAGCAGGTTAAGGATGCTGCCAATCCGCTTCGCAACTGTTACTATGACCGTCACATGCGTCTGCGGGACATTGCGCCCCGCACACAGCAACTAATCAGGTATCTAGTCGTGTTGGACCAGGTTTCGACCTGGCCGGTAAATAAGGTGGAAGAGAGATTATGGCCAGTCGAGGCATCAATAAAGTCATTCTGATCGGTAACCTCGGGCAAGACCCGGAAGTACGCTACATGCCGAGTGGCGGTGCTGTGACCAACATTACTCTGGCTACCTCTGAAACCTGGCGCGACAAGCAGACCGGTGAGCAGAAAGAGCGTACCGAATGGCATCGTGTCGTCTTCATGGGCAAGTTGGCCGAAGTGGCTGGCGAGTACCTGAAGAAGGGCTCCCAGGTCTATGTGGAAGGCAAACTGCAAACCCGCAAATGGCAGGATCAGAGCGGCCAGGAGCGCTACACCACTGAAGTGCTGGTCGACAGCTTCACTGGCGTGATGCAGATGCTGGGTGGCCGTCCGCAAGGCGGTCAGGGTATGGGCCAGAACATGGGTGGCCAATCCCAGGGTAACTGGGGTCAGCCACAGCAGAGCATGCCTGCCCAGCAGCCGATGAATCAGCAGCGCCCGGCACCGGCTCCGCAGCAGAATATGCAGCCGCAAGGCGGTTATGGCCGTCCTGCCCAGCAGCCGCAATCTGCGCCGCCGGTATATAACGAGCCGCCGATGGATTTCGACGACGATATCCCGTTCTAAGAACAGAATATTGAAAAGGCCCTGATAACTCAGGGTCTTTTTTTATGCACTCAGGCTAACCTCTCAGCCCGAAAGGGATATAACGCTTTTTGGTTGCCTTCCCTACAGTGATGGATATTCTCCACAGGAACGCTTTGTGAAAAGTGCAATGAAACTGCTCACCCCTTTATTGCTACTGCTGACCAGCATGCTGTCCTGCCAGTTGCAGGCAACGCCACTCAAGGTCGGGGTCAGCTTTGCCATCCCTCCATATGTGATCGAAAGTAATCAGAGTGGCATCGAGCTGGATCTGCTGAAAGAGGCGTTCGCTGGCAGCGACTATGAGCCCAGCTTTGAATTTCTGCCGCTGGAGCGTACCTTTCGCCTGTTCGAGTCAGGAAAGCTGGATGCCATCATCAACGTCAGACCCGGTATGGTTGATCCTCACGTTCTGACCCAGCCCGTTATCACCTTCCATAACCGGATCTTCACCCTGCGCAGCACCCACATCAGCACTCTGGACGACCTGCATTCAAAACGGGTCACCGCCTTTCAACGGGCAAGGATCATTCTGGGGGGCGCGTTCGCCACCATGGCCAACCAGAATCCCCACTATGAGGAGGTAGCCAAGCAGCAGGTGCAGGTACATCAGCTAATGCGCGGCCGGGTCGATGCAGTCGTACTGGAGGAGCGGGTGTTCTACTACTACCTCGACCAGCTGATCGCCACCGCCCAGGCTGGCGAGCACTACGAGCGCAATCAGGTCAGGCAAGCAGACCTCTTCCCGCCCACCGTCTATCACTTTGCCTTCCGAACGGCCGATGCCCGCAATCTGTTTGATAAGCGCCTTGAGGCGATGCGTCAGGATGGTCGTTATTACCAGATTTTCGTGGCTTACGGCGCCACGCCGTGAGCCACAAACATAAAAGCCAGCCGGTAAGGGCTGGCTTTGTACTGGCTCCGAAGGAACAGCAGTAGGGGAGCGTTACTTCATTGCGCTGCCGTTTTTCAGTTCTGCTTTCTGACGTTTGGCTTCGCGTTTCTCTTTCAGTGACATCTGCGGTTTTTTCTTGGCATCTTTGCCGTTGTGATGTTCTTTGTTACTCATCATCAAACTCCAAAAATGTTACCCAGACAGTTGGTTCCTCATGGGAGCCAGCATGCCATCCGAATCATCAACTTCAGTACGCTTGGTGGGATGGTGCAAGACCATCACCAGACCCAGCATACCCTCGCGCGGCATCCGGATCCAGCCTCATTCTCGTCCAAAAGATGTCGCGCGCAGCCCCTTGAGCGGGGAGGCCAAACGACCTCGACAGGAAAGACCAAAAAAGAGTAATTCGCATTATTAAATGTTGTCACGCTTATATTAATCCATCGTAGGCTAGATATTTTCACGGATAAATATAAATTCCTCTCATTATTTATTGCCGCGCAAGAGGTCACCATTTTAATAAGCATTCGCAATATCATCGGAAACATCATATTACAACACCGAATAGGTTATTTCCGGTCAGCCGGATATAATGCGCGCCGCACCGAAATATCCGTTTTTATTCAGGAAGCTGTGACATGAACAGAAAAACCAGAGCCGCCATGGTGTCGGTCTGCTCCAATATCAGTCTGATCATCATGAAAATGGTGGCCGGTTTCGCCAGCGGCTCGGTCAGTATCATCTCGGAAGCGATCCACTCCGCCATGGATCTGGTGGCGGCCCTGATCGCCCTGTTCGCGGTGAAAAAGTCCGATCTCCCGCCCGATGAACGGCACCCCTATGGTCACGACAAGATTGAAAATGTCTCCGGCGTCATCGAAGCACTGCTTATCTTGCTGGCCGCAGGCTGGATCATCTTCGAAGCCGTCGACAAGCTGCTCACCCCCAGCCCGATTGAAAGCATTGGCTGGGGCGTGCTGGTGATGGTGATCTCGGCGCTGGTCAACAGCGGTGTCTCTGCCTACCTCTACAAGGTGGCCCGAGAGGAGGTGTCGGTCGCGCTGGCTGCCGATGCGCTTCATCTCAAGGCGGATGTGCTCACTTCAGCCGGTGTCGCCGTCGGTCTTGGCGGGATCTGGCTGGCCGGTCTGTTCGGCTACTCCCTCGCCATCCTCGACCCGCTGGTCGCCATTGCGGTCGCCATCTTTATTGTCAGAGAGGCGATCAGCATGCTCAACGAGGCCTTCCAGCCGCTGATCGACCAGAGCATGAGCCCGGAAGAGCTGGCGATGACCAGCCGCATCATCACCGAATGCTGCCCTGCCGCCAGCGGTTTTCACGATCTGCGCAGCCGTCGTGCCGGTCGTCGTCGCCATATCGACTTCCATCTCACCCTGCCCCCGGAGATGAGCATCGGCGAAGCCCACGATATCTGTGATCGCATCGAACACGCCATCATGGCGCAGTTGCCCCACGCCATCGTACTGATCCACGTCGAGCCGGAGGAACAAGAGCTACCCTCGCCGCTCGCCATAAACTGAAATGTGGCAAACAGGCGGGAAAGTGGCCGCGAAATAACGGAAAGTTGGCACAAACCCGCATTTTTAAGGCCGGAAAGCCGATTGCATAAGAAGTGATCGGCACAACTGTGTTAGGGTGTCTAACCACCCTGCCGCAGGAGCGCGCCGTGAAAAAGCTGGAAATGAAAGATCTGACCGAGGCCGAAAAAACCGAGATAGCCTTGTTATTGCAAAAGGCACAAGCCAATGCAGACCACCAGCTGACCAACGGAGAGCGGAACAAGATCCGCGAAGAGGGTCGCCTGAAAATTGTGGCGGACCGCGCCGAAGCAGCCAAGGCTGCCTCCAAGCTGGCTCGCGAGAAAGCCAAAGAGCGTGCCAAGAACCAGGTACTGCCGGAAACCTTCAGCTGGATTGATTCGGTCAGCAACAAGTTTCGCAGCAAGCGCTGATCTTTTCTTGCAAAACGCCCGCTGGCACTTGTGCCTGCGGGCGTTTGCATGTCTGGGCGATGCTCGATGAGCCAGATTTGGCGCTGCCATTGATTTGCAACTCAGAAGCTAATCGCAGCAGCAAAGAAGTGATTTACATTGTGAGTTAGAGAAAACGCCAACTGACAATCCCCGTCTCTCGCCACCTTTTCATTTTTTTCTCATATTTTTTGCCAGAACTGGCTACATAGTCAGGACAAAAAAGCCGAATCTGACTTTCCACAGGGTGATATGAGTCTGCACTGATTTTTCTATGCCGTTGAAATGCATCATGTTTACTATAAAAAATGATATTTTTGGCTGTTACAAAACATTAATATCGAGATAAAGTTTGCTTTAAAAATGAGAGCGTGTTTTAATCTTTCTCGATGGTTCGGCAGTTCAGACCTGATTATGTTAGGCAGTCATTTTAGTAAAGCAGTGATTAGCATAAGCGTTATCCTCGGATAATTCTTATCAAATAATTCTCCTTCTTTAGTGCTCCCCATACGTATTGCTGACGAAAAATCAAAAATTGCCATTTAGGTGGCATTCAACACTATTTAAGGAAATTATTATGTCTAACAAAATGACTGGTACCGTTAAGTTTTTCAACGCTGAGAAAGGTTTTGGTTTCATCTCCCCGGCTGACGGCAGCAAAGACGTGTTCGTACACTTCTCCGCTATCCAGTCCACCAGCTTCAAAACCCTGGACGAAGGTCAGCGCGTTGAGTTCACCATCGAGCAAGGCCAGAAAGGCCCGGCTGCTGCCAACGTAGTTGGTCTGTAATTCAAGCCGGAGCATGCTGCTGATGGCTCATGCCAACTGCTGACAGCTCTGCAAGAATTTAAAAAAACCCGCTTCGGCGGGTTTTTTGTTGTTCCCCGCTTTTTTCCTCACTGATCTCCCCTCCACAGACCGCGTGATCCCTCCCTTACACGCTCTCACCGCTTGAGTCTTAGAGTGAGCTCCAAATGGACTCAAAATGTAAAATAGTGACGAAAAAGTCAGGTTATCCGCTGTATTTGCCGCGAATTCTTGCTATTTTGCGCGCCACCAACGCAAACGATTTCCTTCACACTTTCAGGATTAGTTATGGCAAAGCAAGATATGGCCGCCCAAACAGGGACAGGCGGCTTTCTGGACTCTTATTTTTCCATTTCTGCGCGCGGCAGCAGCGTGCGTCAGGAGCTGGTCGCGGGGCTGACCACCTTCCTGGCGATGGTCTACAGCATCATAGTGGTGCCGAACATGCTGGGTGCCGCCGGCTTTGAGCAGGGCCCGGTGTTTGTGGCCACCTGTTTGATCGCCGCCTTCGGCTCCCTGCTGATGGGCCTGTGGGCCAAGCTGCCGATGGCTATCGGTTGCGCCATCTCCCTCACCGCCTTTACCGCCTTCAGTCTGGTGCTGGGTCAGGGGCTGAGCATTCCGGTCGCGCTGGGCGCCATCTTCCTGATGGGTGTGCTGTTTACCCTGATCAGCGTCACCGGCGTGCGCCAGTGGATCCTGGATAACCTCCCCTCCGGCATCGCTCACGGCACCGGCATCGGTATCGGCCTGTTCCTGCTGCTGATTGCCACCAACGGTGTTGGCATGGTGATCAAGAACGAAGGGGCCGGTCTGCCGGTTCAGCTGGGTGAAGTGACCGCCTTCCCGGTCATCATGACGGTGCTGGGTCTGGCCGCCATCTTCGGTCTGGAGCGTCGCAAGGTGCCGGGCGGCATCCTGATGGTGATCATCGCCATCTCCATCCTCGGCCTTATCTTCGACCCGAAAGTGACCTGGCAGGGCTTCTTCGCCATGCCGAGCCTGACCGGTGAGAAAGGCTCACTGGTGGGCAGCATGGATCTGCTGGGCGCCCTCAACCCGGTGGTGATTCCGACCGTACTGGCACTGGTGATGACCGCCGTGTTTGACGCCACCGGCACCATCCGTGCCGTGGCCGGTCAGGCTGGCCTCATCAACGAACGTGGCCACATCATCAGCGGCGGCAAGGCCCTGACTGCCGACTCCGTCAGCAGCATGGTGGCAGGCGCCGTTGGCGGTGCTCCGGCTGCCGTCTACATCGAATCTGCCGCAGGCACCGCAGCCGGTGGCAAGACCGGTCTGACCGCCGCGCTGGTCGGCGTGCTGTTCCTGCTGATGATCTTCCTCTCCCCGCTGAGCTATCTGGTACCGGCTTACGCCACCGCACCGGCCCTGATGTACGTCGGTCTGCTGATGCTGGGCAACGTCACCAAGCTGGACTTCAGCGACTCGGTCGATGCGCTCTCCGGCATGCTGTGCGCCGTCTTTATCGTGCTCACCTGCAACATCGTGACCGGCATCATGCTGGGCTTCGTGGCGCTGGTCATCGGTCGTCTGTTCGCTGCCGAGTGGAAGAAGCTGAACGTCGGCACCGTCATCATCGCCGTGGCGCTGGTGGTCTTCTATGCCGGTGGCTGGGCCATCTAACCCGTCCGCATATTCCGGTTATAGCCAAGGGCCCTGCGGGGCCCTTTTTCATGGCTGTGAGTCAGCTAACAGTTTCCCGCTCGCTTGCCCTGCGCCGTTTCAGATTGAAACATCCATCCCCCTTCTGCTGTTTCAAATCCGAACCAAATCGACCGTCATTTTTATCCCTTTTTCTGTCGTTAGACTGGCTCCATCAACCATTTGCCCACCCGAGCGGTGGCAAGCCAAGGAGTGAGCCATGAAGAAACTGATCAATGCCGTCGATGCCGTGGTCCGTGAACAACTGATGGGGATGGCAGCCGCCCACCCCGAGCTCAAGGTACGTATCGAACCCCACTACATCACCCGCGCCGACTCCCCCGTGATGGGCAAGGTCGCGCTGGTCTCCGGCGGTGGCAGCGGCCACGAGCCGATGCACGGCGGTCTGGTGGGCAAAGGGATGCTGGATGGCGCCTGCCCCGGCGAGATTTTTACCTCCCCGACCCCGGATCAGATGTACGAGTGCGGTCAGGCCGTTGATGGCGGCGCAGGCGTGCTGTTTCTGGTGAAGAACTACACCGGCGACGTACTCAACTTCGAGACCGCAGTCGAGCTGCTGCACGGTGACGGGGTCAAGGTGGGCTTCGCCCTGATCGATGACGACGTAGCGGTCAAAGACAGCCTCTATACCGCCGGCCGCCGTGGCGTTGCCACGACCGTGCTGTGCGAGAAGCTGGTCGGTGCCGCCACCGAAGCGGGCTACGATCTGGCACGTTGCGAGGCGCTGGCCCGCCGCATCAACAACCAGAGCCGCACCATAGGCGTAGCCATGCATGCCTGTACCGTGCCTGCCGCAGGCAAGCCCTCCTTCACCCTGGCGGACAACGAGCTGGAGTTCGGCGTCGGTATCCACGGCGAGCCGGGCATCGAGCGTCGCCCCTTCACCGACCTCAATACCCTGGTGGACGATATGTTCAGCGAGCTTGCTGACAATACCCCCTATGGCCGCACCCTGCGCCACTGGGATCGCACCAGCGGCAGCTGGCAGGAAGAGCACACCTTTATCGAGCCGCTCAACAAGGGCGATCGGGTTATCGCGCTGGTTAACAGCCTCGGCGGCACCCCCATCTCCGAGCTCTATGGCGTCTATGGTCGCCTCGCCACCCTGTGCGAAGAGGCGGGCATCCATCTGGTGCGCAACCTGATTGGCCCCTACTGCACCTCCCTCGACATGACCGGCATCTCCATCACATTGCTCAAGGTGGATGATGAGCTGATGACCCTGTGGGATGCCCCCGTTCACACCCCCGCCCTGCGTCGCGGCTGCTAAGGAGAACCCATGTTAAGCAAGCATCACATCGTCAACTGGCTGCTCGACTGCGAACATATCTTCACCGAGCAGCGCGACTACCTCACCGCGCTGGATACCGACATCGGCGATGGCGACCACGGCCTCAACATGCAGCGCGGCTTCGCCAAGGTGGCCGAAAAGCTGCCGGCGGTGGCGGACAAGGATATCGGTCAGGTGCTGAAAACCACCGGCATGACCTTGCTCTCCTCGGTCGGCGGCGCCAGCGGCCCGCTCTATGGCACCTTCTTTATCCGGGCCGCGGCCAGCACCGACGCCTGCCAGAGCCTGAGCCTCAGTCAGCTGTGCAAAATGCTGAGTGACGGGGTCGAGGGCATTGTTTCTCGCGGCCGCGCCGAGCCGGGCGACAAGACCATGTGCGATGCCTGGTGGCCGGCACTGGCCGCCCTGCAACAGGCGCAGCAGCAAGAGTTACCGCTCAACGAAGCGCTGGACAAGGCGGTGGCAGCCGCCGTGGCCGGTACCGAGGCGACCATCCAGATGCAGGCCCGCAAGGGGCGCGCCAGCTATCTGGGCGAGCGCAGCATAGGCCATCAGGATGCCGGGGCCACCTCGACCCTGCTGCTACTGACCGCCCTGCGTGACAGAGCGAGGTTGTGACATGATCGGAATCGTAGTTGTCTCTCACAGCGCCCTGCTGGCGGCCGGCTTGAAAGCGCTGGCCGACCAGCTCGGCAGCCCGGCCAGATTGCTGCTGGCGGCCGGGGTCGATGACCCCGACCACCCCATCGGCACCGATGCCATTGCGGTGATGAATGCGATTGAAGAAGCGGACGACGGCAGCGGCGTGCTGGTGCTGATGGACTTGGGCAGCGCCCTCTTGAGCGCCGAGACCGCCCTCGAACTACTGCCCCCCGAGTTAAGCGCGAGGGTGCGGCTCTGCCCCGCCCCGCTGGTCGAGGGCACCCTGGCCGCCGTGGTGGCGGCCGGTTCCGGCCTGACGCTGGATGAGGTGGCCGCCGAGGCGCTCGGCGCGCTGGGCCCGAAACAGGCGATGCTACCTGCCAGCCCAGCGCAGGCCGCCACCGAGACAGCCCCCGTTGCCGACGACGGCTGGCTGCGCTGCGAGGTGGTGGTGGATAACCCCCACGGCCTGCATGTGCGCCCCGCCGCCCGACTGGTGGCCGCCCTCAAACCCTTTGCCGCCGAACTCAAGCTGCAAAAGGGGGATAAAGAGGCCAATCCCCGCAGCCTGACCCGGCTCGCCATGCTCAACGTGCGTCAGGGCGACCAACTCATCCTGCTGGCGCGCGGCGAGGATGCCAGCACCGCTTTGGCCTGCTTCCAGCAGCTGGCCTTTGATCGCTTCGGCGACTGACGCCGCACACCACTATTTCAAGGGCTGCACTCGCTCGCTGAGCCTGTGCAGCTTCATTCAAGACGAAGGAGTCCCCGGCACTGCCGCCCCTTCGCCCCGATTCTTAATTAGTAAAGAGAGAGGGATAGAATATGGACCGCATTATCATCAGCCCCAGCAAATACGTACAAGGCAACGGGGCCCTCGCCAATATCGGCAACTACGTCAAAGCGCTCGGTAGCAAGCCGCTGATCCTGGCTGACGCCTTCGTCACCAAGCTGGTGGGCGATACCGTGGCCACCAGCTTCCACGGCGCCGGTATCAAGCCCGAGTTCGACTGCTTCAACGGCGAGTGCTCCCGCCCCGAGATCGACCGTCTGCTGGCCCGCTGCCAGCAGACCCCGTTTGACGTCATCATCGGCATCGGCGGCGGCAAAACGCTGGATACCGCCAAGTCGGTCGCCTTCTATCAGAAGGTGCCGGTGGTCATAGTGCCGACCATCGCCTCCACCGATGCCCCCACCAGCGCGCTGGCGGTCATCTACACCCCGGAGGGGCAATTCAGCGAATACCTGATGATCCCGACCAACCCCAACATGGTCATCATGGATACCGGCGTGGTCTCCCGCGCCCCGGTACGGCTGCTGGTCTCCGGCATGGGGGATGCGCTCTCCACCTACTTCGAGGCGCGCGCCAACAAGGTCTCCGGTTGCCAGACCATGGCCGGTGGTGCCTCTACGCTGGCGGCGCAGGCCATCGCCGAGCTCTGCTACAAGACCCTGTTGGCCGATGGCTACAAGGCCAAGCTGGCGGTGGAACAGGGGCTCTGCACCAAGGCGGTGGAGAACATCATCGAGGCCAATACCTACCTGAGCGGTATCGGCTTCGAGAGCAGCGGGCTGGCCGCCGCTCACGCCATCCACAACGGCCTGACCCAGCTGGCCGAGTGTCACCACCTCTACCACGGTGAGAAAGTGGCGTTCGGTACCCTGGTGCAGCTGGTGCTGGAGAATGCGCCGATGGCGGAGATCGAAACCGTGTTGGGCTTCTGCCGCTCGGTGGGCCTGCCGACCAACCTGCATATGATGGGGGTCAAGGAGCTGGATATGGCGCGCCTGATGGAGGTGGCCAAAGCCTCCACCGCCGAGGGCGAAACCATCCACAATATGCCGTTCAAGGTCACCGCCGAGGATGTGCTGGCGGCCATCGTCACCGCCCACCAGCTGGGGCTGTAGCAGCGCCACCACTGACCTTGCCATATAAAAACGGCCCCGCATCTGCGGGGCCGTTTCGTTTTCTGCGGGCCGGTTTGCGATGGCTCGACTCGCCGTCAGCCGTGATAGTCGGCGGGATCGATCTCGAGCAGTTTGAGCCGCCGCCAGAGGGTGGTGCGACTGATGCCCAGATGCTGGGCCATCTGGCTCACCTGCCCCTTGCAGGCATGGGCGCAGCGCAAGATCGCCTGGCGCTCCAGCTCCGCCAGCGTGAGCAGCGGTTGCCCCACCACCTCATCCGCTACCCGCTGATAGCCGTGCCGAATGGCGGCGGGCAGCGCCTCCGGCGGGATCGGCCCCTGACCGGCGTGAAGCAGCGCATGCTCGACGGCGCTGCGCAGCTCCCCCAGATTGCCGGGCCAGGGATAGGCCAGCAGACAATCGAGGGCCGCCGGACTGAACTGGCGCACCGGCTCGCGCCCCTGCGCCCCTAGCTGCTGGCTGATAAGGCCCGGCAGATCCGCCGCGCGCTCTCGCAGCCCCGGCAGCCATAACTCGCACGCCTGCAAGGCATAGAGCAGCTGGCGGCCAAACAGCCCCTCCTGCACCAGCTGCTCCAGCGGGGCGCTGCTGGTGGCGATGATCCGCACCTTGAGTGGCAGAATGCGGGCCGAATCGAAGCGCTGGATGCGGCCGGTCTTGAGCAGTTGCAGCAGCGCCGCCTGCATGGGGGCAGAGAGGCACTCCACCTGCTCCAGCACTAACGTACCGCCGTGGGCCAGCTCGAACTTGCCCGCCCGCTCCTGCCCCGCCTCGTCGGAGCCCATCAGCTCCAGCGCCATCCGCTCGCTCGGCAGCGCCTTGCAGTTGAGGGTAATAAGCGGCCCGGCGGCCCGCTCGCTGCCAAAGTGGATTGCCTCCGCCAGCTGGGCTTTGCCCACCTCCTCCTCGCCGCGCAGCAGGATCGGCCCCTGACTCTGGGCCGCCTGCCGGGCGTAGCGCAGCAGCTTGCGCATGGCGCTCGACTCCCCCACCAGCGCCGACAGCTCGGGCACCGTCTGGCGCAGCTGATGAATGGCCCGCAGCCGATCGACCGGGTGCAGCAGGGCGATAAAGCTGACCCCCTCCGGCCCCGGCAACGGCTTGAGGCTCACCAGCGCATTGATAAACTCTCCCTCCTGCGCGCCAAGCCGCTCCAGCGTCACCTCCACATGGCTGAGCGGCGTCTGGCCCTTGATGGCCAACTGTAACCGCTGGGGCAACAGCAGGTGCTGCTCCAGCGGTTGGCCGAGACAGAGCGCCGGATCGAGCCGCAGCCGGTGGGCCGCCAGCGCATTGAGGTAGCGCAAGCGCCCCTGAGGGTCCCAGACCAGCACGCCGTCATCCATGCCATCGAGCAGGGCGTAAAGCTCGCTCAGGTGGTGCTGGGACTCCTGCATCAGGGTCTCCATCTGCAGCAGATGGGCCAGCTCGCGCCCGGCGCTGACGGTGAGCGCCAGATCGCCGGCGCTAGCCTCCTCCACCTTGCAAATCAACGCAATGATGGCGACCTGACGGCCATTGCTGTTGTAGACCGGGCTGGCGCAGCTGTGCCACGGGTGGAGGGTCTGGTTGAAGTGCTGGGGGCCGCTGACGCAGAGCGGCACGCCCTCCAGCGCCGCCAGATTGATGGCATTGGTGCCGATGCGCCCCTCGCTGAAGAAGGCGCCGGGGCCAAACCCCAGCGCCGCCAGCTCGCGCAGGGTGTCGGGGTGACCGGTCTGGGCCAGCAGGCAGCCGCTCTCGTCGGTGAGCAGCAGGGCGCAGGGGCGCCCCTCCATAAATTCGTAGAGATCCTCGAGGGCCATCTCGCCGGTGGTGAGCAGGTCGCGCTTGCGCTGGCGCAGGCTCAGCAAGGTCTGCCCCTTGGCGCTGTGGGGCGGATGCCAGAGGGTGGCACTGGTCTGGTGGGCGCAGCGCAGCCAGGATGCCTGCAGATAGTCAGGCCAAGCGAGCAGCGGCTGAAGGTCAGATGGCATGGTCACAGCAATATCCGGCAAGATGTGAGCCGACCATTTAACCACGCCAGCGCCCCCGATTCAGTGACCTGCCTCAGAGGGTGGCAACCCCGCTTTGCTCTTGGTCGGGTTCACCGTCAGCAAACTGCTGCCTGAGCCAGTTGCAGAAGGTGCGGCACTCCTTTGATTTTTTGATATATAGCCCCCGACCACACTACTGATTGGTTTGTTAAAAGGAGGCCGGATGGCGCTTTCCATTGCCGCCCCAAAAGTGTATTTTTGCTCAGCAGCGAAAAACCAGAGCCAAAAGGGAATGTTGCACGAACGCGTTCAGCCCCTGAGATTGGCGGCGATGTTGTGATTGAAAATAAATTTTCATGGAAAGAAGGACGAGGCGGAGTTATATGGTTTTTCGATATCAGTGGAAAAATTAAGCAATGAAATATAGTCGCAGCTCTCAAACAGATCGTATCGGGGTTCAAACCACAGGTTTACTCTTCGAAAGATGTGGATACATTTTTCGGGAACAACCAATTGTTGATTGTGGGATAGATGCTCAAGTTGAGCTAGTTGACGAAAATTTAGCCTCGGGAAGATTGATTGCATTGCAAATTAAATCAGGTGCATCTTGGTTTAAGGAAACTACAAAAGATGGTTATGTCTACCGTGGCGAAATGGAACACTTAGAATATTGGCTTAATCATTCACTACCTGTTTTAATAGTTTTGTGTGACATCGATAACAACATTGCATACTGGCAAGCAATAACTAAGCATACTATTAGCTATACAGGCAAAGCTTGGAAAGTTGTTATACCTTTTCAGCAAGAAGTAAACGCAGGAATGAACAACGACTTACGTCGTCTTGCAAAGCTAGTTGAAATCATCCCAGATTACACCATCAATAAAATATCAGATAACAGTCATGGTGGTGCAAAGCGATATTCTGCACGAATCACATTGTCTAAAGAACATAGTCAGGCTGAGTTACTTACAATAATCCGCACTTTAAACGAAGAGATAAAAATGTGCGGGTATCACCGAAGTGAACACACAAGATACGCTTGGAAAAACAAACCAGCAGACGTTGTTTGGTTGTTTATTTATCCGACTCATCAAGATGAATGCAATAATAACTATCTGTGTAAATCAGAGTGGATAGATCGTGATCTTGAAGAACACTTTCAACCTTTTTCTCAAAATGGGCAAGATATTGGTGGTGGGGTAAATGTTGTCTGGAACCCTATGTACTTAGCAACAGCCAAATACAATCATCAAAATGAAATATCTAAAGAGACGTTTATTCAGCTCGTTAATGACACGCTTATTAAAGCATCACATTTGTTTGCTGAATTAGAGCAAGCATTTAAGTTGCACGCAGACACAGATGTGCTATTTCAGGAGTTATGTCAGTTTATCGAGAGAAACAAACCTATAGTTCATGATATTTACGAGAAAGGAGTATCTATTGGGTTATCATCTTATGAATGCAAAGATGCCTCGATAAAATTTCAAAGCATGATTGCTCACTTAGATAATATTTTTATGCTTCCAGAGCATCCTGACGAACAGAACGCGATATTTAACATAAAGAATCAAGCCCAGTATTTTGCTGAGGCATTTGCAGGCCTAGAATACGAATTGAACAAGATCGCCTAGTCCGTAGGTTCGATTAGCCGTAAGGCGTAATCGGACGTTCGCGTCAATCAATTCCCCCGCGATAACGGCCACACGCATTTCCCCTCTACCAGATGCCGCTGATCCACGGAAATACCGGAACAACGGCATCTCGATCGTCCGATTACGCTTCGCTAATCGAACCTACATGGAGCGGTCATATGTGGTGAATGCAGATTGGCGAGGATCAACCAATCTGACGCCATCGCCATAATCAGAATCACCACAAATAACAGAGCCGCCCTTATGGGCGGCTCTTTGCATCAGCGATGGATGGCTGAATCGTCTTGTCATCACTCGGCCTTGGGCGCTTCAACCGCAGCGGTCGCCGGTTGGTCATCTTCCTTGATCCAGGCATCCAGCAGGGTGTAGCCCACCGCCAACACGACCGGGCCGATAAACAGACCGATGATCCCCATGGTCAGCAAGCCGCCGATAACACCCACCAGGATCAGGATCAGCGGCAGGTCGGCGCCCCGCTTGATCAGGAAGGGGCGCAGGAAGTTGTCCATGGTGCCCGCAATCAGTGACCACACCAGCAGGAAGGTGCCCCAGGTGGTGTCACCGCTCCAGTAGAGGTAGCCGATACAGGCCAACAGCACCGGGAAGGGGCCGATCTGGGCGACGATCAGCAGGAACATCACCACCACCAGCACCATGGCGTAGGGGATACCGGCAATCAGCAGGCCGACACCGGCCACTGAGGATTGCACCAGCGCGGTCACCACCACCCCCATGGCCACGGCGCGGATCGCCTGTGAAGCGAGCACAGTGGCGTTGTCACCACGCTGACCCGCCAGCCGGTGGGCAAAGCGGCGAATACCGGTCGCCACCACTTCACCCGAGTGATAGAGCACACCGCAGATACCGACCGTCAGCAGGAAGTGGACAAACAGCAGCCCCAGATTGCCGGCCTGAGAGGCGAGCCAGCGGGCGGTCTGACCAAAGTAGGGGGCCAGCTTGGCAAACAGTACCTGACCACCGCTCGCCAGAATTTGCTGCCAGAAGTCATAGAGCTTGTCGCCCACCAGCGGGATCTGTTGCAGCCAGAGCAGCTCCGGCGGCGGTGACTGGCTGATATGGGTACCCAGCTCGATCAGCATGGGCGCCTTCTCCGCCACATTGGCCAGCGTCATAAAGAGCGGGATGACAAACATCAACAGCAGCACCAGCGTCATAAAGAGGGCCGCCAGGGTGCGCTTGCCCCACAACAGGCGCTGCACCATCAGCATCAGCGGCCAGGTGGCGATGGTGATCATGGTGGCCCACACCAGCGCAGGCAGGAAGGGCTGCAACACCAAGAAACAGGAGATAATCAGGATGCTGAGAAACAGCACCCCCAGGGTTATCTTGGCCAAATCCACTTTTTTCACATTCATAGAGTTCCCTTTTCAGAGCCGTTGCCCTTGGGTCGTGTGTCGCATTTCAAGAAAGAGAGTATCCACCAGAGGCCAGCGCTCAACCAGAGCCCCAGCCCGAAAAAGAGCACAAACTGACCAAGCAATATGGCCAGCGAACTGCTGGTCAGCAGCGGTAGCGCCCAGAGTCCCGCCCCGATCACCGCGCCCCCCGCCAGCGTGACCGCGCCGGTCACAATGGGGGAAAAACCGCCGCGAGTCAGGGAGCGCAAATCGCCAACCCAGATCCCGAGGGCCGCCAGCCCAATCCCGGCCAGATGGGCCGACTGGGTCAGGCCAGCGCAAACCAGTGCGGCAGCGATAAGCAAGCCCCAAGCAGAAGCGCACTGCTCCAGCCGCCAGTATGGGCGAACCGCCAGCAGCAAGGCGCCAATCAGCAGGCCAACCGCCACGTCGGAGATAAAGTGCACCCCGAGCCAGACCCGCGCCAGACCTGTGGTCAGCGCCAGCAGCAAGGCCAGCGAATAGGCCAGCCCCCGCCGGGCAGGCCAGCGCCAGCCAAGCAGCGCTCCCCAGAACAGCAAGGCCGAAGCGGTATGGCCGCTCGGCATGCCAAAGCCTTGCGCACTCTGGGTTGCCAGTTCAGGTTGCAGATGGAAGGGGCGCGGCCAGCCGATCCCCTCCTTGCTTGCCTGCACCAGCAGCCCGAGCCAGAGCATGGCAAAGAGCAGCTGGCGCAGCCGCGGCCACCCCAGCAGCGGGAGCAGCAAAGGTATCAGGGCAAGCTGAAAGCCGCCTGAACCAAACAGATTGCTGATCGACAGCCACCAGACATCGGGCCCCAGCCACTGCTGCAGGCGCAGCATCAGCGGGATCTCGGCCTGATGCAGCGCATTGCCCTGCGCCACGAAATCGGCCTGCCAGTGCACCTCGCTCTCGGGCACCTTATCCAGTCGGGATTGCAGCCAGTCGAGCTGATCCGGGAAGCGGCGCTGCTCGCGGGGGCGCTGGTCGATGGCGATCAGCCGAGCGTTGAGGATCTCCCCGCCCAGATTGGGGGCCTTCAGCAGCGAGACAAAATCGGAATCTTGCTGGGCGACGATGGGTTCCAGCGTGCGGCAGGCGAAGATAACCGCTCGCTGCCAGCGGCCCAACTCCTGCACCACTTCCCCCCGCAAGCCGGTCTCTTCATAGAGTTCGCGCAGCGCCGCCTGCTGCGGGCTCTCGCCGCCATCTATATAGCCACCGCTCAGGCTGTAGCGGGAGGAGATGCGATCCTGCACCAGCAGCAGTTGATCCTGATGGCGGATGGCGCAGGCCGCTGCCGTGGGGCCAGCCGGTTCGGCACTCAGGGCTGGCAGAGCGGCAAACAGCGCCAGCAAGAGTAAAAAGAGGGTTCTCGACATCAATTTGCTTTCCCTATGCACAATGGCGACAAGCCTCCCAGAAATCAGATAGTTGGGCAACGGTAGCGGCCGGATTGCCGCCGTTCCCGCCGCGCTGGCGGTGCACGGAAGATTGCGATGAAGCAGGGCACTCCCTACTATTGGCGGCTATCTTCAATTTCATGCAGCAAACGCTGGAGCCCTCCATGAGACAGTTCGGCTTTTTCCTCGGCATCGCCATCGGTGTCATTTTGATCCTGTTCGGCAGCATCGTCATCTTCCAGGCGCTTCCTGCCGCACTGGATGTGCTGGAGATGCCAAGCCGCATCCCGTTCGTGCGCGAGGTTTACACCTGGCTGATGACCAGCGCTAACGGCCTGACCGCCCAGCTGGAGCAAAACTTCCTGGAAGCCTTCCAGACCGTGCTCAAGCTGATCCTGCTCATCACCTTCATGTGGGTCTGCGTCAAGCTGGTCAACATGGGGGTGCTGATTATCCGCGCCGGGGTTGATCTCATCCGCACCGCCATCGCCCACAGTGAAGGCCCCCACGACCAGAAGAAGCCGGATCAGCACGATCACTTCTGACTCTGATATGGTCGATGGATGTGAACGCTGCCGCCCCCAACCGGGGCGGCATCTTTATATGCGCGGTATGGAGGCCCTTCCCATCCCCCATGGATACCCGATAAAGCAGCGCTTTCCCTTGTGAATCAGCAAACTGCCCATATGTTGCATCACCTTGACATGGTTTGCGCCCCGCGCGGCGGCGGCCCGGTTTCTATCCCGACCCCGTGCTCTGGTATAATCGACCACCTCTTTTCCCCGTTATGGAGCCTGTTCATGCCCAATCATGCAGAAAGTGCCCTCGAGGTTCGTCTCGACAAGTGGTTGTGGGCGGCCCGTTTCTACAAGACCCGCTCCATTGCGCGGGATCAGATAGACGGGGGCAAGGTGCACTACAATGGTCAGCGCAGCAAACCGGGCAAACAGGTGGAAGTGGGTGCACTGATCCGCTTCTGGCAGGGGCAGGACGAACGCGAAGTGCGGGTGCTGGCCTTGAGCGAGCAGCGCAAATCGGCCCCGCTGGCCCAGCAGCTCTATGAAGAGACCGCCGAGAGCCTGAAAAAACGGGCCGAGAACAGCGAGGCGCGCCGCTTTAACAGCCAGTTTGCCCCCAGCCCCGAGCGCCGCCCCGACAAGCAGGAGCGACGCCAGTTGCTCAAGGTCAAACAGTACTGACCGACCCCGATTTGATACCGGGCTGGCATCAACCCCAGCCCGCCCGATTTACCTCACCGAAAAGCCAGGAATACATGATGAGCAACCAAGATCTGCTGTATCGCTATCTGTTTGAAGAGTACGAAGTGCGTGGCGAGCTGGTCCAGCTGGATCACACCTACCGCCACGTAGTGGAAGCCCAGAACTACCCGGTGCAGGTGCAAAAACTGCTGGGCGAGCTGCTGGTCGCCACCAGCCTGCTGACCGCCACCCTCAAGTTTGAAGGCTCCATCACAGTGCAACTGCAGGGCGATGGCCCGGTGCGTCTGGCCGTGATCAACGGTGACAACAACCAGCAGCTGCGCGGCGTGGCCCGCTATGAAGGCGAGCTGCCGAGCGATGGCAAGCTGCAGAGCCTGATTGGTAATGGCCAGCTGATCATCACCATCACCCCGGAACAGGGCGAGCGCTATCAGGGCATCATAGCGCTGGACGCCGACACCCTGGCGGGCTGCCTGGAGCACTACTTTGCCCGCTCCGAACAGCTGGCCACCAAGCTGTGGATCCGTACCGGCTACCATGAAGGCGAACCGCGCGCTGCCGGCATCATGCTGCAGGAGCTGCCCGCCCAGAGCGAGGATCACAGCAACGATTTCGATCACCTGACCCAGCTCACCAGCACCATCAAGGATGAAGAGCTGTTCGGCCTGCAGGCAGAAGAGATCCTCTACCGTCTCTACCATCAGGACAAGGTGCGGGTGTTCGATCCGCAGGCGGTCGAGTTCCGCTGCACCTGCTCCCGCGAGCGCTGCGAAGGGGCCCTGTTGCAGATAGAAAAGGAAGAGGTCATGGAGATGGTGCAGGAGCTCGGCAAGATCGACATGCACTGTGATTATTGCGGCGCCCAGTACCAATTTAATGGGATCGATGTCGAAACCCTGTTCAGCAGGGCTCCCGGCAATGATGCAAACCAGTTACACTAATTAAAGGCGGGCAAAACCCGCCTTTAACTTTAATAACAAAAAAATACCCTATTTTATAAAGTTTGATGGCGATCGCTAAACTCTACCACCTAAGTGATAGGATGACCGTCAGATAGAACCCTACCAACCTCTGAACCCAGGAGAATACAATGACAATCGTGGCAGAACCCACCCTGGCCCAACAATTAGGACTGGACCAGTACGGCATCAAAAACAGCCAAGAAATCGTTCGCAACCCCTCTTACGAGCAGCTTTTCGCCGAAGAGACACGCCCTGACCTGGAAGGGTTCGAGCGCGGTGTGGTGACCGAGCTGGGCGCCGTCAACGTAAACACCGGTATCTTCACCGGTCGCTCCCCGAAAGATAAATATATCGTCAAAGATGCCACTACCCAGGATACTGTGTGGTGGTCTGACCAGGGTAAAAACGATAACAAAGCCATTACCCCGGAAGTGTGGTCACATCTGAAAGGGCTGGTCACCAAACAGCTCTCCGGCAAGCGCCTGTTTGTGGTCGACGGTTTCTGCGGTGCCAACCCGGATACCCGCCTGGCCGTGCGCATCATCACCGAGGTGGCCTGGCAGGCACACTTCGTGAAAAATATGTTCATCCGCCCGAGCGATGAAGAGCTGAAAACCTTCAAGCCTGACTTCGTGGTGATGAACGGTGCCAAGTGCACCAACCCGAACTGGAAGGAGCAGGGTCTCAACTCCGAGAACTTTGTTGCCTTCAACATGACCGAGAAGATGCAGCTCATCGGTGGCACCTGGTACGGTGGCGAGATGAAGAAGGGCATGTTCTCCATGATGAACTACTTCCTGCCCCTGCGCGGCATTGCCTCCATGCACTGCTCCGCCAACGTGGGTCAGGACGGCGACGTCGCCATCTTCTTTGGCCTCTCCGGCACCGGCAAGACCACCCTCTCCACCGATCCGAAGCGTCAGCTGATCGGCGATGACGAGCACGGCTGGGATGACCACGGCGTGTTCAACTTCGAAGGGGGCTGCTACGCCAAGACCATCAAGCTCTCCGAAGAGGCTGAGCCGGACATCTACCACGCTATCCGTCGCGATGCGCTGCTGGAGAACGTGACCGTTGCCGCCGATGGCACCATCGACTTCGATGATGGCTCCAAGACCGAGAACACCCGCGTCTCCTACCCCATCTATCACATCGACAACATCGTCAAGCCGGTCTCCAAGGCAGGTCACGCCACCAAGGTGATCTTCCTGACTGCCGACGCTTTCGGCGTGCTGCCCCCGGTCTCCAAACTGACCAAGGAGCAGACCAAGTACCACTTCCTGTCTGGCTTCACCGCCAAACTGGCCGGTACCGAGCGCGGCATCACAGAGCCGACTCCGACCTTCTCCTCCTGCTTCGGCGCAGCCTTCCTCTCCCTGCACCCGACCAAGTACGGTCAGGAGCTGGTGAAACGGATGGAAGCGGCAGGTGCAGAGGCCTATCTGGTCAACACTGGCTGGAACGGCACCGGCAAGCGCATTTCCATCAAGGATACCCGCGCCATCATCGACGCCATCCTGGATGGCTCCATCGAGAAGGCCGAGACCAAGGTGCTGCCGATCTTCAATCTGGAGATCCCGACCGCGCTGCACGATGTGAACCCGGCGATCCTCGACCCGCGCGACACTTACGCCGACAAGGCCGAGTGGGATGCCAAGGCCGTCGATCTGGCAGGCCGTTTCATCAAGAACTTCGAGCGCTTCACCGATAACGATGAAGGCAAACGTCTGGTTGCGGCAGGCCCGCAGCTGTAACAGGCTCGCTTCGTATCAGTGACACCATGCCGGTCAGCCACGCTGACCGGCATTTTTGTTTTTGTGGAGCGCCGAACGCCGCCATCGCTCCCGTTAAAGGGACCAAAACCTTGCCTTTGCCTGTTGTGACAGGTTAGATTCAGCCAAACTTTATACAATATACAATTCTGTAACGCCCAATCGTGACCCGACCATGACCCCACCCTACAAGACCCGAACCCAGATGGTGATGGAAAACCTCCGTGGCCGGATCCTCCGTGGGGAGTTCCCCGCTGGCGCCCCCTTGCGTCAGGATGCCATTGCCAAAGAGCTGGCCGTGAGCCGCATTCCGGTGCGCGAAGCCCTGATGCAGCTGGAAGCGCAGGGGCTGGTGAAGTTCGAAGCCCATCGCGGCGCTGTGGTCACCATGCTGGACGCCTCGGCCATTGAAGAGCTCTTTTATTTGCGAGCGCTGCTGGAAGCCGATACCCTGTTTCACGCCGTCGACAAGATGACGGAAGCCACCTTCGCACAAGCGGAGGCGATCCTCGCCCAGTTTGATCACGCCCTGGAGTCAGGCACCCAGATCGAACATTGGGCCGAGTTGAACCACAGCTTTCACGCCACCCTCTATCAGGCAGCCGGTCGCCCCCAGGCACTTGAACTGATCGCCCAGATCAATCTGAGCTGTGACCGCTATGTCCGCTTCGAGCTGCTGTTTGCCAGCGACGGGGTGGACAAGGCGGAGCGTGAACACGCCCAATTGCTGGAACTGTGCCGCGCCCGGCGCAAGCACGAGGCGGTGGTGCTGCTCAGGCAGCATATCGAAGCGGCAGGTCAGTCGATCAAGCGGATCCTGGCCAGCGGCCATAAAAACTGAACACTCATATAGCAACCATCTGGCACTAACGACATGAATAATTTCGAGATAATTGAAACCCGCGTCGCCCAAGTCAGGGCCGAGCTGGCCATGCAGGAGTTGGACGCCTTTATCGTCCCCCACGATGATGAGCACCTCGGCGAGTACATCCCCGCCTATGCCGAGCGGCTTGACTGGATCACCGGTTTCAACGGCTCTGCCGGGGTCGCCATCATCATGGCCCAGCGGGCAGCCCTCTTTGTCGATGGTCGCTATACGGTGCAGGCGCGGATGCAAACCCCCGCCGAATTGTTCGAATTCCTCCACCTCATTGAAAATCCTCATGTGCAGTGGCTGGCCGAGCAGCTGCCGTCAGGCTCCCGGGTTGGCTTCGATGCCCGCCTGCACAGCCTGACCTGGTACAAGAATGCCAAGGCCGTGCTGGCGGACCGCGGTATCGAGCTGATCCGCGTCGAGCAGAACCCCATCGACCTGAACTGGAGCGATCGCCCGGAGCCGACCAAGAGCCCGGTCATCCTCTACAGCGAGGAGCTGGCAGGCCAGTCCAGTCAGTCCAAACGTGAACAGCTGGCGGCCGACCTGCGCAAGCGCGGGCTGGATGCGGTGCTGTTGACCCAGGCCGAGCCCATCAACTGGCTGCTCAACCTGCGCGGCCGCGATATCGACCGGCTGCCGGTGGTGCTGGGCTTTGCTGTGCTCTACGCCAACACCAGCATGGATTTCTTCGTCGACACCGACAAAATTGACTGCTTCGCCTTCACCCAACACGTGGGGCAGGATGTCTCCGTCTACCCCATCGACAAGCTGGGCGACGTGCTACAACGCATCGGTGAAGATCAGCAGAAGGTGCTGGCCGATCCGGACAGCGCCAACGCCTGGACCCAGCTCGTCATGGAAGAGGCGGGCGCCATTCTGGTGGCAGGGCAGGACCCCACCATGCTGCCGAAAGCGTGCAAGAACGAGATCGAGCTGACCGGTATGCGTGCCGCTCACCTGCGCGATGGCGTGGCCATGACCCGCTTCCTCGCCTGGCTGGATCGGCTGGTCGCCTCCGGCGAGTTCGAGGGGGTGGATGAAGGTACCCTGGCCGATCAGGTGGAAGCGTTCCGCCGCGAGCAGGAGCACTACGTCGAGCCGAGCTTCGATACCATCTCCGCGCTCGGCCCCAACGCCGCCATGTGCCACTACCACCATACCAATGGCACCCCGCGTGCGTTTGGTCAGGACAGCCTCTATCTGCTGGACTCCGGCGCCCAGTATATGGATGGCACCACCGACATCACCCGCACCATCAAGGTGGGTGAGGTGAGCGACGAGCAGAAAGCGATGTTTACCCGGGTGCTGCAAGGCCATATCGCGCTGGATCAGGCCCGCTTCCCCCGCGGCACCGCCGGTATCCAGCTCGACGTGCTGGCCCGCATGCCGCTGTGGCAAGCCGGTTACAACTACGACCACGGCACCGGCCACGGCGTAGGCCACTTCCTGAGCGTCCACGAAGGGCCCCAGCGCATCGCGCCGAAAGGGAGCATGGTTGCCCTGCAACCGGGCATGGTGCTCTCCAACGAGCCGGGCTACTACCGCGAAGATGGCTTCGGCATCCGCTGCGAGAACCTGGTAGTCGTGACCGAGCAGGAACAGGTTGGCGAGCTGCCGATGCTGGGCTTCGAGCGTCTGACCTACGTGCCGTTCGATACCCGCCTGATCGACCGCAGCCTGCTGAGCCCGGCCGAATTCCGCTGGATCAACGAATACCATGTCGAGGTGTTCCGCCGCCTGAGCCCGCTGCTCGAGGGCGAGGATCTCGCCTGGCTGGAGCAGGCAACCAGCCTCATCTGATGACACAGGGCCTGCGGGCCCTGTTTTTTATTCCCCCTTTTGACCTGTATCAACACCCAAAACGAGCAGGTCAGGAGAATGGCGGCCATGAAAAGTCATCATGCCAGCCCAGCCTGGGGCTCACACGCCGCAGCCAGCAAAAAGGCGAGTGACCACCCCAGACTCATGCGCGAGCAGCAGACGGTCAGCGCCATGATCCGCCTCTACTGCCAGCACCATCATCAGGATCCCCATTGCCGCCACTGTCGCCAGTTGCGGGATTTCGCCCATCAGCGCCTGCGTCGCTGCCGTTATGGCCACGGCCACAAACCCACCTGTGCCAACTGCAATATCCACTGCTACGCACCGGCGATGCGCAAACAGATCCAGCAGGTGATGAAGTGGAGCGGCCCGCGCATGTTGCTGCGCCACCCCTGGCTCACCCTCCGCCACCTGCTCGACGGCTTTCGCAAAGCGCCCAAACTGCCCCAGAGCCGCCCCCTGCCGCCATAACCGCCAATCCCTTGCATCCGGCAGGGGATGACCACTACCCTATGACTCCTTTTCTGCCGTTGACCCCAAGGTCAGCGGCGTTGCCGATCCGTTTGCTGCCAATGGAGTCCTGATGCACCACAACCCGCCCCTGCTACGCACCGCTACCCACAATGACATGCACGCCATCTGGCAGATCGATGCCAAGGTGTTTGGCGAAGATGTCTATCCCGCCTTCTTCTTCCGTCAGGCGATGGATTTGTGGCCCGAGTTGTTGCTGGTGGCCGAATACGAGGGGCAGCTGGTGGGGTATGTACTGGGGGGATTCGGTCAGGAGCGGTCGCAAGGCTGGGTGCTCTCGCTGGCGGTGCTGCCCGAGGCGCGCGGTTTCGGCCTCGCGGAGCGAATGATGCGCCAGATGGAGGCCAACCAGCAGGCGCTGCAGATCAGCGAACTGCGGCTCACGGTCGATCCGGCCAATCCGGCCCAGCGCCTCTACTACCGGCTCGGTTACACATTGCAGGCGGAGGTCGCCGACTATTTCGGCCCCGGAGAAGACCGTCTGCTGCTGGTTAAAACCCTCTCCGGTACAGCTGCGATTCAAGGACAAAACCGGTTACAGAACGCATAATTGGTTACATTTTGCCGATTTCATGTGTGACGGGGTTGGAGTAAAGTTCACTCATCAACCGGATTGTTCAAATTACGTGCAGCCCAGGAGGCCCACCATGTTGAAGCGTATGACCCTTATTGCCCTGCTGGCAGCGACCACCATCACTGGATGCGCCAACAGTGACGTTTACTCTGGCGATGTTTACACCAAAGACCGCGCCAAACAGGTGCAGACAGTCAGCTACGGCACCATCATCTCCACCCGCCCGGTGAAGATCCAGGCCGATGAGAACTCCCTGATTGGCACCATTGGCGGCGCCGTGGTCGGCGGCCTGCTGGGCAGCACAGTCGGTGGCGGCACCGGACGCGACATCGCAGCCGCAGGCGGCGCCATCGCCGGTGCAGCGGCAGGCAACGCCATCGGCAACAAGATGAATCAGGTCGACGGCGTCGAGCTGGAGATCAAGAAAGAGAACGGCGAAGCCATCGTGGTCGTGCAGAAAGCCAGCCCCACCTTCACCCCTGGCGCCCGTGTACGCATGACTCAGGGCAATGGCAGCATCAACGTGGCCGTCGTGAACTAAGCGTGTGAACTCAGGCTTTGCAGCTTTAGAGTCATAAAAAAACCGCCGATCCCGGCGGTTTTTTTGTTGTCTGGCATTCGGAATTACATGCTGTAAGCCTTCTCGCCGTGGGAGGTGACATCCAGCCCTTCCCGCTCGGCATCACCGTTCACCCGCAGACCCACCAGCATGTCGACCGCCTTGAAGGCAATCGCCGCCACTGCACCGGACCAGAGCAGGGTGACACCGACCCCGATAGCCTGGATCTTCACCTGAGTCAGGATGGAGTAACCCTCGGCCACCTGATTGGTGACATAGTCCCACACCCCGGTGCCGCCCAGATCCGGGCTGGCAAAGACGCCGGTCAGCAGGGCGCCGAGAATGCCGCACACCCCGTGCAGACCGAAGACATCCAGGCTGTCATCGGCCCCCAGCAGACGCTTGAGACCGTGGACACCCCACAGACCCGCCACACCACTGATAAGGCCCATCACCAGCGCGCCACCGACACCGACAAACCCGGCAGCCGGAGTGATCATCACCAGACCGGACACCGCACCGGACGCCGCACCCAGCAGGGAGGGACGTCCCTTCATCACCCACTCGGCCAAGGTCCATGAGAGAGCTGCCGCAGCCGGTGCCACCCAGGTGTTGATAAAGGCGAGCGCAGCCACCCCGTTGGCTTCCAGCGCGGAGCCCGCGTTGAAACCGAACCAGCCGAACCAGAGCAGGGAGGCACCGATCATGGTCATGGTCAGGCTGTGGGGGGTCATGGGATCACGACCGTAGCCCAGACGCTTGCCCACCAGATAGGCACCCACCAGACCCGCCACGGCGGCGTTGATGTGCACCACTGTGCCGCCCGCAAAGTCCAGCGCACCATGCTGGAACAGATAACCGGCAGTGGCGGTCGCTGTGGCCGCAGCCTCGGCGCTGGTATAGGCATCCGGACCCGCCCAATACCACACCATATGAGCCAGCGGGATATAGGCGAAGGTGAACCAGATCACCGAGAAGAGCAGCACGGCAGCGAACTTGATGCGCTCGGCAAACGCCCCCACGATAAGGCCGCAGGTGATGGCGGCAAAGGCCCCCTGGAACACCACATAGATCAGCTCGCTGATCCCGACACCCTTGCTGAAGGTAGCGGCGATGGAGTCAGGGGTTACACCCTTGAGCAGCACCTTGCTGAAGGAGCCGTAGAAATTGCCCCCCTCGGTAAAGGCCAGCGAATATCCGTAGATCACCCAGAGCACGCAGATAAGGCAGAACAGGGTAAAGACCTGCATCAGCACGCTCAGCATGTTTTTGGCCCGCACCAGACCACCGTAGAAGAGGGCCAGACCGGGGATCGACATCAGGATCACCAGCGCCGCAGAAAGCAGCATCCAGGTGTTGTCACCCTTGTTGATTGTCACGGCGGCAACCGGAGCCACCGCAGCCTGTACCTGAGCGACCTCTTCGGCCCAACTTGGGGTAACCAGCAAGGCAGGCAACATCGTCAGACCCGCCATCATCCATTTTTTGACCATAGAGCACTCTCCTTCCCTGTCGTACCGGTACAAGACCGGCTCCGTTTCCCTGATTGAATCTGTGGCGAACCGCAAGGTGTTGCTGCAACCCGCCAGAATCACACCCGCGCCCGGCACGGGGATGTCTCTTGCCACTTCCTCATCACTGCGTCTGCCGCCGATGACCGCAAGAGACCGTCTGACATCTAAAAAGCATAAAGCGGGCCATAAATTTAAATCTTTTTAAATCATTGCATTAGAAAGATCATACATCATCAATGCACCAATTTGGCGCATGCGCTGCGCTAACCTGCCCAGGGTCGCCCTGTCGCAGGGCAGGCGATACGTCGCGCACCAGAAGTGCGCAAACCCTGAGCCAGCCCACAAGCTGACGTCATCGATATCGCGCGCTGCGGGCCCGCTCGTTTACACTGACAGACCAGCCGTTTCCTGTTATCCGACCACGGCATGCCATTACACAGCCCCTTGTTTGCAACCTGATGGCAGTCCCAATCCGAGGAACACCATGCAGTTCGATCGTCTCGACATCAGCCTCTCCCACTACAGTCATCTCGACCGGGAGCATCGCGCCCACATCGCGCTGCTGGGGATAGTGATGCTGGCCATCATGGCCCTTCATCTGTTGCTGCTGCCCCACTTCCCCTACGAGCGCTTTTACGCCGTCAGCTTTGGCTTCGAGGTGATCAACTGGCTCACCATGCTGTTCCTGTTCTGGGTGGTGCAGTGCGCCCACCTGCCCACCCATACCTACCGCATGCTCTCCTGCGGTCTGATGTTGTGGATCATGGGGGCCACCGCCGACATCATGGATGAGCTGGTGGCTCAGCCACTCTGGCTCGCCATCTATGCCGAGGATCTGCTGCGATCCAGCGGCATCCTGCTCAGCAGCATCGGTATCCTGAGCACCATGCACCACCTCTTCCACATCAATACCCAGCTCAGACAACAGGCACTGTTCGACGATCTGACCCGGCTGCCAAACCGGCGCTACTTTCATCAGCAGCTGTTTCTGGAGCAGGGGATTTGCCACGCCCTCATCCTGCTGGATCTGGATCACTTCAAGGTGATCAATGACAACTACGGCCACGATATCGGGGATCGGGTGCTGCAGCAGTTTGGCGAGCTGTTGCAACAGCACTGCCCGCCCGGTGCGCTGGCGGCCCGTGTCGGGGGTGAAGAGTTTGCCCTGCTGCTGCCCGTCGCCCACGAAGCCGAGCTACAGCAACTGGCCAACACCCTGCTCACGGCGACCCGCACCATAGCCCCCGACCCGGCCCATACCATGACGGTCAGCCTGGGAGTGGGGATCCGCGAGCCCAAGGAGCCAGCCGTCTCGCTGTTCAAACGGGTGGATCAGGCGCTTTATGGCGCCAAGGAGGCGGGTAGAAACTGCGCGGTATGGGCGACGCCGACTAATAAAAAGGCGTAAAGAGCTATCGGTGGATTGCCGATCACGGCGAAACATTGCTGCTGAAACAGGGGCCCAAGGGCCCCTGTTTCATAGGGAAAATCCCCCCGCCTAAAAGCGGAAGGTAAGACCGATATTGGCCTGCCACTGGGTTACCAGCTCCCCGCGCACCTTGAACACGCACTGCTCCGGGTTGCAGAGAAACTGGTTGTTGTCGTTAACCAGCGAACCATAGCCGCGCACCTCGGCCCGCAAGGCCAGATGCTCGGCGAGGCGCGGTTGCACCCCGAGCGCCAGCGACATGGAAGGGGTCACCTCGCTGTCGTAGGCGGCAAAGCGGGTCACCCCGATCCCGGCGCCGATGTAGGGCGCCATCAGGTTGTCAGAGAGGGTCAGCGCACCGGCAAAGTGCAGGATGTCCACCGTCAGGCGATCCGGCAGGTCGGGAGAGAGGGTGGTGGACTGATGGCTGTAGAGCAGCTCAATCATGCCGGGATCATCCACCTCCTTGCTGATAAAGAGGCCCCAGCTGCCGGAGCTCTGCCCCTGCAGTGAATCAAACGATGCAGAAAGCGGCACCGGCTGCACCTCATCGCTCTTCTCGAAGTCGATGGCTGAGCTGTAGCCAAAAAATGGCGTCACCTGCCAACCGGATGTGGTCGCGGCCTCGCTACTCCAGGCCTGCCCCAGTGGCAGCAACAGCCCCATCATCGCTATCCCGGCTCTCTTCATCATCATCCCCTGCTCCCTGTGTGATTGTGCAGAAAGCATACCAGAGGCGTCCTGCGCCCATCCTAAACGGCGGCTGTACCGGATCACTTTCATCGCGGGATTTCCCTCTCGCCGGAACCTCTGCCGCTCCGCCCCACTGGCGCCGCTATGCCCCCTGCCACCATTCATCGACGGTTAACCTCTGCCACGTATGCTGGCGCCAAATCGGGTCATCGGGGCCCGTTATCACCACTTAAAAGGACATCAGGGAATGGTTGCCGCGCAACTCAACGACCCCAAAACTACCCTTGCGGATACCCTGCGGGCCACCGCTCATGCCATCGACGAGAGCCATATCAGCCTGCGCCAGATGCTCGCACTGGTGGGCGAGCAGGGGATGCTGCTGTTTTGCGTGCTGCTCACCGTCCCCTTTCTGTTGCCGGTCTCCATTCCCGGGGTCAGCACCCCGTTTGGCCTGTTGATCCTCTTTATCGGGATCGGCATCACCCTCAATCGGGTGCCCTGGCTGCCCGCCATGCTGATGGAGCGCCGCTTCGCCGCCGACCAGCTCAAGCCGACCCTGCACAAGGGGGCGGATCTGCTGGCCCGGGTCGATCGCGTTATCCGCCCGCGCCTGCTGGTTCTGACCGGCAGCAGCACGGTCAACCGCTGCAACGGCCTGCTGATCATGCTGGCCGCCCTGCTGCTGATGCTGCCCCTGGGCGCCATCCCGTTCACCAACGCCATGCCTGCCTGGGCCATCCTGCTGCTGGCCACCGGCATGTTGCAGCGGGACGGTCTGTTCGTCGCCAGCGGCTATCTGCTGGTAAGCGCAACCTTGGTCTGGTTCAGCGTGCTGGCCATCGGCTTGCTGATGGCAGGCCAGAGCGCCAGCGGCCTGCTCGGCTAACCCCGATGCACAGAAAAAGGGCGACCAGATGGTCGCCCTTTTTGATTTGTGCGGGATACCGCCCGGTCAAAGCAGATCGTAGATAAGGGCCGAGATGGCAAGCAGCCCCATCACCAACACAAAAAGGGTACTCGGCCCGCGATAACGCTTGAGTGCGGGCAAGCGATAGATGGAGCAGGCTGGGAGCAGAAACAGGATCACCGCGATCAGCGGGCCACTGACGCGCTCGATGATGTCGAGCACGTTGGGGTTCAGATAGGTGATGACGGCGGTCACCATAAACAGGATCACCGATGACACCCGGGCGATGGTCGACTCCTTGAGGGAGAGCCCCAGCCCCTGACAGGCACCGCTCACCATGCTCACCGTCCCCTCGCTCACCCCCATGGAGGTGCCGAGGAAGGATTTGGACATGGCCAGAATGGCGATGAGCGGCCCCACATAGGCGATCAGCGGGTTGGAGAACTTGTTCGCCAACGCCGACAGCACGGAGATATTGTCGGTGCGGGCCAGCGCCATCTCGGCCTGACTCAGACTCATCACGCAGCTCACCACGAAAAAGAGCACGCTGCCGCAAATCAGCATGCTGCTGTACTTGATGATCCGCTTGGCACGCAGGTCGGCACTCTCTTGGCAACGCTTCTTCTGCGCCGCACTGAAGGAAGAAATAATGGGCGCATGGCTGAAGGAGAAGACCATCACCGGCACGATCAGCCAGAGGGATTTCCAGAACGCCGGATCCCTCCAATCCACTGCTTGGCTCTCGCTGAAATAGGAGAGGCTCCACTGGGGCAGCAGATAGATAGAGAGGCCAATCAGAAAGGCGACCATGGGCAGCGCCAGCACGCTGATGGCCGACACCACGATCTGTTTGCCGGCCAGCAGCACCAGATGCAGGCCCAGCATCACCCCCAGCACCAGCAAGCCGCGCGGAAGCTCGGCATCCCCCAGCTGGTGAACAACGAAGCTCTGGATCGCGTTGGTGATGGAGATGCTGTAGACCAGAATGATGGGGTAGAAGGCCATCAGATAGACCAGCATCAACAGCTTGCCCGCCTTGGCTCCGAAGTGCTCTTCCACCACATGGGTGATATCCCCCTCCTTGTGGGAGCTGGAGAGCACAAAGCGGCTCAATGCCCGATGGGAATAATAAGAAAGCGGAAAAGCCAGCAATAAAATAAACAGCAAAATAACCGGGGAATTACTGCCAACAGTAATAGGGAGAAATAACGTACCGGCACCGACAGCAGTGGCATATAGGCCCATGGTCCATACCGAATCGCTTTTCTCCCATTTCAATTTTGAAACAGAGTTACTCTTTTCAGCAATAGAAACACTCATTGCAATATATACCTTATTAGTCTGTCATCATTATTTTTATTGGCCCGAATAACAGGCTGGAGATATGTCTTTGCATATCGCCCTGCACATGAAAAAACAACGCCGCCAGCGGCCAACAGGGCCACCGGAGAGAAACGGAGCTGCCACGCTACCATCGTTGAAATCGCTTTCCGGGTCAAGGTTAATAATTCATGACTGTTTGAATCGGAATGTTTCAAAAGACAACAGGATGTATCACATTCGTCACCCAAAACCAGATTCACGCCTGTTTGATAACATACCGATAAAACCTCATGCTGTTGCCCAACAACACAAATAAGACCAGCGATCAGGCCAATAATATTAACACCTTAAGCTGTGGAATATGAGTTAAATAATACGGCCAACTTTTCTACTAATTGACAGTGATGTCAGCCAATTTATTCAGGGTAAAAGCGCAGGCTATTTCCCACTGCGACCGGGGCGGCACTCTCAACCTGCCGGGCAGTGCGCCACCCGGTTACGGCCTGCCCGCTTGGCCCGATAGAGCCACTCGTCGGCCCGGGCCAGCGCCTGATTGATCTCCTCCTCCGGCTGCACCAGGGTTGTGCCCAGACTGACCGTGATGGCGACCGGATCGGCAGGCAACGCTTCGACGGCGGCACGGATCTGCTCCGCCATCTGCTGCAAACCGGCTTCATCGATCCGCGGCAGCAGGATCAGAAACTCCTCGCCACCGCTGCGCACAAAGAGGTCATCCGCCCGCAACAGTGCATCGATGCAGCCACTGAAGCGCTGCAACGCCCGATCTCCCTGCTGGTGGCCGTAACGATCGTTGATCTGCTTGAAGTGATCGATGTCGAGCATGATAAGACCACAGGGGGCCTCGCTGCCCCTCACCTGCTGGCAGTGCTCGAAGAAGAAACGGCGGTTGTAGAGGCCGGTCAGCTGGTCGGTTTCACTCTGGCGCAGCAGCCGCTGCTGCAACTCGTACTGGCGGGTGATATTGCGGGTCACCCAGGCCACCGCCCGCTTGCCGTCATAGAGGGAGGGCAGCGGCGCAATCTTGCCCTCAAAACGCTGTATCCCTTGCGGCCCGGCGGCAGCATTGATCCCCCCCACCTCGGCTGCTGAGAGCTCATACTCCACCACTCGCACCTGACCGCTCGCCAGCGATTCGGCCACCTGCGCCTTGACCCACATGGCCATCTCGGGTGGCAGCACATCGGCCAGCTGCTTGCCCGCCAGCGGATTGCCATCGTGATAGGATTGCTGCTCCATGCCGCCGATATATTCCACGTAATAGCCATCTTCACTGAGAATAAAGACGGGATCTGGCAGCTGGGCCATCACTTCATAAAGCTGGGTTACCGAAAGCGCCACGGAGACTCCTGTACTTCAACGTCAAACAGGGGGGAGATATTCTGCCTCAAGAGGACTCGCTCGCCCTCATCGGCAGAACAGAAAAATCTGCGGCCACAGCCAACAATCCTTTACATCTAGCAGCCTGCCAGCCTCTCGGCCACCACCTGTGGCCAGCGCGTTGCAACTCCCGCCACTGCGCTCGCTCACAGTAGCGAAAGCCCCCTCACCCGGTCACGCATATCCCATTGTTTCAACTCACAAGTTCATTTACGCTGGCCGTCCTGAGTCCAGTTTTCACCTCATCAGCCATCAGGAACGCCAGCCGCCCGCAACCGCAGGGGCTGTACCACGGAAAAGGAATCGCCAGATGAAAAACGCCATCGTTACCGCCCGCTTCGACGCTATCAGCACCGAAGGGGAACAGCTCGTCCTCAAAATCGCCATCAAGGCCCCCGAGCCGGATCCCAAGTCCGCCAGCGGTGACTGGCGCTGCAAGGTGAAGCTGGCGGGGCTGAGCGACAAGACCTTTATCTACGGCATCGACAGCCTGCAGGCCCTGAGCCTCGCCATCAAGTTTGTCGAAACCGAACTGCGCGCTTTCTCCGATGCGGGCTGGCAATTCTATCTGCCCAATTGCCCAGATCACCCCATCGACATGAGCGCCTGCTACTTCCCGGCGCTCTAGCCCGGCCCATCCAAGGAGACCTGATGCACGGACCCGATACCGCCAATCCCCACCCCATGAACGGCTTCCCCCAGGTGTGCTTTATCAAGAACACCATCAAGGGGCCCAATATCGAGGTGGGTGACTACACCTATTACGACGACCCGGAGGATTCGGCGGGCTTCGAGCGCAACGTTCTCTACCACTTCCCCTTCATCGGCGACAAGCTCATCATCGGCAAGTTCTGCGCCATCGCCCGCGGGGTGAAGTTCATCATGAACGGCGCCAACCACCAGACCTCCGGCTTCTCCACCTACCCCTTCTTTATCTTCGGCAACGGCTGGGAGCATGCCGCCCCCGCCCCGGGCAGCCTCCCCTACAAGGGCGATACCGTCATCGGCAACGATGTCTGGATTGGCTATGACACCCTGATCATGCCGGGGGTAAAAGTCGGCAACGGCGCCATTATCGCCACCCGCTCCGTGGTCACCGGAGACGTGCCCGCCTATGCCGTGGTTGGCGGCAACCCGGCCAAGGTGATCCGCTACCGCTTCGACGACGACACCATCGCCCGTCTCAACGCCATCGCCTGGTGGGACTGGCCGGTGGAGCAGATCAGCCGCAACCTGCCGCTTATCAGCGGCGGCGAGATAGCCGCGCTGGAAGCGGCAACCCGTTAGAGACATCCACCATCAAGCAGGAAGCACTATGCAACTCACCCCACCCCAACCACCTCAGGACGATGATGTTGAAGCGCTGCGCATTGGCCTGACGGGCTACAACGTAAGCCAGGCAGGCCCTCAACTGTACGAACTTCGGCGCGAGCGGATCGCCAGCTTTATCAAGGATAAAAAGGGCAAGGTACACGGCGGCATCATCGCCGACATCAAGTGGGGCTGGCTGCATGTCGACTGGCTCTGGATCGACGAAAGCATCCGCCGCGATGGCTGGGGCGGCCGCCTGCTCGGCGCCATGGAGCAGTACGCCCAAAGCAAGGGCATCAGCAACTACCATCTGGAAACCACCAGTTTTCAGGCTCTCCCCTTCTACCAGAAGCAGGGTTACGAAGTCTTTGGCCAGCTGCCCGATATGCCGCCGGGGCATATCAGTTACTTTCTGAAAAAGCAGGACAAGTGATGACACTCCCGCGCCTTGCCAACACCAGACTCGTGATCCGCCCGTTCGAACCGGGCGTTTCCGTGCGGCGGGCGGTCGCTCTGCAGCGTGACTCTGGCTTTGAACAGTTGGGTCTATTTCGGCTGGAGATCGTGATGGGAATCGGCAACAGCGCCAGCGAAGCTGTTGCCATCGCCGCAGGGGCTACCTTTGAGTGCCGGGCAAGGAACCGTATCTTTCTTCATGGACTGCCTCTTGATGCACTTATTTATTCTCTTGTGCCATCAGGCTGATTTCTGTAGCAAAGCGAATACTATCGTTCTCTATCATGTGAACAGATGAAGACTATGGCTATTTTTATCACAACAACTCCTGAGCCCTGATATATCGCGACGCGCTAATTATCACGATGTAATACTCAGAGTTTGATAATTTTGCCAAGGTAACTGTACACTAGCCAACAACCAAAACTACCACATTAATTATTAAAAAGAGACATTATGAGCGATAAGGAAATAACAATTATTGCATGCCACGCTAGCAACGGAATTAATAGTAGAGATATTTTTCAACGCTTTTATGACAATCCAGATTTAAGTCGAGATTTCATGTTAACTCGACTAAACACCACTCACATTCAAGATCTTTTACGTGAAGAGTTCATCAAGAATGGGCCATCATCGTTATTCCGATACCATATAACCTGTGACTCTATCTTACACCCAGGTATAACTGTAAATGAAGTTGAGATCGTAATTCTTGGATTTATCCGTACATTGAAAGGTGTGAAAAACCTAATGATTATCGATGCATTCTTCTACTCAAACGAAGAAAGCGTTCTGAATCTGTTTAAAAAAATGATAATTGAGCTATCTGACTCACTGCAAAGCATCACATTTTTCACTCAAGAGCCCAAACCTAAAGACGCTAAAAAGCGCAGCCCAAATGCCATGCACAACATATTAAAATCCATTAATTCAGACATAATAATAAAAGACATCAGAACAGATGAAATTCATGATAGGTTTTGGCTTGATGCAGACAACAAGAAAGGAATAGTTATGGGAACCTCATTAAATGGTGTCACAAAAAAGTTAACACTAATTGATTACTTGCAACCATACGATGCAAAAGCAGTTCTTGATATAGCTAATGAAATATCAAAAACACAGCAGACGGGAAAAGAAGAACATGAGTGATAATACCGTAGGGTGCAATGAACGAAGTGAATTGCACCTCTCGTCACAATCGCGGTGCAATGCGCTTCGCTTATTGCACCCTACGACCACTCCCTGAGGTTATGGCGGGCACGATTTTGGTTCCCCCTCTTATTCGCTGAGGCGAGTCCGCTTGTCCAGGCCGCGAGACAGGATGTCGAGCGAGCGGCGCCGGGCCATGGATGGCCCGTCGGCGCGTGCCGTCGGACAAGCGGGTGAGCCGAAGGAACCCGACGAAGTCGGGCGAATAAGCGGGGGAGAAGACCTTTGGTGACTTTGGGTCTTTCCAAAGTCACTCGCCCCGGCCCGAAGGGCGGGCGAAACCCCTTCGAGGCCAGCGGCCTCGCGTCCTGCACGGCAAAGCCGTGCCACCACATAACGGCCCCTGCCGCCAGCGCCATACCTCGGAACGGACGATTACGCCTAACGGCTAATCGACCCTACGATTGCACGGTGCAACCGTGCCTGCTCGCCACAGGCACGGAGTCTGGCTGGACGCTGGATGCCTGCGGCAAAGGGGGCGTGGCCGCCCCTATCGGCCCAAGAAGGGTTCCCAGTCCTTGAACACCGGCTGCAACCCCGCCTGTCGCACAGCGGCGGCGACTTCACCGACCGGGCGATCGTCGTGGATGGCGAACTGCTCCAGCTCCTCTTTATCCCCTTCGGCATAGCCACCCGGCTGGGTGCGCGACTCGGCCGACATCTGGGTAATGCCAAGGCGCACCGCGCCGTTGCGAAACGTAGCCGACTCGCGGGTGGAGAGGGACAAATCCAGCGTGGGCGAGAAGAGGCGCCAGGCACAGATAAGCTGGGCCAGCTGGCGATCCGACATGACCACGGCAGGCTCCAGCCCGCCGGTGCAGGGGCGCAGGCGCGGGAAGGAGAGGGAATAGCGGCTCTGCCAGTGGTGGCGCTCAAGCCAGCTCAGATGCTCAGCGACAAAGTAGCTGTCGGCGCGCCAGTCCGAGGAGAGGCCGATCAGCGCCCCCAGCCCGATCTTGTCGATACCGCCACGGCCCAGCCGATCCGGCGTGGCGAGGCGCCATGCGATGTCCCGCTTGTTGCCGCGCAGATGGTGACGGGCGTAGGTGGGAGCGTGATAGGTCTCCTGATAGACCATGACGGCGTCGAGGCCGAGGCTCTTCAGCTCGGCATATTCGGCCTGCGAGAGGGGCTGCACCTCCATCCCCACCGTGCTGAAGTGGCGACGGATGATGGGCATCACCTCGCGAAAATAGGCGAGCCCCACCTTGTGCTCGTGCTCACCGGTCACCAGCAGCACGCTGTCGAAACCGCGCGCCTTGATGGCCAGACACTCGCGCTCAATCTCCTCTGCATTCAGGGTCTTGCGCTTGAGGCGGTTGCTCATGGAGAAGCCGCAGTAGGTGCAGTCGTTGGCGCAGAGGTTCGACAGATAGAGCGGCACATAGAAGCCGATGGTGTTGCCAAAGCGCTGGCGGGTCAGGCGCTCGGCCTCGGCCGCCATCTGCGGCAAATACGCCTCGGCGACTGGCGAGATCAGCGCCATAAAATCGGCCAGAGTGCGGCGCGGTGCGCTCAGCGCCCGCTCTACATCGGCGGCCGTTTTGGCGCGGATCTGCATACCGATATCGTCCCACTCCAGCTCCTGCCATCGGTCGAGAAAGGAAGGCTCCTTAGCCCTTACACCCAGTGCCCTCACCCCCAGCCCCTCTCCCAGAGGGAGAGGGGGGCGCAGTGCCGCAGGATCGGGGGACGCGGCGAAAGAGGACATGGCGATTGGCTCTTGCCCCGAGCCAGCATCATGACTCATAACGCCCCCAGAAAATCGGTCAGCGGGCTGGAGGCTTGGGCCTGCAGGGCGCGGGCGCCGAGACCTGCCTCATAGGCGCTGCGCCCGGCAGTGCAGGCCAGCGCAAAAGCACGGCCCATGGCGACCGGGTCGCCGCTCACCGCGATGGCGGTGTTGACCAGCACGGCGTCGGCCCCCAGTTCAAAGGCGGCGGCGGCGTGGCTCGGCGCACCGATGCCCGCATCCACCACCACGGGCACATTGGCCTGCTCGACGATGATGGCGAGAAACTCCCGGGTCACCAGCCCCTGATTGGAACCGATGGGGGCGCCGAGCGGCATCACGGCGGCGCAGCCCACCTCTTCCAGCCGCTTGCAGAGCACGGGGTCGGCGCCGCAGTAGGGCAGCACCACAAAGCCCTCTTTCACCAATTGCTCGGCGGCTTTCAGCGTCTCGATGGGATCGGGCAGCAGATAGCGCGGATCGGGGTGGATCTCCAGCTTCAGCCAGTTCGTCCCCAGCGCCTCGCGGGCAAGATGGGCGGCAAATACCGCCTCGGCGGCGGTCTTGGCGCCTGAGGTGTTGGGCAGCAGCTTGACCCCGAGTTGCAGCAAGGGGCTGAGGATATCGTCGTGGGCCTTGCCCGGTTCGAGCCGCTTGATGGCCATGGTGACCAGCCGGGAGCCACTCGCCTCGATGGCGGCGGCCATCAGATCCGGGCGGGCAAACTTGCCGGTGCCGGTAAAGAGGCGCGATGAGAAGGTGTGATCGGCAATTTTCAGCATGTCAGCCTCCCGCCACAGTGGTAAGAAGAGATGAAGTTCCGCCGCAAGGCAGAACACGCGAAGATGGGACTGCGAGCATCATGGGTCAGCCTCCCGCAATGGCGGTGAAGAGGTGAAGTTCATCCCCGTCATTGAGACGGGTCTCGGCCCAGCGACCACGGGGCAGCACGGCGCCGTTAAGGGCCACCGCTACGCCCTGTGGATTAACGTCTTGCGCCGCCAGCAGGTCGGCCACGCTCTGCCCTGCCGTCAGCTGCTGGGCTTTATCGTTGAGTCGGATGGTGAGGGTCATGGGGTGATCTCCTTATCGTGTGTCGGCCATCGGCGATGCCCGCAAACCGGACAATCGGGATCGGGAGCCAGAGTGAGGGTCTGCCACTGATGGGTCAAAGCATCGAAGCGGCGCAATGTGCCAGCCACCGGGCTCGGCATCCCGAGCAGCAGTTTCAGTGCCTCCAGCGCCTGCAAAGAGCCCATCACTCCGACCAGCGGGCCGGTGACGCCGCTGGTCTCGCAGCTCTGGGCGAGCTTGGTATCCAGCGGATAGAGGCAGGCGTAGCAGGCGTGCTCACTGCTGGTTCGCGCCATCAGCTGCCCCTGCCAACCCACTGCGGCGGCGGAGATCCAGGGCTTGCCCTGAGCCACGCAGGCGGCGTTGATGGCCTGGCGGGTGGCGAGGTTGTCGCAGCAGTCGACAACCAGATCTACCTCGGCCACAAACTCCGGCAGGCTGGCGGCATCGAGTCGCTGGTTGATGGCAATCAGCTCCACCAGCGGGTTGTGGGCAGCCAACCGCTCGCGGGCCAGCTCGGCCTTGGAGTGGTTGACTGCCTCGCTATCGAACAGGATCTGGCGCGGCAAGTTGCTGGAATTCACCGTATCGCCATCGGCCAGCCACAAGGTGCCCACCCCGGCCCCGGCCAGATAGAGGGCGAGCGGCGAGCCGAGCCCGCCCAAGCCCACGATCAGCACGGACTTATCTTTCAGCCGTGCCTGACCTTCTTCACCCACTTCCGCCAGCATCAGCTGACGGCCATATCGCAGATACTCTTTGTCACTAAGAGAAGCGGCATCAGAGCGCATGTTCAGCCTCCCGTATAACAGTGGCCGAGCGCGGCTCATCCCCCGCCCCCACAGCAGCGAGCAGCCGCTCGGTCGCCCCCTGCCAATCTCGGCTTCCGGTAATGGCCGAGACCAGCGCGATACTGCCGACCCCGCTTGCCTTGACCGCCGCCACCCGCTCCTCGCTGATGCCGCCGATGGCCACCGTCGGCCAGTCGCACATCAGGGCACGGTAGCGATGCAGCCGCACCAGCCCCTGCGGGCGAGACGGCATCGCCTTGGTGTTGGTCGGGAAGATATGGCCCAGCGCGATATAGGAGGGGGCCAGCTCGCGGGCCCGCATCAGCTCGAAGTAGCCGTGGGTGGAGATGCCAAGGCGCAGCCCGGCAGCCTGAATGGCGGCGAGATCAGCCGTCTCCATATCCTCCTGCCCCAGATGCACGCCCCAGGCTCCCGCCTCGATGGCCTGCTGCCAGTAGTCGTTGATAAAGAGTCGTGCCCCATGGCGGCGACCGAGCGCTACCGCATCACGAATGGCCGGTGCTACCTCTGCGGCAGGCAGATTCTTGATCCGCAGCTGGATGGTCTTGACCCCCTGCCCCAGCAGGCGGCGCAGCCACTTGACCGAATCGACCACCGGATAGAGACCGAGGTTGTGTTCGGTCGGCGCGAAGGGGCCCTGCGGCAGGCGGGCGCTGCTCGCTTCATACAATCCGAAGCGGCGATCGAGGCTTGAGCCCGCCAGCACGGCGCGAGGGAAGTGGGCCAGATCGGCGGGCCAGCCGAGATGGGCGATGGGCCCCGGGCCTGCGCCCACGCCCTGCGCCGCCGCCAGCCCCTGTTGCAGGTAGGCTCGCGCCAGGGTGATGGCGTCTTCCACCGGGTAGTCCTGTGCCACCACGGCGGCGATGGCGCTGGCGTAGCAGCAGCCGGTGCCGTGACCGTGGCGGGTATCGAGGCGCGGCGCGGCCAGCCAGAATTCGCGGGTCTCATCCTGGTAGTAGTCGAGGCAGAGCTCACCGCTCCAACCCAGATGGCCGCCCTTGACCAGCACGGCGCGGGCACCGAGTTCGCGCAGCCGCTGGGCGGCGAAGCGCACCAGCACTGGGCTGGTCGCGGGAATGCCGGTCAGGGCTTCCAGTTCGGGGCCGTTGGGGGTGATGAGCGACAGACGTGGCAGCAGCTGTTCGCGCACCGCTTCCAGCATATTGGGCTCCGCCATCGGGGTGCCGGTGCTGGCGATGGCCACCGGATCGTAGACCACGAAGGGACTCTCAATAGTTGCCAGTCGGCGGGCCAACACCTCGACGTGCAGCCGGGTCGGCAGCAGGCCTATCTTGATGGCGGCGGGCGGCAGATCGACGCCAAGGGCGTCGATCTGGGCGGTGAAGGTCTGCATCAGCACGGGGTCAACCATCTTCACCGCCACCGAGTTCTGGGCGGTGATGGCAGAGATGACCGAGCAGCCGTGCACACCGAGGTCGTGCAATGTGTGCAAGTCGGCCTGAATGCCGGCACCGCCCCCGGAGTCTGAACCGGCGATGGTCCAGACAACTTGGCGGGAGTCCGTCACAGGCAGCAGATCGGCGGGGCTGACAGCCCCGCTTGCGCTGCTCACGCCTCCTCCCCTGCGGCCTGTTTCAGCGCCGCCGCCTGATGGTAGATCTCGCCGCCAGTCTCCTTGAAGGTCTCCGCCATGCGGGCCATGCCGCTCTCCACCTGAGCCACCACCAGCTCCTGCTGACCATCCATGCCGACCAGCTTGATCTCCACAGCCTCCAGCTTGGCTGCGTAGTCGCGCACATCCTGGGTGATCTTCATGGAGCAGAACTTGGGCCCGCACATGGAGCAGAAGTGGGCCACCTTGCCGGACTCCTGCGGCAGGGTCTCGTCGTGATAGGCGCGGGCGGTGTCGGGGTCGAGGGCCAGATTGAACTGATCCTCCCAGCGGAACTCGAAGCGCGCCTTGGACATGGCGTTGTCGCGGATCTGGGCGCCCGGATGCCCCTTGGCCAGATCGGCGGCGTGGGCGGCGATCTTGTAGGTAATCAGCCCCTGCTTCACGTCCTCCTTGTTGGGCAGCCCCAAATGCTCCTTGGGGGTGACGTAGCAGAGCATGGCGCAGCCGTACCAGCCGATGAGCGCGGCGCCGATGCCGGAGGTGAAGTGATCGTAACCCGGTGCAATGTCGGTGGTGAGCGGGCCCAGCGTATAGAACGGCGCCTCGTGGCAGTGCTCCAGCTGCTCGGTCATGTTGCGCTCGATCATGTGCATCGGCACATGGCCCGGCCCCTCGATCATCACCTGCACGTCGTACTCCCACGCGATTTTGGTCAGCTCGCCCAGGGTGCGCAGCTCGGCGAACTGGGCCTCGTCGTTGGCGTCATAGACGGAGCCCGGACGCAGACCGTCGCCCAGCGACAAGGCCACGTCATAGGCGGCGCAGATCTCGCAGATCTCGCGGAAGTGCTGGTAGAGGAAGTTCTCCTTGTGGTGGGAGAGGCACCACTTGGCCATGATGCTGCCACCGCGCGACACGATGCCGGTGAGGCGCTTGGCGGTCATCGGCACGAAGCGCAGCAGGACGCCAGCGTGGATGGTGAAGTAGTCCACCCCCTGCTCGGCCTGCTCCAGCAGGGTGTCGCGGAACAGCTCCCAGGTGAGATCTTCGGCAATGCCGTTGGTCTTCTCCAGCGCCTGATAGATGGGCACGGTACCGATAGGCACCGGGCTATTGCGCAGGATCCACTCGCGGGTCTCGTGGATGTAGCGACCGGTGGAGAGATCCATCACGGTGTCGGCGCCCCAGCGGGTGGACCAGACCAGCTTTTCGACTTCCTCTTCGATGCTGGAGGTGACCGCCGAGTTGCCGATGTTGGCGTTGATCTTCACCAGGAAGTTGCGGCCGATGATCATCGGCTCCGCTTCCGGGTGGTTGATGTTGCTGGGGATGATGGCGCGACCGGCGGCCACCTCATCACGCACAAATTCGGGGGTGATGTTCTGGGGCAAACGGGCACCGAAATCGCGGCCCGGATGCTGGGTACGCAACAGTTCAGAGCGCACCCGCTCGCGCCCCATGTTCTCGCGAATGGCGATAAATTCCATCTCGGGAGTGACGATGCCAGCGCGGGCGTAGTACAGCTGGGTGACCCGGCGACCCGGCTTGGCACGGCGCGGTTTCGGCAGATGCTCGAAGCGCAGGTGATCCAGCCCCTCGTCGGCCAGCCGCTCCTGAGTGAAGGTGGAGCTGAGCCCCGGCAGTTCGTCGGTGTCATCCCGCTCCAGCACCCAGTTCTCCCGCAGGCGCGGCAGGCCGCGGCGCACGTCGATGGCGACCCCCTCCTCCCCGTAACGGCCCGAGGTGTCGTAGACCGGCACCGGCTCGTTGGGCTCGAATTGGGGATTTTCTTTGGTGCCGCCGACGAAGGTGTCGGCCAGCTGGATCTCCCGCAGGGGTACCCGGATATCGGCGCGGGAGCCTTCGATAAAGATGCGGCGGGAGTTGGGGTGAGCCATCCCCTTGAGGCTGTCGATAAAGGCCTGAGCGCTGGAGCGCTGCTCGCGGCGGCTGGATTTGGTGGTATCAGATACAGAAGTAGACATAGCAAAACTCACATTAACTGGTTGAAGTTATGGGTATTTGCTTGTCTGGAGTTCGAGGAGAAGATGAACTTGCGGCGGGGTGTTTATCTCGGGAGGGAGTGCGCGCGGGATGGATCTCCGCGCAGCTGTTCTGCCACTTCCCGCTCTCAGCATGCTGTGGGCAAGGCGCCCCACGTGCTGGACAACCGGACGGGACAGACTCCCTCCTGTGCGCCCTGACTCATCAAGGGTGCTCCCTTCGATGAGCGGAAGAGGCTTGTTCCTCCCCCGGCGCGGTAACCCGCAAGTTACCCTTGTTCCCTTCGCAGGTTTTAACCTGATCAGGTTCCACGGATCCCGAATTAACGGTCTCAGCTTCGCGTCGTTCGACGGTCAGCACTCCGACAAGATGGCGCCAGTATAAGGGGGAAAATCTAAAGCACAAGCCGTTAACAATCTGGCCAACACGCCTCTTGCAACAATGAGTGAACAATGTCTCGATCACGGGACCACCCCAAACAGAGGTCAAACCTGCGTTGGCATCAACTTGGCACGCTACAGGTTCCCACTGTGATCATGCAGGGACAAGAGGAGGAAAAGAGGGAAAATCGAGGGGCGCAGGGCAAGTGCATCGTCTTGCGCAGAGCAGAAACAGGCCCCTATGAAAGGGGCCTGCGAGGGAGGTTATTGAACCGGAACTATGGTCAGGGATACATTGCCAAACCCTTCGTTGGCAAGGGCCTCGCTGTCCAGATCCACACCGGTCAGAGCCACACCTTCAGCAGAGGCGTTACGCAACTGGGCAGAGGCCGCTGAACGGGTCTGGGGCTGACCAATCTCGATGTCGCCGGCAAACTGGCTCTCGGCATAGAAGTCACCGGTCACCGCCGAACGGATCGGGCGCAGCACACGACCCAGGTTATTCTGCATGGTCGACAAACCATACTCGCTGATGGTCCAGTTCCAGTCCCACCACTTCACTTCACCCGGGATATAACGCTTGTCCCACTGGTAGCGGATGCTGCTCGCCTTGTCGCGGAACGGGCCGACGGCAAAGGTGTGCTCCCAGGTCGGGCGATTCTCCGGATGGGTATACCAGGCATTGCCGCCCCAACGCAGGAAGCCCCTCATGGTCAGGTCATAATTGACCTCGGCCTTGAACTCGTAGGGGTAGGAGATGTTGGACTTGTAGAGCGCAACCCGCACCGGCAGGCTGGAGTGAGGCGGCACCGTGGGGCGCGCTTCAACCGAGACGGTCTCGGTCGTTGAGCCCCCTTTCTGGGAGGCCCAGCTCTGGCTCGCTGCGATCTCTATGGCCAGTTCGGTTTCCCCCACCAGCGGCCACTGAAACTTGTTCTTGGTGGTCACCTTCTCGCTCAGGCTGTAGGTGTCGGTCTTCGACCAGTTGGTGGCCTTGTCGTACTTCAGGGTCACCACCACCTGCTGGGGCAGATCCGTGTAGTTGGTCGCATTGGCCGTGATGGTCTTGACCAGCTGCTTGCCGCTCTCGGTGACCTGACCATGGCTGAAGGAGTCGGGTTCCAGGGTATATGAGAAGTTGCTTACCTTGATGGAGCTCTTCTCCCCGCAACGATATCCGGAGCAGCCGCCGTCATTATTTCCCTTTATCAGCCAGCCATCGCCAACCCGGGTAACATCCATATCTTCCCCGACATAGGGGCTATGATTTCCACCCACCCAGGCATATCCCAAATAATGGGCGAGATAACTGACCGGCTTGATAAAATAATCATTGTCGTGGACAAGCCGCCATTGCACATCGACCTCATCACCCGCTGGAATATTCCAGTCAGATAGTGTTGGTATTTCTCCGGAAACCGGTGAATTGGGATAGCACCAGGTTTCTCCGGCAGTGCCCTGTTTGATTTCACCATTATATCCCGACCCCATAATCACCCAGCGGTCAGCCAGCCCGGTAATCTGCCACTGCCCCATGCGGCTGACCAGATTACCCTTGATACTCATAGCTTCATCGCGGGTCAGAGGACGGTAGCCACTGGCACAGACGCCCGTGCCAAGACCAGCCCACTTGACCTGATCAGGGTAGACAGGTTCAGCCGCCTGCACCTGAGCGAGCATCAATGAAGACGCCAAAAACGCCAGATTGGCGGTAATTATTCTATTCATCATTTATCCCTCTTTCAGACATACGATAATTGTTATTGTGTAGAAATATCCTTTTTCATTTGACAGGTATGGACTCCGACAAAACCTGACACAAATAAAATAAACCACCAAAAAACATCCATGACAAACAAAATAATGGTGGTATAAGAAAATAATTAGAGTTATGACTTTATTGAGGAATAAATCATAAATATTGTGGCAGCCATTATTTAATGGCTGCCACAATATGGTGAAACCATATTAAATAAGAAGATGCTGAATTACTCTTCCGGATTGATCACTTCAATTCCCTGCAATATTCCATCCGCCGAACGGATCAATACCAGCTCGCTCCCGGCATGCAGATCGGCGGCCGAACCGTTGACCCAGCGCACCAGCGGATTGAGTGGCACAGTGCCCAGGGTAGCCAGCATGAGCTGCCGATCATCGAAGGATTGCAGGCGATCTTGCGCCCGCTGCCAGGGCAGATTGGCCAGCGGGGCTCTGGCGGCCAGCAGCTCAATCCGGGTGGCAACGCCATCGGCCACCAGCAGGGCGAGCTGGTCGCCGGGCTTGAGTGGCTGCGGCCAAATCTCCCCCTGCCGCCAGATGGCGGCACTGCCCCGCTCCACCTCGGCCCCCTGAAATTGCAAATGGATGCCGTCATCGTGTTCCAGCTCCACCAGCCACAGTTCGTCGGCAATCGCCTGCGCGGCACAGAGCGGCAAACCATACAGCCACGCACACCACTTTGTTCTCTGTTCCATGTCGTTCGTCCCTGAACAAAAAGCCCATGCCGGATAAGCATGGGCTTCATTCAGGAACATTGCGAATCTGCGGCAGCGATCGGGTCACTTGTCCTCGTGGCAGCGGCTCAGGCGCATGCCGTCAAACTTGCACTCCAGTTCGAGCCAGCGTCCCTCGAAGGGGGCCAGGCTGTTATCCGAGGTGGTGTAGCCCCAGATCCGCCCCCCTTCGACCGGCCCTTCCAGATCCATCTCGTCCTTGTCATCTTCATCGAGGGCCTCGACCTTGCGCACATAGCGCACGCCGTTCTCCACTACCCCCTTCATCTCGACCCAGGTACCGCCGAGATCATCCTCGTTGAGCCAATCCTTGAAGCGGGTCTGGTCGTCGATCACGAACGGCATGCCGTTGACCATCAACTGGCCAAGCTGCCAGGTGGTGCGGCCGGTCAGTTTGAATTCGGTCGCCTGTGCGGTGCCAAGTGGCAACAAGATCAGCAACAGGAGGGCGCAGAGAGACTTCTTCATCAGGGATCCTCGGGGTTACACTGGCAAACAGGATGCCGAATCCGGTGTGAAAAGAGCGTGAAACGCTCGCCAACCAGGAGAGCAAAGCATGAAGATTTTGGTAGTGGAAGACAATCCTCAGGTGGCGGAAACCATCATGGATTATCTGGAGCTGGCCGGTCACCGCCTCGATTGTGCCTATCACGGTCAGGCGGCGCTGCAACTGCTGGAGGAGCAGCGTTTCGACGTCATCATCATGGATGTGATGATGCCGCGCCTCGATGGCCTCAGCACGGTGGCGCGCCTGCGCGAGCAGGGGATTGCCACTCCCGTGCTGTTTCTCACCGCCCGCGACAGCCTGGAGGACAAGCTGGCAGGCTTCAAGGCGGGAGGGGATGACTATCTGGTCAAGCCGTTCGCCATGGAGGAGCTGGAGGTGCGGCTGCAAGCTCTGAGCCTGCGCGGCCCGCGCGGCGATGTGGGGGCCATCAGCTTTGGCGATCTGACGGTCGATGTCGCCAGCGGCCGCGCCACCCGCGCCGGTGAGCCCCTCAAGCTCGGCAAGATCCCGTTCCAAATCCTCGCCCTGCTGGCCCGCCGCGCCCCCGCCATCGTCAGCCGTCAGGAGGTGCTCGACACCGTCTGGGGGGATGAGGAGCCCGACTCCGATGCCCTGCGCAGCCATATCTACGCCCTGCGCAACGCGCTCGACAAACCCTTCCCCACTCCCATGCTGGAGACCCTGCACGGCCAGGGCTACCGACTGGTGAGCGCATGAGCCTGCCGAGCCTGCGCCGCCGCCTGATCATGGCGCTCGGCGGCGCCGGGGTGGTGCTGCTGATCCTGCTCTCCGGCCTGATGATGGTGGCCGAGGACAAGATGGAGGAGTTGAGCCTGCGCCACTGGCTGGAAGCGGAAGTGACCCGCTACAGCGATGACTGGCTGCGACTCGGCCCGGCCGCCGCTGCCCCAAGCCCCAGACAGTTCTCCAGCTACTGGACTGAAGCGGGCCGCCTGCCGAAATGGCTGAAGCCCTACCAGACCCCCGGCTTTTTCGAGCACCAACTGGGCAAGGAGGACAAACACTTTCTGGTGGCCCGTCACCCCTCCGGCGAGGGACTGCTCTATCTGGTGTTCAACGACGACGCCGATGACTACCTCGACCCCTACGAAGACAAGCTGCATCTGGCGACCCGGCTGATCGGGGTGACCCTGCTGCTGGGCTGCCTCGGCTTCGGCATCTGGCTGGTACGCCATATCACAGGGCCGCTGCAACGGCTGCAACAGAGGGTCGCCCACCTCACCCCGGATCAGGCGGATTTCGAGCCCGACGCCCCCTGGCAGGAGCTGCGGGATATCGAGCTGGCGCTGCTAGCCGGCAAGCAGGAGGTGAGCGCCGTATTCGCTCGCGAGCAGGAGTTCAGTCGCTTCGCCAGCCACGAGCTGCGCACCCCCAACATGGTGATCCAGGGCTCGGCCGCGCTGCTTGGCAAGGTGACAGATCTGCCCGCACCGGCCGCCCGCGCCACCACCCGTATCCGCGCCGCCGCCGACGAGATGGCGCTGCTCACCGAGACCTTCCTGCTGCTGGGCCGCAAGGAGGCGGTGGAGCGGCCACTGCAGCAGGTGACCCCGCTGATCCGTCAGGAGCTGGCCCGCCTCGCTCCGCTGTTGCAGCGGGAGGCCCTCGATATCCGGCTGAACCTGGACGAGAGCAGCGAAGTAAACGCCCCCCTCTCCCTGCTCGCCATCGCCCTCGGCAACCTGCTGAAAAATGCCCTGAGCTATGCCGAGGGACATATCGACATCGAGCTGTGTGGCCCGGTGCTCACCATCAGCAACCCGACGGCGGCGGCGCCGGATCAGATCCTCGGCTACGGCTGTGGCCTCACCATCATTCAGCGCATCTGCGAGAAGCTGGGCTGGCAGATCGACACCCGGCTCGAGGATGGCGTATTCAGCGCAAGGCTGGCGATGATCACTGCCGAACAGTTCCCTCTCCCTTTGGGAGAGGGTTAGGGTGAGGGCGCAGTGGCACCGCCAACCCACCAGCCAGATAGCAACAAGGCGCCCGAGGGCGCCCTGTTTCTATCTGACGGATGCAAGCCTGAGGCTCACTCCGCCGGTTTGTTCTTGCGGCTCGCCTTGAGTTCGAGGAACTCGATGATCTTGCCGGCTACATCCTTGCCGGAAGCGGCTTCCACCCCTTGCAGGCCGGGGGAGGAGTTGACCTCCAGCACCAGCGGGCCACGGGCGCTGCGCAGGATATCCACCCCCGCTACATCCAGCCCCATGATCTTGGCGGCCTGCACCGCGGTCGCGCGCTCTTCCGGGGTGATCTTGATCGCCTCGGCGGTGCCGCCACGGTGCAGGTTGGAGCGAAACTCCCCCGGCTGGGCCTGACGGCGCATGGCGGCAACCACCTTGCCGTTGACCACCAGACAGCGGATATCGGCGCCATTGGCCTCGCGGATATACTCCTGCACCAGAATGTTGTTGTTGGTCTGGATAAAGGCCTCGATCACGCTCTCGGCGGCTTTCTGGGTCTCGCAGAGCACCACGCCAATCCCCTGGGTTCCCTCCAGCAGTTTCACCACCAGCGGCGCCCCGCCCACCATGGTGATGAGGTCGGGCACGTCGTGGGTGCTGTGGGCATAGCCGGTGATGGGCAGGCCGATGCCATGGCGGGAGAGCAGTTGCATCGCCCGCAGCTTGTCGCGGGAACGGCTGATGGCCACCGAGCTGTTGAGGGCCATGGTGTTCATCATCTCGAACTGGCGCAGCACGGCGGTGCCGTAGGCGGTAATGCTGGCCCCGATCCGCGGGATCACGGCGTCATAACTTCCCAACTCCCCACCCTCGTAGTGAATGGAGGGGTTGTGGGAAGCGATATTCATATAGCAGCGCAGGGTGTCGAGCACCTCTACCTGATGACCGCGCGCCTGCGCCACCTCGACCAGACGGCGGGTGGAGTAGTTTTTCGGCTCACGGGATAAAATGGCGATCTTCATGACAATTCCGCTAGAAGGCTATGCCTGGGCAGGATGGGGCGGGAGAGTATAAGGTGCCACAGCGCCAAGACAACGCCAATTGTTTATCCTGACAACAAGACAAACCACACCAAACAGCACTCTAACCTGTCACTATGACCAACAGGTTAAACGGCGGCTCTGCGCAGGTTGTTCAACCCAAGCAAGGATGCCGCCGTTTCTCGTTAAAGATCAACCGATGTCACGCGGGAGTCAGTTCAGGTTTGGCCCCAACCAGCGCTCGGCCTCTGCCAGCGTCATCCCCTTGCGAACAGCGTAATCTTCCACCTGATCTTGCTGGATCTGCGCCACCGCGAAGTATTTGCTCTCGGGATGAGAGAAGTACCAACCCGATACCGCCGCCCCCGGCCACATGGCGTAGGATTCGGTGAGCTGCATGCCGATAGCCTGCTCCACCTCCAGCAGCTCCCAGATGCTCCCCTTCTCGGTGTGCTCCGGGCAGGCCGGATAACCGGGCGCCGGACGGATGCCCTGATAGTTCTCGCGAATGAGCTCCTCGTTGCTGAGGGCCTCGTCGGGAGCATAACCCCAATGTACCTTGCGCACCTGCTCGTGCAGATACTCGGCAAAGGCTTCGGCGAGACGGTCGCACACCGCCTGAATGAGGATGGCGTTGTAGTCGTCGTGCTGCGCCTTGTAGGCCTTAGCGATGGCCTCCTCACCGATGCCGCCGGTCACCGCGAAGGCGCCGATCCAGTCGGGCTTGCCGCTCTCTTTCGGCGCCACATAGTCCGCCAGACAGTAGTTGGGGAAGCCCTGCTTCTCGCTCTGCTGGCGCAGGTGGTGCAGCACCTTGATGACCTCGGTGCGCGACTCGTCGCTGTAGACCTCGATGCTGTCCCCTACCGCGTTGGCCGGGAACAGGCCGACCACCCCGGCGCAGCGCACGCTCTGATCCTTTTCCAGCTGATCCAGCATGGCGTTGGCATCGGCAAACAGCCTGGTTGCCTCCTCGCCAATGATCTCGTCCTCGAGGATGCGCGGATACTTGCCCGCCAGCTCCCAGCTGAGGAAGAACGGCGTCCAGTCGATGTAGGGGCGTAGCACCGAAATGGGTACATCATCGAACTTCTGCACCCCGAGCTCGCGGGGCTTGGGCGGCTGGTAGCCAACCCAATCCAGCTGGTGCCGGTTGGCGCGGGCATGAGCCAGACTGACCGGACGGGAGCGCGGCTGCTTGCGGGCATGCTGATCCCGGGCGATCTCGTACTCCTTGTCGATGCGGGCGACAAACGCCTCCTTCAGATCCGGACTAAGCAGGCTCTGGGCCACCCCGACCGCGCGGGAGGCGTTGGAGACATAGACCACAGGCTCCGAGTAGTTCTGCTCGATCTTCACCGCAGTGTGGGCCTTGGAGGTGGTGGCACCGCCGATCAGCAGCGGCAGCTTGAAGCCCTGACGCTCCATCTCCTTGGCCACGTGCACCATCTCGTCCAGCGACGGGGTGATGAGACCCGACAACCCGATGATATCGGCGCCGACCTCCCGCGCAGTCTTGAGAATGGTCTCGCAGGAGACCATGACCCCGAGGTCGACAATCTCGAAGTTGTTGCACTGCAGCACCACCCCGACGATGTTCTTGCCGATGTCGTGCACGTCCCCCTTCACGGTGGCCAGCACGATTTTGCCGTTGCTGGAGCCGCCCGACTTTTCCGCCTCGATATAGGGCTGCAGATAGGCCACCGCCCGCTTCATCACCCGCGCCGATTTCACCACCTGCGGCAGGAACATCTTGCCCGCTCCGAACAGGTCGCCCACCACGTTCATGCCATCCATCAGCGGCCCTTCGATGACGTGCAGCGGCTTCTCGGCACCAGCGCGTGCCTCTTCGGTATCCTCTTCGATAAAGTCGGTGATCCCCTTGACCAGTGCGTGCTCCAGCCGCTTGCCCACCGGCCAGCTGCGCCACTCCTGATCCCGCGGGTCCTCCGCCTGGGCACCGGCACCGCGATACTTCTCTGCGATGGCCAGCAGCTCTTCGGTGGCGTTGTCATTTAGGTTGAGCACCACCGCCTCGACCTTCTCTTTCAGCTCCGCCGGAATGTCTTCATAGATGGCGAGCTGACCGGCGTTGACGATCCCCATGTCCATGCCGTTCTTGATGGCGTGGTAGAGGAAGACGGCGTGAATGGCTTCGCGCACCGGCTCGTTGCCGCGAAACGAAAACGAGACGTTGGAGACGCCGCCGGAGATCATGGCGTGGGGCAGGTGCGTTTTGATGTCCTTCACCGCCTCGATGAAGTCCACCGCGTAGTTGTTGTGCTCATCGATGCCGGTCGCTACCGCGAAGATATTGGGGTCGAAGATGATGTCTTCCGGCGGGAAACCGACCTGATCCACCAGGATCCGGTAGGCACGCTGGCAGATCTCGAACTTGCGGGCGCGGGTGTCGGCCTGCCCCGCTTCATCGAACGCCATCACGATGACGGCGGCGCCGTAGCGACGCAGCAATCTGGCCTGCTGGATGAACTTCTCCTCCCCCTCTTTCATGGAGATGGAGTTGACCACCGGCTTGCCCTGCACGCATTTGAGGCCCGCTTCCAGCACCTCCCACTTGGAGGAGTCGATCATCACCGGCACCCGGGCGATATCGGGCTCACCGGCGATAAGATTCAGGAAGCGCACCATGGCCGCTTCGGCGTCCAGCATCCCCTCATCCATGTTGATGTCGATGATCTGGGCACCGTTCTCCACCTGCTGCTTGGCAACATCGAGCGCCTCGTCGTAGAGCCCCTCCTTGATCAGCCGCTTGAACTTGGCTGAACCGGTAACGTTGGTGCGCTCACCCACGTTCACGAACATGGATTCAGGGGTGATGATCAGCGGCTCGAGACCCGACAGGCGGCAGGCCACCGGCAGCTCGGGCAGCACACGCGGCTTGATGCCCGCCACGGCGTCCGCCATGGCGCGGATATGGGTCGGGGTGGTACCGCAGCAACCGCCGACCATGTTGAGAAAGCCGCTTTGGGCCCACTCGCGGATATGCTCCGCCATCTCGACGGCATCGAGGTCGTACTCACCGAACGCATTGGGCAGACCGGCGTTGGGGTGGGCACTGACATGGGTCTCGCTGATGCGCGACAGCTCTTCCACATACTGGCGCAGCTCGTCTGGCCCGAGCGCACAGTTGAGACCGAACGAGACCGGTTTGACGTGGCGCAGCGAATGGTAGAAGGCTTCGGTGGTCTGGCCGGAGAGGGTACGACCGGAGGCATCGGTAATGGTACCGGAGATCATCACCGGCAGGCTGTAGCCCAGCGCCTCGAACACCCCTTCCACCGCGAAGGCGGCAGCCTTGGCGTTGAGGGTATCGAAGATGGTCTCGATCAGGATGATGTCGGCGCCGCCCTCGATCAGGGCATGGGTCGATTCGGTGTAGGCGGCCACCAGCTGGTCATAGGTGACGTTACGCTTGCCGGGATCGTTCACATCCGGCGAGATGGAGGCGGTACGGTTGGTAGGGCCCAACACCCCTGCTACGAAGCGCGGCTTGGCGGGATCTTTTGCCGTCCACTCGTCTGCCACGGCGCGGGCCAGACGGGCGGCTTCCCGGTTGATCTCGGCGGAAAACTCTTCCATCTCGTAATCGGCCATGGCGATGCGAGTGGCGTTGAAGGTGTTGGTCTCGAGAATGTCGGCCCCGGCAGCGCAATACTGCTCGTGGATCTCGCGGATCACCGCCGGACGGGTCAGCACCAGCAGATCGTTGTTGCCCTTGATGTCGGTATGCCAGTCGGCAAACCGCTCACCCCGATAATCCGCCTCCCCGAGTTTGTAGCCCTGGATCATGGTGCCCATGGCCCCGTCGATGATCAGGATCCGCTCCCTGAGGCAGGCTTCCAGCTTCTTTGTTACGTCCGACTGCTTGCTCGGCTCTCTGCTCGACATTACGTTCGACACCGCGTGTTCCTCTTACATCCATGCAACTGCGTAAACAGCATCCTAACAGCAAACAAATAAAATGGAAATCTAGCCGTCTATCAGTCCAAATGCGCCACCATATACTCATTTATGGGTAATGAGTAACATAGGGCCCGAGAGTAACCTATGCCCGTCCTGCATAGGGATACGTGCTTGCTGTCTACCAACGAGAAAAAAATAACTATGAGCGTCTACTACACACTCTGTTTTCTGGCAGCGTTGGCGATTTTTATCGCCTTTGCCAACCAGTATGTTGTGAAGATCCAGACCACCATCGCCATTACTGCGGGCTCCATGCTGATCTCCGCACTGCTGGTGCTGTTTGGCAAACTGGGCTGGTTCAACCTGGAACCTCTTGCCGTCAAGACCATGGAGAGCATCGACTTCCAGAACTTCCTGCTGAAGGGGATTCTGGGCTTCCTGCTGTTCGCCGGTGGCCTTGGCATCAACCTCAAGGCGCTGCGTAGCCAGAAGTGGGAGATCACCATTCTGGCCATCATTGCCACCCTGCTCTCCACCTTCCTCATCGGCTACGGCTTCTGGTTTATCGCCAAGCTGCTGGGCTGGGAGTTGCCGCTGGTCTACTGCATGCTGTTCGGCGCGCTGATCTCCCCCACTGACCCGATTGCCGTACTGGCCATCGTCAAGAAGATGAAAGCGCCACCCCAGATCGCCATCCAGATCGAAGGGGAATCCCTCTTCAACGATGGTGTTGGCCTCGTCATCTTCGCTACCGTGTTTGCCGTCGCCTTTGGCGGTGTCGAGCCCACCTTCGGTAGCGTAGCCGGTCTGTTCCTGCACGAAGCCCTCGGCGGCATCCTGTTCGGTGCCGTGCTGGGCCTCATCGCCCACGTGATGATCAGCGCCACCGATGACGGTTCATTGGAGCTGCTGCTGACCCTCTGCATCCCGACCGCCGGTTTTGCCTTTGCCAACATGATCGGCGTATCCGGCGCACTGGCCATGGTGGTCACCGGCATCATGATCGGCAACTGGACCCGTCACTCCGGCTTCTCCGAGCAGAGCAGCCATCACCTGGACCACTTCTGGGAGTTGATGGACCAGTTCCTCAACGCCCTGCTGTTCCTGCTGATCGGTCTGGCGCTGGTACTGCTGGATCTCGCCTGGCGTGACTGGATCCTGCTGGTCATTGCGGTGCCGCTCTGCCTGGGTGCCCGCTTTATCAGCGTGTCGCTGCCCTATGTGGCTTTCCGCCGATTCCGCAATTACAACACCTTCTCGGTGCGGATCCTCACCTGGGGTGGCCTGCGCGGTGGTCTGGCGATGGCGATGGCACTGGCACTCCCCTCCGGCGTCATGATGATCCCGGAACATGGCGTCGACCTGCGTCAGGTCATCCTGGTGATGACCTACTCGGTGGTGATGTTCTCCATCGTGGTGCAAGGCATGACCATCACCCCGATGATCACGGCTGCCAAAAAGGCCTGTGGCGACTACTGAGTCGGCCCACTGTGCTGGTTCCAGAATGAGAGAGGGCTCCCGTCGGGAGCCCTCTTTTTATGGCGGATAGATGCGAATATTTGCTGCTGATAGCCCCTTGATAACACAGAGGAAAAGCGTACTGACTTCAACATCGGCAAATTATTGTTTGCTTTTTATTCATTTCGAGGAGAGAATGCGCGTCGGCTAGTTAATCAGCCCTGTTTATGTTTACCCTGCAATGCTTCACCTCACGATGAATCCTGCCAGTACCCGCATAACCTTCTTCTGATTTACTCGCCTTGAGAACCGTCAGGCTGTCTGCCTGCGTTGCCCGGCTCTCACGGTGCAGACCCGATCTGCCCACCCAATTTGATTTATGCATCAGCATATTCCTTGAAAGTGCAGACGCCCCTTAACCGGGCTGGGTATTCCTGCGCGCTTGTCGTTCACCCAATCGACCGCGCCATTGACCTGACATTTGCCAATACAAGGAGCAAACACCTAATTTATATAGAGAAATACCATGATGAAAGCAGTACAAACACACAAGCCCCTGCGTCGCAGCAAGCCCATCAACCTGCCTGTGCAAGAGCACGACAATGATGCGTTTCTGATCCAGTTCAGCACCCGCTTCAGCGGCGGTTTCGCCATCTCCTGTGATGGTATCGCTGGCGAGTTCTCCATCGAAGACCTCAACTGATCCTGCCTGCCCTCCGGCAGCGCCCGATGCAGACAGGCCGCAACTCACGGCGGCCTCTTTGCTTCTCTCTCACGCCTTTAGCCAGACCAGGGCTCTTGCTTGTCACTCAGCCTGACAGCCACCTCGCCATTCGCTTTCCCGCTCTCTGACCTTGATCACTGCTCCAGCAGCAGGCACTCATCAGCATCTTCGCTCAACTTGACCAGTCGACTGCGCACCAGCCCCAGCTTGGCCAACAGGCCGATTGAACGCTCATTGCCCGGGGTAACGATGGCAATTACCTGCCCGATCCCCAACCGGCTTTTGCCATCGGCGATGGTGGCCTGCGCGGCCTCAATGGCGTAGCCATGACCGCGATACTGCGGCAGGAAGGCGTAACCGATATCTTCACGAGGCAAGCTGTCGCGTTTGATAAGGCCGCAGATGCCGAGGCTGACCCCATCCTCTTTCCGCACCACCAGATAGAGGCCGTGACCATGACGGGCATAGCTAACCGCCGGTCCCTGCTGGATATACTCCTGCGCCTGCTCGAGTGTGCGAACTCCCCGATCGCCGATGTAACGATGGAAATCGGCATCATTGAGCAGTTCGAGAATGAAGGGGGCGTCGGCGATGGTCAGTTCACGCAGTACGAGACGGGGGGAGGTAATCATGGCAAGGACTCTCTCAAAACAGGCGAAGTCAGCAGAGTGCCCCCTCGGCAACCGGCTGACAAGCAATAGCGGGCTCACGGCCATGAAAAGGGGGCCAACCTCGGCCCCTTTTTACGATGCCACACGGCGGTAGCAGAGCAGTCAGGCAGCCAGCAACCCGGCATAGCCATTACCCTGCTCGCGCAACGCAGTGAACTGGGCTGCGCAATCGGCCCAGGAGAGCCCCAGCTTCTCCGCTACCTTGGCAGGCCACTCGGGTGGCGCTTCTTCACCCACATCGGATTGCGCGGCCAGCACGATCGCCAGATGGATAAGCCCCGCCTCGGCGGAGAACTCTTTGGCCAGCATGGGGTTGTAGTGATACTCCACCGCGTTGCTGATGGTCTCGGGGAACTTCCAGTATCGCGCCATGGCAGCACCGACCTGGGCATAGTTGAAGCCGACCACCAGCTCTTCCGCCTTGGCCCGCCCCTTGTGCAATTCCAGATCGTGAATGTGGTGGACGGTGTTTTCCGGCAGCCCCACATGCATCACCAGTCGGCCAAGGTCATAGAGCAGGGCGCAGGTAAAGACCTCATCCCCCTTCATTCCCTTCTTCACCGCCAGACGACGCGCCAGCTCTGCCACGTTGAACACGCAGCCCCAGAAATGTTTGAGGTCAATGCCGGGCACCGCAGTGACCGATTCGGTCAGCCCGCAGGCCAGCACCATGTTGCGCACCATCGCCAGTCCAAGCCGCACCGCAGCTTCATTGACGGTACCGATCTGGCGACTGCTGCCGAACTTGGCCGAGTTGGCCAGACGCAACAGCTTGGCGGAGATGACAGGGTCCTTGTTGATCAGCTTGCTGATCTTCAGCAGATCCGGATCCTTTTCATTGAAGGTCTGGATCAAATCGCGCATCACTTCCGGGATCTGGGGCAGTAGCTTGGGCTCAGCCAGCAGGGAATCTATCGTGGGCATAGGCGTGTCCATCCATGTTATCTGTGTTCCAACCTGTTTGCCGCGGCAAACTCCCGTTAATTATGAGTAACAAATGGCTGCGTGATCGGATTGTTTGTGTGGATGGTAAACGGGAGCCGCTCCGCTTCGGGTTATACTGCGCTCCTCACTCACTGATGCGAAAAAACGATGAACGACTCTCAGGAATTTTTTGACGAAGACGCACTGCTGGAGATGGTGGAGAACCAACTCAACGACGGTCACCCGCCCCACGTGAAAGCTACCTTGATGAGACTGGTGATGAAGGGCACCCCGCGGGAAGAGTCACTGCAATATATCGCCTGCGCCCTCGGCGCCGAGCTGATGGCGATGGAGGCCGCTCAGGGCCCTTTCAATCTGACCCGCTATGGCGAGTTCCTCGACAGCCTGCCCGAGATGCCCTGGGCAGACGACTGACCGAGCTTGATGACGGATGCAAAAAGGGCGGGTGCCGATGGCCCCGCCCTTCTTTACATCTGTTGAACACCAGGCGATCAGAACTGGGAGTTGATGATCACCTCTTCCCCCAGCGCCCCTGCCAGCGGCAGTGGCCGATAGGTGGAGTTGGCCGAGCGCAGCAGACGAATGCCGCGAATGCCGATCTCCTGCGCCGCCTTGATATCGCCATCGGCATCGCCGTAGAAGATCTTCATCTGCTTGTCCTTTAGCCACTGCACCTTGGTATTCTGCCCCGGCTGGTCGCCGGCAAAGATCACCGGGTTGAGCTGGTCGGCCGGAATATTCATGGTCTGCTGCAGGGTCTTGCTCACCGTCTCGGTCTTGGTGGCCGAGCGACCGGTGACGAAATAGATGTGATCGCCGCGCTTGAGGTGCATGGCGATGAGCGCCTTGCCCACCTCTTTCGGCACGCTGAATTCATCCCAACCGTTGTTCATCTTCTCCCAGAAGGCCGGGTTCTTCAGGTAGCTCTCGTCGTTGGGAGAGAACTCCTGCTTGCCGCGATAGAACCCCGGGCTGGAGAATAGCAGAGTGTCGTCGATATCAAAGCCGACCGCCATTGGCGGCAATCCATCAAGACTCTTGGCAATCTGCTCCACCGAGACCCAGTGGATGGGGGCCTGCTGGGCCAGAGTCACAGTGGTAACACCGGCAGGAACCGGCTGGAGCGTCGCTGCCTCACGGGCAACTGCTGGCATGGTGAGTGTGGCAGCCAACAGGGTGGCAAGCAGCGCCGGACGGGCGTTCAGTTTCATAAAAAAGCGCCTTTATCTTCAAACAAAAGAGGGGGCCAATAGTGCCCCCTTGCTGCTTGGCAAACTGTGAATCTCCCGGCAAAAGGGAGCATTTGGAGCCCGATAATTAATCTTCGATTGGCAGCAGATCGGTAAAGACAAAGCCATCGCGCACCACTGTCTCGCCGACCCGGATCCCGAGTGGGCGCGCAAACATGGGGCCGTCGTAGGCCAAGGTGTGAAACTCGCCGTTCTCGCCACAAGGGTCAACCCCCTCGGGCAGAGCAGCCAGCAGTGCCTCGTCAAACTCATGGCCCCCCAGCGCACCATCCAGCTTTTTCGGATCTAGGGTGCTGATCCTCGCCTTCAACCCCGCCGTCATCATCTGCTGCGCCAGCTCCCGGGTGTTGCTGCCCCAGAGTGGGAAGAGCGGCTCGATGCCGGTACCGGCCAACTGTTTCTCCCGGTAGGCTCGCACATCCTCAAGGAAGAGATCGCCAAACGCCATATGGCGGATCCCCTGCGCAACCACATCGGCGATAAAGCCGGTCATGATGCGGGCGTAATCCTCGTTGCTGCAGGGCCAGGGCAGATCGATGGTGATGAGGGGCAGACCGACACAGGCGGCCTGCTCGGTCAAAAGCTGCTTGCGCACCCCGTGCATCGCCACCCGCTCGAATGCCTGATTGAGGGTAGTAAACAGCCCCACCACCTCGATGGCGGGGTCTTGCCGCAACTGATGCAATGCCCATGCGCAATCCTTACCGCTGCTCCAGGAGAGCAGTACCAGTTTCTTTTCCATCATTCCTCCGCCAGCGGGGCACTCGGATTGCCCCAAAAAGATGCAAGACAGTGTTGCGAATTGCGCGATTTACACACAAGAGGCAGGCAGCATACTCTCGATCACCTGTATATGCCCCTTGTCCGGGGTGACAATAACTAAAAAAACCGATGGGAAACATACGGATATGACCACAAGCACACAACAGCACGATCACGCCCGCCCCCTCAATCGACAGGATTACAAAACCCTGAGCCTGGCTGCCCTCGGCGGCGCGCTGGAGTTTTACGACTTCATCATCTTCGTCTTCTTCGCCGTGGTCATCGGCGAGCTGTTCTTCCCGGCAGATATTCCCGAGTGGCTGCGCCAGTTCCAGACCTTCGGCATCTTCGCAGCCGGTTATCTGGCCCGCCCGCTTGGCGGCATCATCATGGCACACTTTGGCGATCTCATCGGTCGCAAGCGGATGTTCACCCTCAGCATCATCATGATGGCGCTGCCGACCCTGTTGATCGGTCTGCTGCCCACCTATGCGGTGCTCGGTATCGGCGCCCCCATCGCCCTGCTGGGACTGCGGATCCTGCAAGGCGCCGCCATCGGCGGTGAAGTGCCGGGCGCTTGGGTGTTTGTCGCCGAGCACGTCCCTGCCCGTCGAGTCGGGGTCGCCTGCGGCACGCTCACGGCGGGATTGACGGCCGGCATCCTGCTTGGCTCCCTCATCGCCACTGCGGTCAACAAGAGCCTGACACCAGCCGAAGTGAGCGAGTGGGGCTGGCGAGTGCCCTTCCTGCTGGGCGGTATCTTCGGCATCGTCGCCATGTACCTGCGTCGCTGGTTGCACGAGACCCCGGTCTTCGCCGAGATGAAAGCCAACAAGACCCTGGCCGATGAGCTCCCCCTCAAGTCGGTACTGCGCAACCACAAGAGCAGCGTGGTGGTCTCCATGCTGCTCACCTGGCTGCTCTCCGCCGGTATCGTGGTGGTGATCCTGATGACCCCCACCTATCTGCAGAAGGTCTATGGCATCAGCCCGGCTGACGCCCTGACCGCCAACTCGCTGGCGATCGTTGCCCTGACCCTCGGCTGCATCGTCTATGGCCGACTGATCGACCTGCTGGGCAGCGGTCTCACCTTCATGTTCGGCTCCCTGCTGCTGGCGGGCTCCAGCTACGCCTTCTATCACGGTCTGGCGGCCGGTACGAGCCAGCTGGTGCCGCTCTATATGCTGGCAGGCTTTGCGGTCGGGATTGTCGGCGCCGTGCCTTACGTGATGGTCAACGCCTTCCCGCCGGTGGTGCGCTTCTCCGGTCTGTCGTTCTCCTACAACGTGGCCTACGCCATCTTCGGCGGCCTCACCCCGATGGCGGTGACCCTCTGGATGAAGAGCGACATGCTGGCCCCCTCCCACTATGTGGTGAGCCTGTCGGTGCTGGGTTTCGCCATCGGTCTCTGGCTCTGGTTCCAGCAACGGGCCATCCGGCAGCAGCAAGCGCCGCAAGCGGCCTGACCCGAACAACAAGCCCCGGTATCTGCCGGGGCTTTTTTGTACTGCTTATGTTCAGTTTCGCCAGCATAAGATAGCCTCCCTCTGGGGCCTGCCACCCGCATCGCCCCATGGCTCCCAACTCTTTATCCGAGGCTCAAGATGTTCTTTCAGGTCGTATTACTCACCTTGCTGGCGCTGCTGCCCATGGTCAACCCGCCCACCACGGCCACCCTGCTGCTGGGACTGAGCAAGGGGATGTCGCGCGAACACGTGCGCCGTCAGGTCAATCTGGCCGCCATCTATCTGTTCTGCACCCTCTGCATCACCTTCTTTATCGGATCCTCGATCCTGGATCTGTTCGGGATCTCCATTCCGGGCTTGCGCCTGGCCGGTGGCCTCATCATCGGCTTTATCGGCTTTCGCATGCTGTTCCCCGCCCCCAGCCAGCAGAGCGGGGTCGACATCAACCAGAGCATCGCCTTCGTACCGCTCACCATGCCTAGCATGTGCGGACCAGGTACCATGGCGCTGGTAATAAGCGGGGCAGCCCAGATTGCCGAGCTGCCTGACGAGTACAACCGCCTCACCATCTACGTTGGTGTGGTAACAGCGTTTGCCCTGATGAGCCTGATCAGCTGGGGAGTATTGAAGCTGGCGGATCCGGTCTGCAAGATCTTGGGCGCCACCGGCATCGATGCCATGACCCGCATCATGGGCTTCCTGCTGGTCTGCATGGGTATGCAGTTTTGCATCAACGGCATCAAGGAAGTGGCACAGGATCCGGTCTTCCACGGCGGCCAGACCGTGCAAACCGCACCGGCGCTACCTCAGGCTTCCGGCACGTTTGATCAGTTGCCGCAGAAGCCCACCGGCTCTGATTGAAAACGGTATCAAAAAGTCCCTGACGATCTGCACTGATCTTGTCCCTGATCATGTTATTGACACACAAATGAGTTAGTTTGTTTTTCATACAGACTTTATTCAGATGGACGCTGATAGGTTTGTTGATGAATACCCACTCAACTTCAGGAGAGTATGCAGATGGACAAGATGCTGACCGAAATAGGGAGCCATAGCCTGTTTCACGAGTACCTGAACGTGGTTGGGATTGCGAGCCCATCCCTCGCCAAGATCGAGCAACGCTGGGAATATAAAGATCAAGAGCAGCTGGTTGCCAAAATCCAGATCGACAAACAGGGTAACGCTCGCTATTTCATCGACGCCCGCGCCATATCCGTCAACTGATACCGAATAACCCGCCAGCCCCGGTCCAACGACCGGGGCTTTTTGTTGTCTGTGGTTCCCTGAATAGCAAAACCCCGGCAAGGGCCGGGGTTTGAATGCATCGGGTTACGCCGCTGCGCGGCTAACCCAACCTACGAAGTGCCACCTACGGTGAGCTGATCCAGTTTGAGGGTAGGTTGGCCGACACCGACCGGCACGCTCTGCCCCTCCTTGCCGCAGATGCCAACCCCACGATCCAGCGCAAGGTCGCTACCCACCATGGAGACCTGGCTCATCGCTTCTGGGCCGTTGCCGATCAGGGTCGCGCCCTTGATGGGGGCAGTGATCTTGCCATCCTCGATGAGGTAGGCCTCGGAGGCGGAGAAGACGAACTTGCCGGAGGTGATGTCCACCTGGCCGCCACCGAAGTTGGGGGCGTAAATGCCCTTCTTCACCGAGGCGATGATCTCCGCCGGATCATACTGGCCCGCCAGCATGTAGGTGTTGGTCATGCGCGGCATCGGCATGGCGGCGTAGGATTCGCGGCGCCCGTTGCCGGTGAGTGGCACACCCATCAGGCGAGCGTTCTGCTTGTCTTGCAGATAGCCCTTGAGGATACCGTTCTCAATCAGCACGTTGTAGCCACCCGGAGTCCCCTCGTCATCGATGGAGACGGAGCCGCGCCGACCCGGCAGGGTGCCATCATCGACGATGGTACAGTGCTTGGAGGCCACCTGCTCGCCGATGCGGCCAGCAAATGCGGAAGATCCCTTGCGGTTGAAATCCCCCTCCAGACCATGACCTACCGCCTCGTGCAGCAGCACGCCGGGCCAGCCGGAGCCCAGCACCACCGGCATGGTGCCTGCTGGCGCGTCGATGGCTTCCAGATTGACCAGCGCCTGACGCACAGCTTCACGCACATAGCCAAAGGCGCGGCTCTCCAGCCCGTCCAGTTCGAGGAACCAGTCGTAACCAAAGCGCCCGCCGCCACCGGCACTGCCACGCTCGCGGCGATCGCCCTTCTCGGCGATCACCGTCACCGACAGACGCACCAGCGGACGCACATCCGCGGCCAGGGTGCCGTCGGTGGCGGCCACCAGCACCTCTTCGTAGACGCCGCTGATGGAGGCCATCACCTGATTGATGGCGGGCTCCAGACTTCTGGCGAACTTGTCCATCTGCTCCAGCAGGGCAATCTTCTGATGCTTGTCGAGGGTCTGCAGCGGATCCATGGCCGGATAGAGCAGGTTCGTTTCGGTGCGGGCCCATGCCTTCACCTTGCCGTGAGCCCCGGCTGCGGCGATGCCGCGAGCGGCAGTCACCGACTGTTGCAACGCCAGCAGGCTCAGCTCGTCCGAGTAGGCGAAGCCGGTCTTCTCGCCGCTGACGGCGCGCACCCCGACCCCTTGATCGATGTTGTAGCTGCCATCCTTGACGATGCCATCTTCCAGCATCCAGGACTCGTGCCAGCTGCGCTGGAAATAGAGATCGCCGAACTCCACCTGATGGCTCATCAGGCTGCCGAGCAGCTGCTGCAGGCGCCCTTCATCGAGGTCGTTGGGGGCCAACAGGGAGGCACTAACCTGGCTCAATAGACTCAATCTTCTTCTCCACTCTCGTAACGAGCTGTTTTAAATCGTCTTGCCGACGGGTTGACAACAAACCGCGCCATCACAACAAACGGGCATGGGTCAGCACTGGCATGGTGCGATGCAATTCGTCGATAAATCCGGGCTCCATCTGCGCCAATACGGTGCCACGCCCGGACTCCTTGCTGGCCAGCACCCGGCCCCATGGGTCGATCACCATGCTGTGGCCCCAGGTCTGGCGCCCCGTCTCGTGAGTGCCGCCCTGATTGGCAGCAACTACGTAGCACTGGTTTTCGATGGCTCGGGCACGCAGCAGCGGCTCCCAGTGCGCCTCGCCGGTCACGGCGGTAAAGGCGGCAGGCACCAGCAGCACGCGGGCACCGGCTCGGGCCAACTGGCGGTAGAGCTCGGGAAAGCGCAGATCATAACAGATCGAGAGGCCGAGGGGACCAAAGGGAGAGTCCACCAACACAGGCGCCTCCCCCGGGCTGAAGGTCTCCGACTCACGGTAGCGACCGTGATTGTCCGCCACATCCACGTCGAACAGGTGGATCTTGTGGTAGTGGCCCCTGAGCTCACCGCTGGGGTCAAACACCAGCGAGCTGGTGTGGATATGGTCGGAACCTGCGATGGTGGTCGGCATTCTTGTCGGCATAGCCCCGGCCACCAGCCAGATGCCGTAATCTCGTGCCCATTCGGCCAGCTGCTGCTGGATCGGGCCCTCACCTATGGTCTCGGCCCCATCCAGATAACCCTGCCGTTCGCCAAACAGGGCAAAGTTCTCCGGCAACAGCACCAGCAGCGGCCGCTCTTTGGGCAAGGCCGCCAGTTCAGCGGCGATCTGCTCCCGGTTATCCTGCCAGTGACGGCCAGATACTAGCTGTATTGCGGCTAACCACATGACGTTCTCCTTGTCCGCATTAATCGCGATCCACAATATTCGGGTCTTTATCCATTTCTGCCAGCAACTTGCGAAGATGATGCCTGACCAATCCCCGCTGCCCCCGCTCCGCCCATTTGAGGCAATCGAACAACTCCCACACCAGACCATCCCCTTCAGCCATATAGGCAGGAAAGTCCCAATGGCTTGGGGCAGGGCCAGATACCTCAAGCACACCAAGGGAGGAAGTTTTATCGAACAGTGGCAAATAAGGTTTGGCAAGGGGGAACTCAGCACCCCGATCAAGGATGTGGATCTCGATGCTGGACATGTCGAGGAATATGAAGCGCCAGTATGAACAGACCTCTTCATGTCTTCCTTGCCAGCAGTGAAAGATGGGCCGATCCCCCACAATGGTGCGCACCAGTTCGTCTCCCTGCTTATGGAAGCCGGGCTCGGCCAGCAACAAGAGATCGACATCGGATACCCGGTCTGCCTTGCCCTTGGCGAGCGACCCAACCACTACCCCAGCATCAATCGCAGGATGGGCTGCGCCATGTTGCATCACCGACTCCAGCAGTGCGCGCTGCAGTGGCGGGATGGCAGCCCAGTGCTCATCCACCATCATAACGGCCCCTCTGACACAACCCGATCCCCCGCCTGCAGGGTGTAATCCAGCACTATGATGCGCTCCAGCACCGGGCGAAAGATGGCCTTGAGGGCATCGTGATCCGGATGGGGCAGATAGCGCTGGCGGGCTGCTTCGTCGGCGAAGGTCATCAGCACGCTGTGAGTAAAGCCATCATCCCTCCCCTCCGGGCTGTCATTCTCCCCCCACTCCACGGCGGTCACGCCGTTGACCTGATGGGGAATGGCGAGAAAAGCGTTACGCACCGTATCTATCTGGGCAGGCTGGGTGCCCGGCTTGAAGGCGATCAGCAGGATATGTCGGATCATGGCTCACTCCTTGTGATGGTGCCGGGCCGCTCGTTCAGCGCTGAGCAGGCCCCGCGTGTTTGGGGCTCAGCAGGAAAGGGGTCACCTCTTGGGTCGGCAGGCCGGGGGCAACGGCGTCAACCGCCTCTTTCTGCTGCTGGTTGAGCTTGATGCGCGCGCGATCTCGCCCCGCCTCGATCAGCTTGGGTGCGTCTAGCGGGCCCGAGATGCGAAAATCGATGCGGGTCACCACATCCACCACCGGCTCCAGCAGTTTGGAGAGGGCCAGCACATAGAGACCCGTGACCGGCGTGATGGAGAAGGCCGCCACCACCGGCAGGGTGCCCCCCAGATTGGGAGAGAAGCTCAGCTCGTAGTCGAGCCGCCAGCGCACCAGATCGGCGATCCCCTCACCGCGCAGGTTGCCTGCCGCCCCCTTCATATAGAAATCATCGTTGCTGACCTGTCCCTGCTTGATGGTGGCAGAGGCGGACATGGATTCGAAGTAGAAGCCCTTGTCGAACACATCGCGAAAATCGAGCCGCAGCTTGCGCAGCAGGGAATCGAGGCTGAGCAGGGAGAGCAGCCGTGCCCCCTTATCGTTGACCTCCCGCAGGGTGCCGCCCTCCAGCTGATAGTTGGCACTTCCCCCCAGAGTCGGCAGGTTCGGACGATAGGGCACATCCTGCCAGTTCAGATCAAAAGCGAGGGAGCCGGGGGCATCGCCGATGGGCGAGGTGTAGCCGAGCCGCTTGAGCAGCAGCTCGCTGTTGTTGCTGGTCAGCTTGCCACGAGCGCGGGTCTGCATCCGGTTGCCATTGGCCAGCCAGTCGACGCTGCCGGTGAGCTGACTCCCAGCCAGCCGCACATCCAGCCCCTTGAGGGTCACCTTGTTGGCGCCGGGCACCAGCTCCCCTTTCACTTCACCAAGAGGCAGCTCGCCAAAGCGGCAATCGACACAGCTCACCTTCAACCAGGGGATGGATGCCATGATGGCGTTGTCCTGCTGCGCATCGGGATCCGGGCTGAGATCCGAACTCTTGCCGGACCAGTAGATACGGGCAAACTTGGCATCCACCGGACGATTGGCTACTGCAGGCAGGCGGATCACCCCCATCACGTCGGGACTGTCGATCATCACCTCGGTCGCCTGATTGGTCGGCCCCACGGTGAAACGCGCCGCCTTGAGGGTGGCACTGCCGATATAGGCGCGAGCCAGCTGTCCATCCACCCACCACTCCTGCGGCAGGAAGGCCGGGCCAACCACCGCATTGCCAGTCTGGTTCTGCGCTGGCAACCACTGCTTGAGTCTGGCCAGCCAGCCGCCCACATCGGCCTCCTGCTGGTTGATGGCGAGCAGCATGGGGGCATCGCGCATTACCCGGGCGCCCGGCTGACCCACATCGACCCGCACCCGGCTGAGATAAGGTACCCCTTCGCCGTAGACCAGTCGGGTCTGCATATCCACATCGGCCCCCAGTACGGCACGAATGTCGGCGCTGCCATCCCGGCCACGGGCGATCACCTTGAGCGGCAGCCGGCTGGCGCTGCTCTTGGCCAGCGGCAGCGGCAGATCCAGCCCCACCCCCTGCAAGTTGGAGTCGAGCGCCAGCTGGAAGCTGAACGGCTTGCTGTCGGGCAGGGTCAACCCGAGCTTGCCGCCCCAGTTGCTGCGGCCGTTGAGAATGCCGAATGAAGAGATGGCGGCGGGTTGGCGGCGGCTATCCCACTGCCCCTTGAAATCGAGGTCGACCTGATAGTGATCCGGATGCTGGCGCCCCTGATAATCGAGGGTCAGCGGCTGGTTCCACAGGCTCGCTTTGAGGTTGCTGAAGCGGGTCTGTTCGTTGTCATATTCAAGCCGCCCCTGCACCTTCTCCAGCGGCAGGTCCAGACTGGCGACCCGCACCTTGTTGTTGCTAAAGGTGGCATCGCCGCTCGCCTTGACCTCGCTCTCGCCATCGAGAGGAATATCGAGCTTGACCGAACCGGCCATCGGGCCGCGGATCTCGATCTCCCGCAGCGCCTGTCCCACCGAACTGCCCAGCGGGGAGTCCTGCAGGTAGTCGCTGATGGCCTTGCCCTCCCCCTGCACCTTGGCATCCACATAGAGGTGGGCGCCGGGGGAGAGATCCGGGATCCAGGCATGCACCGAGTCGGAACTCGCCTTGCCGAGTTTGGTGGATCGGCTGCGCATATCGAGACCGGCATTCTGGAACAAGAGATCGATCTGCAGGTCGGTGAGCGGTTGCCAACCGGGGAAGAACTCGTAGGTGGCCTGCTCCAGCGGCACCGCCACCTGGAAGATGCCCTTGCCGTTGTCGTAGGGAAAGTCCCTGAACTCGCCATACCAGAGCAGGTCGGCCCCCTTGGCCTTGCCCCCCTTGATGGCGCCGCTCAGGTAATCCACCAGCCCCTTATCCATCGCCTGCAGCGGGAAGTAGCGATCCGCATGGCTCGCATTCTTCACATCGATGCGGCCGGTCAGGGCCAGGAAAGGGTGCTCGAACAGATCGAGGCGGAAACGGCTGGACAGGGTCAGATCCGGGTTATCCAGCGCGATATCCTGCCCGTAGAGCACCCAGCCCTGTTCCTCGCGCCACCAGTCGAGGCGGGCCGAGAAGTTGTCGACCGGGATAGGCATCTTGAAGTGACGGGCGGGATCCACCTTGTCGTTCGCCAGCGCCAATCTGGCACTACCGCCGGTCGGGGTAAGCCAGAACTCGCCGTTGAGATCCTGCATCCCGGGTATATCCTGCCACGCCTTGAGGCGCACCTTGCTGAAGCGGCCGCTGAGGGAGAGACCCTGCCAGTCGGCGTTGGCCAGCAGCGTCAGATCCTGCACCGAACCCTGCGGATTGGTCTGGCGCAGGGTCTCGCAGAGTGTGGGGTAGAGCGCCGAGACCAGCTGACTGATCTGGGTGATCTTGTCGAACTCAATACTGGGCAGATAGCCCTGCACCCGATCCCCGATCCGTTCCAGTTGCAAGCGGCTCTGCAACCAGGGTTTGCCATCCAGCTTGAAGGTGACGTTGTGGCTGGCCAGCTGCCAGTCGGTGCCCTCACGGCGCAGCTGGATCTTGCCACCATCGAGGCCGAAACGGTGCATATCCCCTTTCTTGGGATCCTTCCAGATCAGGTAGTTGTTGCCAAACGCCAGCAGGGTATTGCCCAGCTTGCCGCTGTCAAACTCGCTCCAGAGCTGGAAGTCGAGCTGACCGGCAACCTTGGGTTCGCCCGCATGGATTTTGGCCAGGGTCGGTGTGATATCGAGCTGGCGGGCCCCCAGATAGAGTTGCCCCTTGAGGCGATCGAGCCGGGCCGTCGGGGCGTCCACATCCAGAATAAGATCGAGGGTGCTCTCGCCCACCCCGTTGATGAGGTAAGCCTTGCCTACCCCCTGATGGCGCTTGCCACGGTTCTGCCAGCGCAGTTGGGCGATGTCGAGGGCGCGCAGATCACCGAGGGAGGTGGTGACGCTGAGGCGGGTGTTGTGCACATCGAAGGTGGAGAGCTGGGTCAGCAGAAAGCGCAGCAGGGCGCCCTGCTGGGGATCGCCGGAGGGGCTGTCATCAGCCGGTTGGCGCAAGTCGATGGTGATATCGCCATCGCTCAGGATCAGCTCGCCAAACACCGGCTTTAGCTCGTTAATAGTGCGCCAGAAGTCGAGATGCACCCAGGCTTTGCCGAGCTGTACGGCAAAACGCCCCGAATCCGGGGCGATGGCGAGTTGCTGCAGTTCGAGGGCGGGCCCGGACTGTGTCCAGTCCAGCCCCACTTGCTCCACGCTGACCTTGAGTTGTGAATCACCCAGCAGAGTGTGGATCAGACTCTCCCGGTATTGATTCAGCAAAGGGCCCCCGACCCGTACAAGGGTGACCAGCATGGCCATCAGTACGAACAGGACCCCCAGGGCCAACCAGCCCCGACTCAGCCAGCGATAGACCAATTACATCATCACCACGTCGAACTGCTCCTGACCGCAGAGGGGTTCGCTCACTACCCGCACCTGCTTGCCGATGAACACTTCCAGCTCCGCCAGGCTGTGGGACTCCTCGCCATGGAGGTAGTCGGCCACGGCCGGGGCTGCGTAGACGGTGAACTGATCCGCATCATAGGCACGATTGACCCGGATGATCTCCCGCAGGATCTCGAAGCAGACCGACTCCACCGTCTTGACCCGGCCGCGCCCCTTGCACTCGGGGCACTCGGAGCAGAGCACATGCTCCAGACTCTCGCGGGTGCGTTTGCGGGTCATCTCCACCAGACCGAGCTGGGAGAAGCCATTGACGTTGGTCTTGGCACGATCCTTTGACAGCGCCTGCTCCAGACTGTGCAGCACCCGGCGGCGGTGATCTTCCGACTGCATGTCGATGAAGTCGATGATGATGATGCCACCGAGGTTGCGCAGGCGCAGGTGACGGGCGATGGCCGCCGTCGCCTCGACGTTGGTATTGAAGATGGTCTCTTCCAGATTGCGATGGCCGACAAAGGCGCCAGTGTTGATATCCACCGTAGTCATGGCTTCGGTCTGGTCGATGATGAGGTAACCGCCGGATTTGAGCTCCACCTTGCGCTCCAGCGCCCGCTGGATCTCGTTCTCCACGTCGTAGAGATCGAAGATGGGCGACTCGCCAGGATAGTACTCCAGCTTGCTGGCCAGCTCAGGCACGTACTCCTCGGTGAAGCGCTTGAGCTGATCGAAGCTCTGGCGGGAGTCAACGCGGATCTTGTCGAGCTCGGCACCGACAAAGTCGCGCACCACCCGGAATGCCAGACTGGGATCCTCGTAGAGGATCTTGCAGGGTGGATACTTCTGCTTGCGCTCGAGGATCTTGCGCCACAGCCGTTTCAGGAAGGCAGCATCCTGCTCCAGCTCCTGCTCCCCCACCCCTTCGGCAGCGGTGCGGATGATGTAACCACCCAGCTCGTCCACATAACCGGCTACGGTGCGCTTGAGACGCTCGCGCTCGGCTTCGGACTCGATACGCTGGGAGACACCGACGTGGGCACTGCCCGGCATAAAGACCAGATAGCGGGATGGCAGGGTGATATCGGTAGTGAGACGGGCACCCTTGGTACCCAGCGGATCTTTCACCACCTGCACCATGATGTCCTGCCCCTGACGCACCAGCTCGGCGATGTTACCGACCTGGAACTGCTCCTTCTCCTTCACCGCCACACACTCGGTGTGAGGGACGATATCAGAGGCGTGCAAAAAGGCTGCCTTGTCCATGCCGATATCGACGAAGGCAGCCTGCATGCCCGGGAGTACCCGGCTGATCTTGCCTTTGTAGATGTTGCCGACAATGCCGCGCTTGGCCTGACGCTCTACGTGCACTTCCTGCAGCAGACCGTTTTCGACCAGAGCGACCCGGGTTTCGGAGGGGGTAACGTTAACCAGCAGTTCTACCGACATAAGTAACCTTGCCTGTTCCAGTTTTGAATTCTATAGAGCCAATCCGGTACAACGCGCGCAAGGGAGAAACGCAGCAGAGCACAGCTGACGGGAAATTATTTGAGCTGTTCCAGATGATGCTTGATCAGCAAGTCTGTCTCCAACAGGGGCAGGCCGACCACGGCGCTATAGCTCCCTTCGATGCGGCTGACAAACTTGCCGGCAATACCCTGAATGCCATAAGCCCCGGCCTTGTCACAGGGCTCACCGGTCTGCCAGTAGGCCTCGATCTCGGCCTCGTCCAACTTGCGAAACGCCACGTTGGTGGTGACCAGACGCACGTCACAACGATCCTTGCTGGCCAGCGCCACCGCCGTCATCACCTGATGCACCTTGCCGGAGAGGGACTCCAGCATATCTTTGGCATCCAGCAGATCGGACGGTTTCTCCAGTACCCGGTCGCCCAGCACCACTATGGTGTCGGCACCCAGCACCGGCAACGCTGTCGGCGCACACGCCAAGCCCGCCATCGCCTTGTCACGGGCGAGACGGCAGACATAATCCTGCGCCTTTTCACCCTCTTCCCGCTGCTCGGGCACATCCAGTTTCAGCACCTCGAAGCGGTAGCCAATCTGGGTCAGCAGTTCACGGCGACGGGGAGAAGCCGAAGCGAGATAGAGTTGTGGTTCGTTGTTTTTGTTCATATTTACCTGATATTGAAGCGGCGCCGCACCTTGCGCAGCACCAGAAACACCCAGGGCCATATTAGCATCGTCGTCAACGTCGACCAAAAGTAGGAGAAGTTGAGACTGGCCTGGCTGAACAGATGCTCGGCCCAGAATACCGTCATTTTACCCACCAGCGAGAGGCCGCCGATGATCAGTGCCTGCTGCCAGAGGGAGAAGTTGCGGATCTTCTGGAACTGGAAGGCCGCCAGATAGGTGGTGATGGCCATCGCCATCGCCCGCACGCCGAGGGTACTGCCAAGCAGCACATCCAGCAGCAGGCCCGCCACCCAGGCGGTGCCAACGTTGGTCCGGTGCGGCAAGGCCAGCGCCCAGTAGATGAGCACCATGGCCAGCCAGTCCGGGCGGAAGGGGTCAAATTCGAAAGGAAGCGGCAGGATCGACAGGCTCAAGGCCAGCAGGATCGAGATCCAGATCCAGATCCTGCCGCTGGCGGGTTCTAGCATTAGCGGGTGGCTCCTGCGGCGGACGCAGCGGGAGCCGCCCGTTCGCCATCCTCATCATGTACTTCAGGCTTCTTGTCGGTCCACAGCAGCAGCAGATAGCGCAGCCTGTCCAGCTCCACCAGCGGCTTGGCCTCGACCTGGGCGAAGGGCTTGCCCTCCACATACTCGGAACGGGTCACAGTCGCCACCGGATAACCTTCCGGGAAACGACCACCAAGGCCCGAGGTGACCAACAGATCACCGACCTGAATATCGGTGTTGCGCGGCAGGTTGCGCAGCTCAAGCTTATCGAGCTCACCACTGCCGGAGGCAATAGCGCGCAAGTCGTTGCGCAGCACCCGCACCGGAATACCGTGGCTGGAGTCGGTGATCAGCAGCACGCGACTGGTAGTGGAGCCCACGTGGAGCACCTGACCAATCACCCCCTGATCGTTGATCACCGCCTGACCGTTGTAGACGCCATCCAGCGCCCCCTTGTTGATCAGCACCTGATGGCTGAAGGGGTCGGAGTCCACTGACAGCAGCTCGGCCACCATCTTGCGGGACTCCTTGTGCACCGGCGAACCGAGCAGCTCACGCAGCCTCTGGTTCTCGTGTTCCAGCTGATCCATTTTGAGCAGACGGGCACGCAGGGTAAACAGCTGTTGCTCCTGCTGTTTGGTCTGCTCGATGAGATCGGCGCGGGTCTGCACCTGGGTCGACATGGTGTCGAGCAGGGTACCGGGCGCATTGGCCATGTATTGCAGGGGACTGACTAACGAACTGAGGTAGACGCGGACATGGGTAAACACACCGAAGCGGGAATCCGCGACGATGGCAGCGATGGAGATGATGACGGCGAGAAACAACCGTAACTGAAGCGAAGGGCCTCTACCAAAAATGGGTTTCATGGGTCGTCAAAAAAGAGCCGGCACGCTGGCCGGCTTTGGGTCTTATTCGTAGTGGAACAGATCGCCACCGTGCATATCGATCAGCTCCAGCGCCTTGCCGCCGCCACGGGCCACACAGGTGAGGGGATCTTCGGCCACGACGACAGGGATACCGGTCTCTTCCATCAGCAGACGGTCGATATCTTTCAGCAACGCACCACCACCGGTCAGCACCATGCCGCGCTCGGAGATGTCGGAAGCCAGTTCCGGCGGAGACTGTTCCAGCGCCACCATGACGGCAGCCACGATACCGGACAGCGGCTCTTGCAGCGCTTCCAGGATTTCGTTGGAGTTGAGCGTGAAGCTGCGCGGTACACCTTCAGCCAGGTTGCGACCACGGACTTCAATCTCGCGCACCTCTTCGCCCGGATAGGCGGAGCCGATCTCGTGCTTGATGCGCTCGGCAGTCGCTTCACCGATCAGGCTGCCGTAGTTGCGACGGACGTAGCTGATGATCGCTTCGTCAAACTTGTCGCCACCGATACGGACGGACTGGGAGTAGACCACACCGTTCAGGGAGATGATGGCCACTTCAGTGGTACCACCACCGATATCAACCACCATGGAACCGGTCGCTTCGGATACCGGCAGGCCGGCACCGATGGCAGCAGCCATAGGCTCGTCGATCAGGTAGACCTCACGGGCACCAGCGCCCAGTGCGGACTCCTTGATGGCGCGACGCTCAACCTGGGTTGAACCGCACGGTACACACACCAGCACACGCGGGCTGGGGCGGAAATAGTTGTTGTCGTGAACCTGTTTGATGAAGTGCTGCAGCATCTTCTCGGTCACGTAGAAATCGGCGATCACGCCGTCTTTCATCGGGCGGATTGCGGAAATGTTGCCCGGGGTACGGCCCAGCATCTGCTTGGCGGCATGACCGACAGCAGCGACCGATTTGGCGTTCCCGCGCTCTTGGCGAATGGCGACAACTGAGGGTTCGTTAAGGACGATCCCTTGATCTTTTACATAGATCAGGGTGTTGGCAGTTCCCAAATCGATCGACAGATCGTTGGAAAAGACGCCTCTGAGCTTTTTGAACATGGCTACGGGAAATCCTAAGAATTTGGAGGTGCAGAAAACCGGCTAACTTTACCAATGCCCACCCCAATGGGCAAGCGCTCAAACTGTCACCAATCAATCAGGCGCGACAAAAATGCGAGTCATCACTCACTCGCACACGCTTGCAAACACTAATAAACAAGGATTTAGGGGGATGCTGTTGAGCCATCCCCCCTCACACATCATTTACTGCAATACTTCGCGCCGATAAATAATTCTGTCATTACCCCGGCTGGAGCCGAAAATGGCCTCACCTTGCAGGTTACCGTCATTGGCACTCGTGGGGTCCGACAACCAGAGGGGCTGCGACGGCTGTTTTGCCAAATCGACCTTGTAGGGAATGCGCACCGAGATGTCCGGCTTGGCAAAGTGGAACAGGATCTCCCCGTCTTTCGCCAGTGCAGCATCCCCACCTGGTGCAGAACTGCCCAACCCCAGCTTGATCTTGCGACCCGCCCCCAGATTCAGCTCGCGAGTCGCCGCATCAAAGGTGTGACTCGGATTGAGGAAAATGAACCCCTGATTGGCCAAAGAGAGCTGGGTACATTGATCTTCCTTGTTTTGCAGCCAGTTGCCCGCTTCGTAATATTGCATCTGCAGTGGAATGGCCAGCGGCGCCGAGGCCAGACCCGCCGCCGTGCCCGCCTGCAGGCGGCCAAAATAGGCTTTCATAGGCACACTGTCTATCTGACGGGCATTACAGCCGCTGCCACTGCAGTTACCTACCACGGCATCATTGAAATTCGGGCTGGCAATCAGCGTTCTGTCGCCATCGTTATCCCTCATATACAGACCAAACAACAAAGACTTGTAGGGACCATCCGGTTGCGTGCCAGAGAGGCGCACAAACTCGCTGCTACCGGTAGTAAAGGCCGCACGGCCATCGAGCCATGCCAGCGGCTGCAGACTGCGCAAGCGGCTCGACAGGGATTTACCATCCTTATCATTGGCAACTGAGAGATAGGCTTCGCCCTTGGCAAAGGGCCCCGTATAGTTTCGGGTCTGTACGCCCGTCGTATTACGAGCCAGCACATCCAGCATGACGCCAAAGGGCTGCCCCATATAGGAGAACGCATTGCAGGCTGGCACTATGTCGCCGCTCACCAGATTGAAGTCGGCAGGAATAAAACGCCCCACCGGCTGGCTCTGGGTTGATGGGATGGTGTAATTGAAGTAGCCATTGACTGGCGGCGTCGCCGTCATTCGGAACACTCCCACCTCGCTCACGGTCTGGCTAACGTTATTGGCACTGTTGGCCGCAGCCACATGGCTATAGGCGGTAGTACCCAGCGTTGCATTGGTGCCCGGATTGGGTGCCACCAGCGTACTGCCCAGAGCAATATTGGGCAGGGCAAAGTTGGGCGTAGTCTGATTCCCTACGCAGATATCCCCATCATTGGCCGACTCCCAGGCCATCGCCTTGATATCCACCTGGAATGTTTCCCCTGCTTTTTTGAAGACCGGACAGCTGCTATCACCAGCCGCGCAGACCCCTTGCGGGGGCGTGATGCACAGGCCGACCGGACGCGCCACAAACTTGTCGGATCCCGTCATAACCAGACCCACTGTCTCACCACTGCCATTATGACTGGCTGAAAGCTGCATCTGACCCGCATCCGGGTAGGTCACTTTTTTCAAGGTCGCTTTACCCTGAGTATCAAAAGTCAGGTTGAGGGTGGTTGGTGTTGGTGAAGAAACACTGCCGGCATAAGTTGCAATGGCGTTGCCATCGATGGAGATCTTGCTACCAAAGCTATTGGTATTTGGATTGTTGTACGTTCCCCAAAAGCCGACAGACCTCACGCCGATAAATCCGGGCACACATTGCTTGGTAATGTCGTCTTTTTTAACCGCACTGATAGTCACATCCTGAGGCTGGTTGGAATAAATATCAGGCACATCAAAGAAGAAGCCGCTATCGGCAAAGTTCAGGGTACAGGCTGCAGCACTGGGCGTACCGGCCCCGGCCTTGCACAAGGTTTCACTCAGTGGTTTGACAGCAGGAACGGAATTGTTCACGCCCAACGTAACTTGGGTCTGAGTATTGTTACGCAACAAAACTTTGCCCGTTCCACCGGTAAAGGTCACCGTATTGCCATTCACATTGTTGGCACCAGACAATGGGTACCAACCACCATCCTGGAGACTCTGTGGCAACAAGGAAACAGCAACTTGTTCGGTAATCAGCAGACTGCAATCTGGATTTGCACACGCCTTGATAGTGATCTCTTCCGGATTGCAGGTCAGAGGTTGACCCGAGTACTGCAACTCGAAATGATCTACCTGAACGCCTACCTCTCTTGATTTCAGCGCACATATTTCTACGTTATCGAGTTCGTGAATATTGGTCAGGGCACCTGTAGAACCTGTCAATGACACATAAAAGTCTTGCGGTAATGGACTTTGGCCCAATGCAGGATCCAGCGCATCAAACGAATCGATAAGAGAGATAAACCCGTTTCCCGTATCACGCTCTACTTTGACCATCGCTCGCCCACTGGTTCGTGAATCAATCGTCAGACGGTAACGATGGTTGGCGCTACCGTTACCATCTACCTTTGGACTCAAGCAACTGGTATTAACATTGGTAGTTCCGTTATTACAGGTGCCTCGCAGATAGTTATATCCGGAAAAATTGGATCCCGAGCCACGCACGACAACCGATTGCGGGCGATAGCCCACACTTCCCCCCCCCCCAAAGGATGAGAAGTTGCCATATTCATCCAAACCAAATCCGAGCCAACCACCAGCAAATCCAGGTGAGTTACTCGGTTGATAATGGCCATAACCCAAAGGCCCCCCAGCAGCACCTGGCTGTGGCGTCACCGACGCGTCAGAAAGCACAACTGTCATGCCATCTGCACCAGTGCTCGTGCCACCATAGGCGTAGTGATTAAATGTCAGCGTCACCAGATTGCCAGCAGCAGGAAATAACCGCTGATAAGTCGCGGAGGTTGCTTGTCCCGTGCTGGCTTGAGTCATCCGTAAACGTTGGTCTGCCGTAATGGATGGTATAAATCCGCCAGCACTCTGCTTGACGGCCCACCTATCACCGAGCGGCTGGGAGAAGTTATCGGTCTCACAAATCAATGTCGAGCCACCACAGGGATGACGTTGACTATATAACTCAGCTATCTGAGAGTCAGACAAGGCCAAACCATAAATAGCAACCTCATCAATTCGTCCATTAAAGCTGCGACTATCGATATAATCTCGGCCAATCTCCAAATTTTGTGTATTTGTTCTTAATGAGTTTGCATCATTACCTTTAACCGTATCAGCGACGCCATTGATATATATTTTTTGACGTTGATTGTTAGCAGCCATTGCATCATAGCGAATGACTATATGGGACCACGTATTTAACGGTATTTTGGTGTTTGTTGTCAGTGTCTGGTTCACGCCAGAACTTCTTTCCCAATACCAAAACACTCTGCCTTGACTATCTAGATGAAACTCATAGTTGCCATCTTTTGACACGATAGAATACAAATTTCCAGCCGATGGCAGACTTACCGGATATACCCAAGCAGAAACAGTTAACTGATTGGAAAATGACAGGCGAGCGTCATGTGGCACTTCAATATATTGATTACTACTGCCAGTAAACTCACCATAACCACAAGTGCCAAGATTATTCGCGTTTGCAGGTAATGCAGGCGACACAGTATTGGTTTTCGCGCCCCTCATGGCGCGACCATGTAGCACATCAGCAACAGCGTTTTTGACTTCTCCTGCAACACCAGTCCACTTACTCTCTTCAAGCTGATACAAGGCAACAGGTGCCGGGACACAAGCATTTACCGGATTTGACACTGGTAGGCAAGTACCAGTCACAGAGCTATTGTTGACATTCACTACCCCACCGGCATTATTTGTTGCAGCAGTCAGATTGCCATAAACCGTAGAATTGGTAACAGTGATATTATTTGATGTGGTCGAGATAATGACAGGACTTCCCTGAGATCCCAGTTGGCTACTTGTTGCATTAAAAGAGCTAGCCCCAGAGACACTTCCACTAGTCATATTAACTGAGTTGAACGTCACTGGATTATTTGAGCGCATGGTAATATTACCACTATAAGTTCCGCCAGATATCGTCAACGAACTATTTGCACTGATATCTCCTGATAACTGCACATTAGTCACACTGACAGAGTTACTACTGCTGGTGATATTTCCCTGAACGACTCCCGAGTTTAGCGACACGTTCCCACTAGTAGTAATACTTCCGTATAAGTAGATATTGTTTAGTGTAATATTTGAGCTACCAGCTAAAATATCACCATATATGGTGTTTTGATATCCTTGAGATACAATCCCACCAAAGCTAGCCTTAAGGTTTATTCTACTTGAGGCACTGCCAATCTTGTTATTCGTGAGAGAAAACCCGGCATCTGCACTCAGCGTTGAATCTTGACTAGCGACAATCACATCACCGTCGTTTAATGTTACCTGACCATTACCACCAGTACAGGTGTAAACATTTCCTGACTTTTGCCATGTGGTATTACATGGTGGGTATTGATTGATGGATAAATTATATTGTTGCGCCACAGCTGTACCGCAGAAAAGTAATAAACCAACCAGCCATTTAAAATCCATCACTTTCCTCTCCACTTGTATCATCTGCCGCAATATCGATCGTCAGTACAAAGTGCAGGCGAATGACTTGCACTGAAACAGCGATAACCACTCCAGCCAGAAGTGACTAACACAACCGACATCATCGCCATCACGATTCATGGCGCTCCTCCATCATAAGCTTCGACCATCAGGGTTCGGCTCACGGCAAAATCAGGGTTGGCACTGTTAAGGTCGGAACTGCCACAGGTTCCGATACTTTCGAGACGATAGCCATTGGTCACAGATCCGTTGTAGGTCACCGGCACCGTGGCGCAACGAACCACAGCCTGACAGTTGGTCAGCCCTGGATTGCTGGCAAAGCTGAATGGGCTGCTTGCCAGGCAGACTGCAGGTGGGTTCGGTTGGGCAAGCGTGCGCTTGGGGAACAACCGATAGAGCGCCACCTCCAACCCGCTCTGGGCGACCAGCAGAGCCCGCACGCTGCGCACCTCCACGGTATTTTTCTCGCCGCTATCGACCAGAAAACGGCCCATAGCAGCCGCCAGCAGTGCCATCACCACAATCACAAACAGGGCGATCATCAAGGCACTGCCTCGCATCCGTCCGAAAGCCTGTGGATCAGGGCACATTGAACACCTCTATCTTGTGGTTGAAGGTGACCGACTCCCCCTTGCGCTCGAAGACAAAGCGCATGCCAAACTCCCCTTCGGCGTTAAACGCCGAGGTTTCCCGATAGAAGGTGCCAATACGAAGGGAGTCCGCCATCAACACGCCCTGTGCAGGTAAGGATGCTCCAATGGGGGCTGTGGCACGGGTCAGCGTGTTTCCTTCCACACAGTAGCGAACCTGCTGGTTGGCAAAGTAGACCCGGCTGCCTGGAGAGAGGCCAGTCAGACTCTCGGTGCTGGTATAGCGGATGGTTTGCGTTCCGGATACGGGCGTCAGCACATCGATAACCCTGGCTACGCAGCGGCCATAATCGCAGCCTGCCGTAAGCGAACCGACATTTTTGTCCGGCACGGGGAATACTATCAGCTGATCGTCTTTTTTAACGGCGGTGGCATCCACATCCAGCGGATTGGCAGCAGAAGCCGGGGTCGCCATCACCAGCTCCAGGGTGGCAGTGCTCCCCGACATGGCGCGGTTAAGCGCCAAATAGCGGCTGGAGGTGCTGATGGGCCAGAACCGCAAACAGGCACCGGTGTCGTCCCATGTCCCGCCAGTCGTCTCGATCCGCTCCGATCCCGGCACCGCATCGCGCAGTTCGCGGTTAAGCCGCTCCATGGCGAAGCGGGCATCGCTCATCAGCTGCTCACGGCTGCTGGCATCGCCATAAATCTGGGTACCGATACCGATAAACTGGCTGGTAAAGGTCGCCATTATCCCAAGCAGCAGGATAACCATCACCAGCTCGACCAGGGTAAAGCCACTGTTACCCCGAGGTTTACGGTAGGTTCGATTGGCCGCCAAGCGTGATCGGGTGCCGGAATTGGCTAATGGCGAGGATATTCTGGCAGACAGGCAACACCCGACAGTGGAGCGATCCATCAGTAGTTCCCCCGATAAAAGGAGAAGTCGAGCACGCTCTGATCCGGTAGCTTGATCTGCAGATCAATGCGCTTGCCCACAGAGCAGGGGGCGACACAACTCTTGAAGGTGCCGTCGCTGAAATCGGCTCCACTCACCGCAATTTTCACCTGATAGTTGCGATACTCCTCGCTGCTGACTCCCACCTCAGTTTGGGTCAGGGTGTTGGCATCCACCCAGCTACCTGCGGTATCGAAATCATCCACATCGTTATAGGCATAGGATGCGGGCTCGCCATCCGGACCATAACTGGTGGAGCAGGAAGAGATGGTCACCCCTGCCACCTGCTCGCCACAACGATAACGACCACCGTTATGATCCGAATGTTCATCAAACGACTTTTGCAAGATCTCGCCGGAGAGGCGCTGGGCCAGCTGGGCGGCGCGTACCTGCTGCACCGGGTCTACCGCCTGCGGCGCCTGATTGATAAGCAACCCCAAAATGCCGGTCAAAGCCACCGCCAGCAGCACTATGCCAACGATCAGCTCAATCAGGGTGAAACCACGCTTAAGGGATCTCATGGATATATCCCTCTGACTCAATCTGGATACGACCACTCTCGCGACCATCGGTGACTTGCAGCTCGCAGCCACCGGCGCAGCTACCGAGCGGGCGGCCCATTTGATCAAAGCGGATAACAAAAGGGGGCGTACCCTTGTTCGAGGAGAGGGTGAGCCCGTCAGACAGGGTCACCGGACGACCACGGGTGAGCTGATTAGCATTCCAGCTCGATATGGCCGCAGGATTGTCACATGGGGATTCTGTGCTGTGGCCAAATTGGCCAGATTCAACAAGTAGTGAGGTACAACGATTGGCCGGTTCGTGCATATTGACAGTCTGTACCAGCCGCAGCCGGGTCAGCAGTTCGTCACGTACGGTTTGAGTTTCAAAGCCGCCTTTGCCCAGCCATTTGGGCACGGCAAAGGCGGCCAGAATCCCGAGTAACAGGATCACCAGTACCAGTTCAATCAGGGTAAAGCCCTTAGTTGCAGGCATGGAGGTTCTCATTAGGGAAAAGAGAAAGCGAGGCCGAAGCCTCGCTCGAACATCAATCAATTACACGCAGTGTTGATAGAAATCGTTGGTCGATTGGTATTGCTGGTCAAAGTATTAGCGTAAGTAACGTCACACTTGTCATCTTGTGCACTTGCCGCACGGAAGGTGCCTTTGCTGCCAGATACTTCTGACCATCCATCCAAAGTTACGGTTTTGGCAACTTCATCTGTTACTGGATAGCCATAGTTAGTTTTCACAGTATCTGTAGTGCTGATTGCCACAGATACGGTTGCACCTGAAGCTGTATTCTCCAGGCCAGCAATAGCAGCCTTGCTATAGATCATTTGAGAACTGCTCTGCAGTGCAGCCTGCACGCCTTGAGCAGCAGAATAACGAGCATCATCCTGCAGATTCAGGAACTTGGGTGCAGCGGTGACCGCCAGAATACCCAGAATGATGATCACGATAACCAGTTCGATCAGGGTAAAACCCGCCTGTTTTTTCATTTCACTTTCCTCTGTTAATTAATATTTGTGGTCACCTGACCGGACGCCGGACGGTAACTGAAACTCATAAATGCATCAGTCTTGCCTTGCGGATCCTGATACTTGCCATCACTGCCCTTACTCAAACTATTGACCAAATAGTAACGGCAGACCGAATCCAGTCCATTACTGCTCACTGTGGCATAGTATTTCAGGTCATTGCCGCTACCGCGCACTTCATTGAAGCTGGCCGTAGCCTTGGGCGGGTTTTGCAGTAACCCCTCCCAAATATTGAGACAACGTTCGGCGGTCAGATTGGCCGGATCCACATCGGGATTACCGCTGGCAACGGTATCCATCGGATAGCCGGGCGACAGCTCGCCGTTACTGATCTGGGTATCGGTCGGAGTGGTCAGATAAAAGCGACTACCGTCATAGAGCACAGTGTTGAGGCTGTCCTGTTTGGCGCGACCTTCCGCCTCCCATTGCGCCCGCACCAGTGAAACGCCGGTAGCAAAACCGCCAGAGACCCCTTCCACGCTGGCCTTTTTCGCTTCGTCAGTCACATCGAGAAAGCGCGGCAGTGCAGTCACCGCCAGGATCCCCAGGATCACGATAACGATCACCAGCTCAATGAGGGAAAAGCCGGCAGACCGTCTTCTCATCCCGTTTTCCGGCATTGTTGGTGCCATTGGTTTCATTGTCATGCTCCCTCCGTAATGCCCCACATTATTTCATGCAGGCCCAAAAAAATCATGTAGTTGGGTCATATGATTAGTTTCATTCAAGGCTTTTTCATCACCCGCCCGTCAGAAAACTGATAAACCAGCCAATAACCATCCCACCCCATCTCGCAACCACTGCCATCGGGACGGGCCAGGACCTGCAGGGGAGGCATGCCCCCCTTCGTCTCACCCATCAGTGCCAGCCACAACTGACGGCAATTTTCCGAAGGGGATTGCAGCGGCACCAGCCCCAGGGGCCACCCTCGGGCATCAAACTGCCACCCCTTGCCGGCGACATGCAGTGTCTGCGGGCGCCGTTCATCGAGCCAGATCCCGTGCAAACGCTGCGCCCGCTCGGCAAATCGTTCCCCCAGCAAGGTGAGAGTGAGCTGCTGCGCCTCTTCCCGGTGGCCCTGATAGCTACGCACCAGGATCGCCACGATCACCATCAGCAGGATGATCACGGCGATCCGCCGATATCCGGTCAGCCAGCGATCATCCTGCTGCGTCTGTCTGCTCATCCAGCCCTCGACTCCACCGATTACTTGCCTCTTACGGCTCGCATCATGTCCCACCACTCAGGCGTGAAGATATCCAGTTCCAGCAAGATTACTTGCCGCGAACTGCGCGCATCATGTCCCACATCGGTGTGAAGATACCCAGCGCCAGGATCAACACCATTACCGCCACGATCCCGATCAGGATCGGCTCGATGCGGGCGGTGAGACTCTTGAGGTCATAATCCACCTCCCGCTCGTAATACTCGGCCGCTTCGTGCAGCAGGTCATCGACCTGACCTGTCTCCTCCCCCACGGCGATCATCTGCATCACCAGCGGGGTGAACAGGCCGCTGCTGCTGGCAGTGCGAAGCAGGCTCTCGCCCCGCTCGATACCGGTGCGCATATCCCGAACTCGCCCCGCCATATAGGCGTTATCCACCGCATCGGCCACCAGGGTCAGCGCGGTGTTCAGCGGCACCCCTGCCTTGAGCATCATGGAAAAACTGCGGGCAAAACGGGCCAGCAGGGAGCGCTCTATGATGGTGCCGACGATCGGCAACTTGAGCTGCCAGCGGTGCCAGGTCAGCTTGCCCTTGGTAGTGGCGACCCAGCGGCGCCAACCGAACACCATCCCAGCCAGAATGGCGAGCAGCAGCCACCAGTAGTTGACAAAAAAGTGCGAGGTGGCGAGCAGAATGCGGGTCGCCAGCGGCAACTCCACCCCGAATTTGGCGAACATGCCAGCAAACACCGGGATCACCATGATATTGAGGATCACCATGGCGATACCGATGGCGATCATCACGAAGCTGGGGTAGCGCATCGCGGTCTTGATCCGCTTGCGGGTCTCCAGCTCAAGCTCGAAATAGTTGGCGAGCTGCAAAAAGGACTCTTCCAGCTGACCTGTGTTCTCACCCACATGGATGATGGCAACAAACAGGCTGCTGAATACCTTGGGGTGCGCCTGCATCGAGCTGGAGAGCGGACGACCGTTGCCGAGATCTTCCCCCAGCGAGTGCAGCGCCCGTTTGAGCGGCTTGCTGTGAGTGCTCTCCTCCAACCCGGCAATGGCACGCAAGATAGGGATCCCGGCCCGGGTCAGGGCATACATCTGGCGGCTGAAGATCACCAGCTCATCCAGCTTGACGCCCCCTTCCAGCAACAGTGACCAGTCGATGGCAGCGGATTTGGCCTTGCCCGGTTTGAGCTCGGTGGGCATCACGCCACGGCGCATCAGCTGCTCGGCGGCCGCCATCTCGTTGGCCGCTTCTACCACGCCACTGGTGGCGTTGCCCTGGCTGTCACGCCCCTTATAGGCAAAGTTAGCCATCGCTTACCCCAAATCCTCTGCCAGTCGCAGCACCTCGTCCACCGAGGTGATCCCCTGACGGGCATAATCGAGGGCTGTGAGGGCCAGCGGCCGATAGTGTTCGTGTTGACGGGCCGCCTTGGCGAACCCTTCCGCATCGTTGCGGCGCAGGGCATCCATCATCGGCTGATCCAGCTCCAGCAGCTCGTAGACCCCGATCCGGCCGGAATAACCGGTAAAGTTGCAGCTCTGGCAACCCCGGCCCTTGTGATAGGTGTATTGGCCAAGCGCCTCGCCGGAGAGTACGGTGAGCCAGGTGGCCTGCCCTTCGTCGGGCGCCTTCTCCTCAACGCAGTGCTCACATACCCGCCGAACCAGCCGCTGGGCGACCACAGCCCGCAGGGCGCTCGCCACCAGATAGCCGGGCGCCCCCATGTCGATAAGGCGCAAGGCACTGGTCACCGCATCGTTGGTGTGCAGGGTGGTCAGCACCAGGTGACCTGTGATTGCGCCACGCAGACCGATCTCTACCGTCTCGTTGTCCCGCATCTCCCCCACCAGCAGGATGTCCGGATCCTGACGCAGGGTGGAGCGCAGCACGTTGGAGAAGGTGAGGCCGATCTTGGGGTTGACCTGCACCTGATTGACACGGGAGAGACGATACTCCACCGGGTCTTCTACCGTGATGATCTTGTTGCTGGACTGGTTGAGCTCGGAGAGCGCGCCATAGAGGGTGGTGGTCTTGCCGCTACCGGTGGGGCCGGTCACCAGGATCATGCCGTGTGGCCGTTTGAGCTGGCGACGGAAACGGGTCAGGATCTCAGGCGGCATCCCGGTCTCGGTCAGCGACAGGATGCCGGAGGATTGATCCAGCAGACGCATCACCACAGACTCGCCATACTGCACCGGCATGGTGGACATCCGCACATCCACATCGCGACCGCGCACCTTCATGTTGAAACGGCCATCCTGCGGCAAGCGCTTCTCGGAGATATCGAGCCCCGCCACCAGCTTGAGGCGTAGCACCAGCGCCTGGGCGATGCGCACCTCGTTGAGGATGTTCTCGTGGAGGATACCGTCGATCCGCTGGCGAATGCGCAGCACCTTCTCGTCCGGCTCGATGTGGATATCCGACGCCCCCACCTGAACCGCATCCTCGAACAGGGAGCGCAGCAGCTTGGCCACCGTCGCCTCCCCCTCGTCGTTGGCCCCTAGGTTACTGGAGCCCAGCTCAAAGCCGGAGTCCTGATACTCCTCCTGCAACTGTTCGGCGAAACTCTCAATCTCGCGGGTACGGCGATAGAGGCGGTCGAAATACTCCAGCAGCTGCCCTTCCCGCGCCACCGCCAGCACCATGATGCGCGGGCTGAGCAGGGCGGCGATGGCATCCAGTGCGCTCAGATCCGCCGGATCCGACATGGCCACCGTCACCTTGTCGTCGGTGAGGTTGACCGCCAGTGCCCGATAGCGACGCGCCTGCACTTCGGGCAGCAGCGGCACCGCGGCGGCGTCGATGGTGAGGTTGTTGAGATCGAAGAAGGGCACATCCAGCTGGCGGGCGAGAAACTGCAACAGCTGCACCTCGCTGATAAAGCCGAGGTCGATGAGGGTGGTGCCCAGCTTGCGGCCGGTCTGACGCTGCTGCTGCAGGGCAAGCTGCAGCTGATCATCAGAGATGATCTGCTCTTGTACCAGCAGGTCGCCGAGGCGCATTTTCAGTCTGGGTTGTGCCATGTTTGCTCCGATCTCTGTTACTTCACACCCGTTGCCGCATCCGATTAGGCTTTGCTAATCGAACCTGCTGTTTATCAAGGGGTTAGTTGGCCAATTCGTTGTTCCAGCCAGTTGGTCGATGCCTCGCCGAGGTTGCCGTGCAGCAGGGCGTTGCGATAGGCATCGAGCGCCCGCTGGCTGTGACCCTGACCATCCTCGGCCACGCCGAGGCCAAGCCACCAGCGGCCCTGATCCGGCTGCTGACGCAGCAGTTTCACATAGAGCGCCGCCGCATCGGCATTCTGGCCCAGCTCCTGAGTCAGCCCGGCCCAGGTCGCGTAGTAGTCCATGTTGCTGGCGAGATCCGGCTGATAACCGGACAACCAGCCAAGCGCCTGCTGCTGCTGCCCCTCGCTGATGGCAAGACGGGCCAGCAGCAGACGAAAATCAGCCTGCTGGGGATCGAGCCGGATCCCCTCCTCCAGCAGCTGGCGTGCCTCGGTCAGGCGACCCTCGCCGTAGAGCAAACCCGCCAGTTGCTCGCGCGCCCCCTGGTTATAGGGGTCGTGGGCCAGCACCTGATAGTAGTTGTCCTGGGCATCCCGCAGGCTCCCCTTGGCCATGGCGGTGGTCGCCTTGCGCTCCGCCAGTGCCGCCAGCTCCTTGGCCGACAGCTCCACCGTCTCGATCTTCAATACGCTCGGTTTGCGCGGTGCGCTGGCGACTGCCTGCTGCTCTGCAGCCAGTTCGGCGTAAAGCTCGGGCTGCAGCTCTTCATCGCTAGGGGTCCGCTCATCGACCTCGCTGGAGGCATCAAAGGGCGCACCGTCGGCCATGCCATCCGAGTCACTCTCGCCTGCCTCATCATTCACCTCATCCTGGCTTGGCAACGGCAGCGCGGCCGCCACCTCGACCGGCTCGGGCTGGCTGACCGGCGCGGCGGCCCTTGTCACCACATCGGGAGTCACCGCATCAGGGGCGACCACTTCGCTGGACGCCGTGACGATATAGGTCTGCTGCCAGTAGATCCAGGTTCGCCAACCGAGGCTCCCCAGTGCCAGCCCGCAGATCAGGGTCAGCAGCAACATCCACCATCCCTGCTGGCGCACAGGGGCAATATAGACGGCAGCACCTTCGGATCCTTGCTGGCGCCGGTCCAGATCTTTCAGCATCTGGTTGATAACGCTCATGGCCAGACTCCATAAGCCAGGGCGCACCCCAGCAACAGTAACAGGGGCCACCAGCGCCGTGGCGCAAAGCGGCTCGCATCGTCGGTATCGCGAATGGCAAGCCGGACCAGACGACTGTCGATCTGACGCACACCCTGACCATAGGCCAGCATCAGACACTTCTGCGCCAGAATATTGATAAGTCTCGGGATCCCTCGCGATGCACGCCACAACAGGCGCATGGCGCGACCAGCAAACAGCGGTGCCCCACGGTAACCGGAGACCTGCAATCTGTGCTCCAGATAGGCGCGGGTCTCGTCAAAACGCAGCGGCCGCAGGCAGTAGGAGAAGCCAATCCGCTGGCGCAGTTGGCGCAGATGCGGCTTGGCCAGTCTGGCATCCAGCTCCGGCTGGCCGAACAGCACGATCTGCAGCAGCTTGCTCGATTCGGTCTCGAGATTGCCGAACAGGCGGATCGCCTCCAGCGTCTCGTCCGGCAGCGCTTGCGCCTCGTCGATCAGCACCACCACCCGACTGCCCTGCTGGTGCAGGCTGATCAGGTGACGATGGATACGATCGGTCAGATCCAGTTCGCTCTGATCCCGTACCGCCAACCCCAGCTCCAGCGCCAGCGCGATGCGCAGCTCGGCCGGAGTAAGGTGGGGATTAGGCAACCAGGCAAGCCGCACCGGGCGCGCTTCCGAACCCAGCTCGCTGAGCAACTTGCGGCAGAGCAGAGTTTTGCCGGTACCCACCTCGCCGGTCACCTTGATAAAGCCCTCCCCCTGCGCCAGCGCCCAGTTGAGCACCTGCAGCGCCTCTTCGTGAGGCGGCAGGCCGTAGTAGAAGCCGGTATTGGGAGTGAGGCTGAACGGTGCCTCCTGCAGGCCGAAGTGGGTCAGGTACATGAGACCTCACCTGCCACGGCGAGCAAGCAGCCTGTGCTGGCAAGGCAGCACAGGCCGTTCGGGATAAGGGTGACCGCATCTGGTGTCATGGGTCAGCCCTTGGCCGGATACCACTTGTCGAGCAGCTCGGAGGATCGTTGCAGCTCATTTTGCCAGGTATCTTTCTCCACCACGGTCGGTTTGAGCATGATCACCAGCTCCACCTTCTTGGTGCTCTCGCGGCGGTTGGTAAAGGCTTCGCCCACCCAGGGAATATCCCCCAGCAGCGGCACCTTGCTGACGATCTCCTGCTTGTCGGTCTTCATCAGACCGCCGATAACGATGATGTCACCGTTATTGGCCTGCACCACGGTATCGGATTCGCGGATCGAGCTCTTGGCGAGCGGCAGTTGCAACTTGCCACCCGAGGTACCCATGTCGATCACCTTGTTTTGCTCTTCGGTATCGATAACCGAAGGATGGATATGCAGCAGCACCTTGCCCTCTTCATCGATCTGCGGCGTTACGTCCAGTGCGATACCGGAGAAGAAGGGGGTCAGCTCCACGTTAGGTGTCTTGTCTGTGCCCGTCGAGGTAGTGGTAATGGTGGTGGACGCATTGGTGACGTAATACTCGTCCGTCCCCACCTTGATCACCGCTTTCTGGTTGTTGGTTGCGGTGACACGGGGACTGGAGAGGGTATTCACATCGCCCTGGGTCTTGAGCAGGTTGACCGCCACATTGAAGTTGCCATCAGAGATCTTGAAACCGGCGCCGCCGCCCAGCGCACTGAAGATCTGGTTGGGGGTGCTGGGCAGCTGAGTATTGGCAAGCGACTGGCCACCGGTAATCCCCTTGTTGCCATCCCAACTGGCGGAGAGACCGCTCCAGTCGACCCCCTGTTCATACCCTTCGTTGAGGGCAACTTCGATGATCCGCGCCTCCAGCACCACCTGCCGCTTGAGGTGACTCTCGGACTGGGTCAGGAATTCACGCACCGCCTTGAGCTCTTTCGGGTAGGCGCGAATGGTGACCAGACCTGCCTGCGGGCTGGTGATCACGGCGCGACCGTCACCCGTGCCAATCAGGGTCTGCAGGGAGTCGCGCAGATCGGTCCAGTAGTCGCTGTTGGTGTCGGTTTCGATACGGGTGCCGTTGTTGTTGTCACCGCTCGAGTTGTTGCTGGTTGAGCTGTTGCTGCCGCTGTTGTTGTTCGATGCATTGTCAAAACTGCTGTCGCTGCTGTTATTGCTGTCATTGGCCGTCACCCCGCCGGTGCTGACCGAGGTGCGGGAGAGGCCACGACGGGACATCATCAGGTAGTTGACCGGGATGGTTTCGGTACGCAGACCCGCCGGATAGATATGGAAGACATTGCCCTTGCGCTGCACGTCGAAGCCGTACATGTCACCCACCACCGCCAGCACTTCCGGCAGAGTCACATCCTTGAGCTCGACGGAGACCAGCCCGGCCACCCCGGGGTGAACCGCCACGCTGTAGCGGGAGCCCTTGAACAGGGAACCGAAAAACTCCACCGCTTCCACGTCGTGAGCCGCGATACGCAGCCGCTTCTCCGGCATGCCGACCGGCATCTGCGGCCGGTTCAGCTGCAGCAATTCACTTTGCACCGATTTGGGCAACGCGGTCAGAGGGGCAGCCTGTTTCTGCTGTTCGTTCATGGCCTGCTTGAGAGCATCCTTGGCCTGGGTCGGCTCGGGGTGCTGATACGTGGTACAGCCTGCAGCCATCATGGCCACGGAGATCAGACAGAGACGGTGTTTTTTCATGTAATTAGGGCACCCTGACTTGCAATTAAACTCGATAAAGCCGATTCACCTCTCGAGAGGCAAGCACGACTCAAACCCGGATCTTGCTGGCAAACAGTGTTACCGCATGGCGTTTTCCCGCCTTTTCCAGCACCACGGCATCGGCATTGATGGCCACCAGCGTATAGCCGTCCACCTGTTGTCCGACCCGATAACTCTTGCCATTGAGTACCGCCAGTGCCGGGCCATTGCCCAGCACGACACTCTGCAGCTTCGGCAAACCGGCACTGCTCTCGCCAGTTGCACGGGCGCCAACCGCCACATCCGCCAGTGGCGCGGTGGGATCCTGCAATACTTCGACCTGCTCCGCCTGTACCAGCAAGCTGAACAGGCAACAGCACAACGCAAACACTCTAGCCACGGATAAACTCCTTGCTGGTACTCAGGGTGTAGATCTCCATCTCCACCACCGCGCCGGGATAGGCTTTGACCTGATAGTCGAACTGCTTCCAGTAGAAGTGACGCGGCAAGGCTTCCAGCGCTTTAAGATATTGATACACATCGAAATAGCCGCCTTCAAGCTGAAGCCGGATACCATGCTTGTAGAGATTGACCTTCTGCTCTCCCGCCATCAGCGGGGTCGGCTCCAGCGAACTGAGGGCCAGCATGTGAAGGTTGGCAGAGCGGGAGAGCAGCGCCTCCAGCACCAGCGGCATCTCGTGCGCCGGGATCAGATCGACGGTCTGGGCCTTCAGCTCATCGTCGATCCGGGCCAGATCCGCCTCGACCTGCGCCAGCTGGTCGCGAACTCCCTGATTGGGATCCCGCTTGAGCCGTGCCTGTTTGCCGAGGTTTTCCAGCTCCATGATCTCGAGGTCGCGCTCGGCGGCGCTCAGGGCCATGCGTTCCTGCTGCAGGCGAGTATCAGCGCCATCGAGCCAGCCGTAGAGTCCGGCCGCGCCCAGCAACACCAAACCAGTCAGCAGGATCAACACCCGCTCCCGCTGGCTCAACACGGCGATACGCTGGCCCCATGCCTGCCATTGTGCTTTCAGGTTCATCAGGGTTTCTCCCGCGCAATGCCGCTCAACTGGAAGGTCAGGCGACCCTCCTTGTCACGGCCGAGGGTCAGTTCACCAAACTCCTTGCCTACCAGACTCGGGGTCTGCTTGAAGCGGTTGACCCAGGCCGGTACATCCTGACTGCGTCCGGCAAAGCCGGAGAGGTTGATCCGCCCTTCGTTGATCTCGATGCGCTGCAACGAGAGGTTGCTGTTGCGAATGCGGGAGAGATCCGCCATCACGCTGGCATAGCCCTGGGATTTTTGCAGGGTCAGGCTGCCCAATTGGCGCATCAGCCCCTGCTTGGCCGTCAGCTCATCCTGCTTGTTGACCAGTTGCTGTTGCAGCCGGGGATCTGCCTGATGGCGCGCCAGCTCGGCATCGAGCCGCTGCGCCTCGCTGCGCTTGAGTTGCAGCTCGGCAGAGCGCTGCGCCAGCGCCCGGCTGACCTGCTGCTGTTGCCAGCTGTAACCGACACCCGTCAACAGGATCAGCAACAGCGCAAAGCCCCATACCAGCGCCATCTGATTGAGGCTGGCCCACTGCCGCTTGGGTCGAAACTCGGCGCCATAGAGGTTTATCTGACGTTTCATCACGCATCCTCCCCGATGGCGGCTGCGTAAGCCGAGAGGTATTCGACGCCGGCCAGCACCGCTTTATTGGCCATGGCGGAAACAGCGAAACCAAAGGTCTGCTCCATGTGGCGCACCAGGGTACCGATAAAGGGCGAGGCGACGGCAAACTGCATCTGTCCCAGCTCGGGCAATTTCAGCTGGCCCGCCAGATAGTCGAGGGAGCGCTGGATCTCCAGCGCCAGTGAATCGAGCAGCATACTGTCCGGCTCATGTTCGCCAGTCAGGCTGGTGAAACCGCGCAGCTGGCGGGAGAAGCAGAGCCCGCCCTGATGGAAGACCAGCAGTTGCAGATCCTGCCCCTTGGGCTGCCACAGCAGCATGCGCACCGTCTCGTCAGCGTCATAGAGAGAGGTCAGCGCCAATTCGTCGCTGATGATGGATTGCAGGGTGGCGATGCCATTGATGGCATCGGCCAGCTGTTGCACCCGGCTCTTGGGCAAGCAGATCACATTGATGCGCGGACGACCGGCAGGTGGGGTGGGCAAATCGACATAATCCATCGCCAGTTGCAGCACGGGTTCGCTGACATAATCCTTGATGGCCCAGGGGAGCGCCCCCGCCATCTCGGCGTCAGGCACGGCAGGCTTGTCGATCTGGATCTGTTGATAAAGGCTGGCGGCGAGGGCCACCCGCACCGTAGACTTGGCCAGCCCATGACGGCTGAACAGCTCGTTCATGGCCACTGCCCACTCCTGTGGGCCGTTGATGGTGCGCGTCGCGAAGACGGGGGGATTGCCCACCGCAGCCAGCATGATCCTGTCATTGGCCAGCAAGAGCCCGACCTGGCGGCTTGGCGTCGACCGTCTGAACAGTTGTTTCATGTAAGCCCGCCCATCAATAGTGATTAAATGTATGAAATATTAACATAAACAGCAGATTAGCCTCCAGATTAAAAGACGGACTCACCATTGCAAGCCAGCCTTTCCGCCGAGTCAGAGGGTCAAGCCATCCTCCCTTCCCCCTTGCAACGCCTCCACCATCCGTTGCTGACCCGCTATGGTGTCGAGCTGTGGTGCAAGCGTGATGATCTGATCCATTCAGCAATCTCCGGCAACAAGTGGCGCAAGCTCAAATACCACCTGCGGCATGCCAAAGAACACGGCAAACGGCATCTGCTCTCGTTTGGCGGCGCCTACTCCAATCATATCCACGCGCTGGCGGCAGCGGGGTCCCAATCTGGTCTTCGTACTACCGGTATCATACGGGGCGAATATGACGCCGTCAGTAACTCTACCCTGCGGGATGCCCGGCACTGGGGCATGGATCTCGTTTTTGTCGACCGCCAGAGTTACCGGCGACGGCAGGATCCCGACTGGCTGGCCCAATTCGATGCACCCGATACCCTGATCGTGCCGGAAGGGGGTAGCAGCCCGCTGGCCATCCCCGGGGTGGCGGAACTGGTCGGCGAAGTGCCCTTCTCGCCGGATCTCTGGGTACTACCCTGCGCCAGCGGCGGCACTCTGGCGGGCCTGATCGCAGGGAAACAGGATCGGGAGCAGATCCTCGCCATTGCGGTACTGAAAGGAGGTGGCTTTATCGCTGACGAGGTGTGTCGCCTCCATCCCGCGGCTGCCAATATCCCCGGCTGGCGCATCGCGCTCGATCACCACGATGGTGGCTACGCCAAATTCAGCCCGACCCTCTGGCAGTGGGTGCAGGATTTCAGCGCCACGACCGATCTGCCCCTTGAACCTATCTACAGCGGCAAGGCGATGTGGGGGCTGTTTCGCGAGCTGGCGGCGGGCCGCATCGCCCCCGGCAGCAGAATCGTCTTTATCCACACCGGCGGCATGCAGGGGCTCGCCGGACTGCGGGAGCAGGGGCGACTGTGAGCCCTGCCTTATGGCAACCGCAAAAAGCATCGCAAACAACAGAGGGTCGCCCCAAGGCGACCCTCTGTTGTTTATCTCAATCACCAGCCGGTTCCAGCACCAGCCGCTGGGGCTCGGCAAACCAGGGCCCCTGCCCGGCATGCACCCCGAGGTGGCGCAGCATCTTCCACTCATCGCCACTCTCCACCCCCACTGCCAGCACCCGGGTGCGGGTATTGGCGCAGCCGCCTACCAGACTGCGTACCGCCATCTGGTTGACCTGACGGGCATGGATCTCCCGCACCAGACTTGGGTGCAGCTTGAGGAAGTTGATCTCGAACTCCTTGATGTACTGGGTGCTCACCACATCCTGACCGGCATGATCGATGGCCAGCTGGCAACCCAGCATCCGCAGGGAGCGCAGCGGCCGCTTGAGCGCCTCGAAGTGGCGGGTCACCTGGGATTCCGAGAGTTGCAAAATCAGCCGCTCGTTGGTGCTGCGCGGCAGCTGGAACAGAGCGAAGAAGAGCCAGCGCTGGAACTCGCGGTTGAGCAGGCTCTGGGCACTGAGGGTCAGGCTGATGGGGCAGCTCTGCTCGGAGCGCTGGCGCAGCAGGGCGAGGGTCTGCTCCGCCACCAGCCGATCCAGTTGCAGCAACAAGCCCACCTTCTCCGCCATCGGCATGAAGATCCCCGCCTGCAGGGCACGCCCCTGCTCGTCGTGCAGATAGGTGAGCAGCTCCTGCTGCAACACCACCTGCCCCCGATCCTGCTGGATCGGCTGGGTGTAAAATTCGATGCCGTGCTCTTCGAGACGTCGGCTGATCAGGGTGCGCCAGCGTACCGTGCCCTTGCTGCTCTGCTCCTCATCCAGCTGCTTCTCGTAGAGGAACCAGCCGTTGTGCCCCTGCAGACGGGCGCTCTTGAGGGCCAGCTCCGCCTCCTCCTGCACCTTGAGCAGGCTGTCTTCTGCCTGATAACAGACGGCGCCGAGATAGACCGCAGTCTCCGGATTGACCTCCTGCGGCCAGTGCAGCCGTTGCAGGCTCTTGAGCAGCTGGCTGGCGCCATCCACCATCTCGCTCTCGGACATATTGGGCAGCAGCACCGCAAAGACCTGACCGGCGTAGCGGGCCTGTAGGGCGCCGTTATGCTTGCGCACGAAGGCACCTATGGTGGCGCTCGCCTCCATCATCAAATCGTGCCCCAGCAACTCGAACTGATCGGCCTCCAGCTCCTCCAGACAGGCGAGATCTATTAGCAGCACGCCGCCGCTCATCACGCTCGCCTCCATGATGGCGCTCTCGAGCCGGTTGTCGAAAAAGAGACGGTTGCCAATGCCGGTCATCTTGTCGACGAAGGCATTGCTGCGGATGAAGTTGTCGAAGCGGCTGCGCTCCTTGCGGGCATCCGCCAGCTCGGCCAGCAGATGGTCGAGCGCCTGACTGGCGGCAACCGGCCACTCTTCGGCAGGGTCGTGATTCAGTTTGGAGAGTTTGTCATCGAGGATCAGCTGGGCACGCTCGGCCAGCAGCTCGGCACCGCGCAGCTGCTGGCGCAGCCAGCGGATGGAGTACCAGAGGCCGAACACCACGATAAAGACACCGAAGGAGATACCGGACATCGCCTTGATGGAGTATTCCGCCTCCTTGAAGGGGCGCTCCAGTTTGAAGTTGGCCTGCATGCCGGCCTGATGGGGCAGCGGGTGGCTATATGGCACCAGCAGCTGTTCGTCAACCGGATTGCGCACATCGCGGAACCAGTAGACCCGCTGGTTATTCTGGCGCACCTCCAGCTCTACCACATGGGCAGCACGCAGCAGGGTAGGTAGCCAGTGGCTCATATCTTCCATGTCGTGAGCAACATCGAGCTGCTTGTCGATCACTTCGACCAGCGCATCGACCTTCTTTTGCTGCAACTCCATGCCCAGCTCGCGAAAGCTGAACACCCCGCCAATCAGCACGGTCGCCATGGCTGCGATCACGCAAAGGGTGATAAATGAGACAAGCTGTGTAGTGAGTTTCATGCGCCTTTCCGTATGCCCAGCATCATCCATGTCGCCTCATGGTAGCAGCGGCGATCGGGCCACAGCTATGGATGAAGATCCCGCTTCTGCAATTTAAGCGGGCAAGCATAACCCAAAGCAGAGGGAGAATACCAAGGATGACGGGCTGCAGACGCGGGAAAGGGCGGGATGACAGACAGAAAAATGGTCCCTCAAAGGGGACCAAAAGGAACACTCATATCAAAACTAACACTCTGTGCTACTGACAAAAAACAGATACAGGAGTATTGAACACACGGTGAGTCAAACCGCAGGGCTACTCTAATGCAGTTCGGATAAGCTGAGCAATTGTCATTTATGACAGGTCAGCGATTGAATCTAGCCAAAGTTAATAATAAACACATTTAAAATCATGCAGTTAAAAAATCAATCAACAAGTGTGACAACTCGGACTCAAATTGATTGCACTAATGCTCTATGATGGCAAAGTCCATTTGTGTCTCATGAAACTGGCAGGTACTTCCTTTGCGTAAATCACCCGTCTGGATCGCTCTGTTGCTGTTCGTCCTGCCTGTCGTGGGCAGCCAGTTTCTCGGCCTGTGGTTTGCCAAGCCGATGGCCTTTCATCTGCTGGAAGAGAAGGTTGCCGAGCTCAAGGGAGCCATGGCCGTACGCCACCGGGAGCTGGATGCCGCCATCAACAAACAGCTGGCACAATTTGAGTTCAACTGCGGTGCCAAAGACATGGAGCTGCTGCGCGATCCGCGCTTCTACAGCGCTCATATCCGCCTGCAAGGGTTGGAGCTCGCTTCCGGCAACAGCTGCTCCAGCCTGGGGGTGGAGATCCCGCTGATCAAAGAGCTCCAGAATAGCGGGCAGAAGTTCGGCAAACTGGGGATCACCGCCACAGTGGCCAAATACAATACCGAACAGGAGCTGGTGGCCTTTTACCGATCCGGTGACAACCTCGCCTACTGGGTGCTGGATAACAGCTGGAGCCACGACCTGCTGCAACACCCCTGCAGCCACTGCTTCTATCTGGAGTTCAGCCGACAGGATGCCGATGCAAGCACAGTCCACTTTCCCCGTGGCGACCAAGAGATCAAACAGGAAGAGAGCAATATCAGCCTGAGTTTCTTCGATCCCAATGAACTCACCAAACAGACGGTCTGGGCGGGTAAAGCGCTGGAGCAATATGCCCATGACCAACTCAATCACTACGGTCTCTGGTTCGGTATCGCACTCGGCGCCCTGTTAAGCATCACATACTGGCTGCTGCGCAGCTATCGGCGCTCCCTCAAGGGACTGCTGCAAACAGGGTTGATCCGCAAAGAATTTATTCCCCTCTACCAGCCGATAGTGGATGCCCGTTCCCACCAAGTGGTGGGATTCGAGGCGCTGCTGCGCTGGCAGCGGGGAAACGAGCTGATCCCCCCGGGCACCTTTATCGAATATGCAGAGGAGCAGGGACTGATCCTGCCTATGACCGAACAGTTGCTGGAGCAGGTAATCACCGACCTGCCGCAGCTGGCACCGGAGCAGTGGGTCAGCGTCAATCTGGTGGCGGCCCATATCGAGCAGCCCCTGCTGCGCACCTTGCTCGCTCACAGCCAAAACCCCTCACCCACCCGGCTCACCTTCGAGCTGACGGAGCGCAAGCCGATCCTTGACATCAAGGCGGCCACCGAGGAGATCACCCTGCTGCAACAGATGGGGTATCACTTCAAGCTGGATGATTTCGGTACCGGCTACGGCGGCTTTGCCTACCTGCAGAGCCTAGGGATCCGCCAGATCAAGATCGACAAGATGTTCGTCGATACCATAGGCACCAACGACCTCAAGCGCAGCGTGCTGGACGCCATCATCGTCTTCGGTCGGGAATCGGGCATGGAGATGATCGCCGAAGGGGTCGAGAGCCAGCTGCAGGTCGACTATCTGAGCCAGCATGGCGTCTATCTGATCCAGGGCTACTTCTTCGGCAAACCCATGCCGCTGAAGATACTGACCCACTGGCAACGGGAGTGGCAGTTGCAACACCAGAAGGCCAGCTAACGCAGATATGGCAGGATCTGGCCGCGAAACAGTTTGGTCAGCGGCTCGACATCATCAGGTTGATGCTGGCGGTAGCGCCGTAACCCAGCCCGGCCATCAGGCGGGTAAATCCCCCTGCAGACCCGGGCCCGGCTCCATGGTGAAATCGAACCGCCTCCTGCCACCCATTATTTACATTCAGCAACAAAATGATCTGCCCTGACGGGGATAACAACCTTTATCATAAGGAGCCGGTTATTGCGCAACCGATAACCGTGCAGCCTGTTTATGTCATCCGGTCGTCAAGACCCCAAATAGAGAACCATTGCCTATGAAGACAGTTATCCGGCAAGAGATTGCCCTGCCCGTTGGCCTGCTGACCCTGCTCTTTTTCAAGACCCTGGGCAGTGACCTGCTGACAGAGACAACTCCGCTCGGGATCTATCTTCCTGTTTCGGCGGCATTACTGGCCATCGTCACCTGGGCCATCTTCTCGGTGGTGCGCCACTCCGATGCCCTCGCCATCAAGCTGGGCGAGCCCTTCGGCACCCTGATCCTCACTCTCTCGGTCATCTCGCTGGAGGTGGTGATGATTTCCTCGGTGATGCTGACCGGCGAGCCCAACCCCACCATGGCCCGCGATACCATGTTTGCGGTAGTGATGCTGGTGAGTACCGGTCTGGTGGGCTTCACCCTGCTGTTTGGCGGCTGGCGCTACCACACCCAGAGCTTCAATCTGGACGGGGTCAAATCCTATCTGGTGGCCATCATCCCGCTGGCCCTGCTCTGTCTGGTGCTGCCCAACTTCACCGAGGGCGGTGCAATCGGCAGTATGTCGCGCGCCATGTCGTGGATGCTGATCATCATCTCGATCCTGCTCTACGGGGTCTTTCTGCTGATCCAGACCCGCAGCCACAGCCACTTCTTCGTCGACAGCGATCACGAGGATTATGAGGAGCACCACGGCCCGCTGCAGAGCAACGTCTATCACACCATCCTGCTGCTCGCCTACCTGCTGGTGGTGATCTTGCTGGCCAAGACCCTGGCCATCCCCATCAACTACGGGGTGCATGTCATGGAAGCACCCGCCGCACTGGGCGGCTTTATCGTGGCCTGCATCGTGCTGGCTCCCGAAGCAGTCGGCGCCATCAAAGCCGCCTTCAACAACCAGTTGCAGCGGGCAATGAACCTCTACTTCGGCTCCGTGCTGGCCACCATCGCCCTCACCGTGCCTGCCGTGCTCTTTATCGGCTCCATGCTGGATCAGGAGGTGCGCCTCGGCCTCTCTCCCGCCGATATGGTGCTGCTGGTCACGACCTTGATGGTCTGTAAAGTAACCTTCAGCAGCGGGCGCACCAATGTGCTCCATGGTGCGACCCATCTGGTGTTGTTTGTGGTCTATCTGTTCCTGATGTTCGAACACGGATAACTGCGTTCAACCAACGTCAGAAACGCAAAGACCGCCCGATTGGGCGGTCTTTTATCATCTGCTCCCGGCTGTCACCGGCGCCTGTGAAGCGGATTCCCCCTCATCCCCAACCCTTCTCCCGCCAGGAGAGAAGGGGGATCAAGGCTTACAGGCTGGGCAGTACCCCGACCGGGATCAGGTCGTTGTAGCTGGCACGGCCCAGCAGGGCGGCGGCAGCTTCGATATCCGGCGCGAAGTACCTGTCCTTGTCGTAGAAGCTCACCTCTGCCCGCAGTCGTCCCTTGGCCTGCTCGATCAGCTCGGTACTGCGCAGCGGCGCGCGGAAATCGAGCCCCTGTGCCGCCGCCAGCAGTTCGACCGCCAGAATGCCGCGGGTGTTCTCCGCCATGTCTGCCAGCCGGCGGCCAGCGAAGGTCGCCATGGAGACGTGATCCTCCTGATTGGCGGAAGTGGGCAGACTATCCACCGAGGCGGGATGGGCCAGGGTCTTGTTCTCGGAGGCGAGCGCCGCCGAGGTGACCTGAGCGATCATAAAGCCGGAGTTGACCCCGCCGTTGTTGACCAGAAACACCGGCAGACCGGACATCCGAGAGTCAATCAGCAGTGCCATCCGCCGCTCGGAGAGGGAACCTATCTCGGCGATGGCCAGCGCCAGATTGTCGGCCGCGAAGGCGACCGGCTCGGCATGGAAGTTGCCACCGGAGAGGATCTCCTCATCCTCGGCAAACACCAGCGGGTTGTCGGAGACCGCATTGGCCTCGCACACCAGCACCTCGGCGGCCTGACGGATCTGGGTCAGGCAGGCCCCCATCACCTGCGGCTGGCAGCGCAATGAGTAGGGATCCTGCACCTTCTCGCAGTTGTGATGGGACATGCCGATCTCGCTGCCATCCACCAGCAGGTGGCGATAGCAGGCGGCAGCGTCGATCTGGCCGCGCTGACCGCGCACCGCGTGGATGCGGGCATCGAACGGCCGGCGACTGCCCAACGCGGCCTCCACGCTCATGGCGCCTATGGTGATGGCACCGGCGTAGAGATCCTCGGCATGGAACAGCCCTTCCAGCGCGAACGCCGTGCTGGCCTGGGTGCCGTTGAGCAGCGCCAGCCCCTCTTTCGGCGCCAGGGCGATGGGCTCCAGCCCGGCAATCTTGAGGGCAGTGGCGGCGTCGATCAGCTCGCCCTTGTGGCGAGCCTTGCCCTCCCCGATCAGCAGGCAGCTCATATGAGCCAGCGGCGCCAGATCGCCGGAGGCACCGACGGAGCCCTTCTTCGGCACCACCGGATAGACTTCGGCGTTGATGAGGGTCATCAGGGCCTCAAGCACCGTCAGGCGGATGCCGGAGAAGCCGCGCGCCAGCGAGTTGAGCTTGAGCACCATCATCAGCCGCACGGTGGCGTCATCCATGTACTCGCCAATCCCTGCCGCGTGGGAAAGCACGATGGAGCGCTGAAGCTCGTCCAGCTGCTCCACCGGAATGCGGGTGTTGGCCAACAGGCCAAAGCCGGTGTTGATGCCATACACCACCCGGTTCTGCTCGATTACCTTGGTAACCACAGCAGCTGAGGCGTGGATCCCCGGCAGCGCGGCCGGATCCAGTGAAACATGTACCGGCTCGCGGCTGACGCGGCGCAGGGTGGCAAGATCCAGCTCGCCCGGAGTAATAGTCAATTCAAACATGGTGTTACACCTTTCCTTTGACACCGTTGGCGCCGTCAATCATCGGCAGATCCAGTTTCGCCTCATGGGCACAGTTGATGGCAATCTCGTAGCCGGCATCCGCGTGGCGCATCACCCCGGTGGCCGGATCGTTGCGCAGCACCCGACCGACCCGCTTGGCAGCGTCATCGGAGCCGTCGCAGACGATCACCACGCCGGAGTGCTGGGAGAAGCCCATACCGACCCCGCCGCCGTGGTGCAGCGACACCCAGGTCGCGCCACCAGCGGTGTTGAGCAGGGCGTTGAGCAGCGGCCAGTCGGAGACGGCATCGGAGCCATCCATCATCGACTCGGTCTCGCGGTTCGGGCTCGCCACCGAGCCGGAATCCAGATGGTCGCGGCCAATGACGACGGGGGCTTTCAGCTCGCCGTTTTTCACCATCTCGTTGAAGGCCAGGCCGAGGCGTACCCGATCCTTGACCCCGACCCAGCAGATCCGCGCTGGCAGCCCCTGAAACGCGATGCGCTCGCGGGCCATGTCGAGCCAGTTGTGCAAATGGGGATCATCGGGGATCAGCTCTTTCACCTTCTGATCGGTCTTGTAGATATCTTCCGGATCGCCGGAGAGGGCCACCCAGCGGAACGGGCCTATCCCCTCGCAGAACAGCGGGCGGATATAGGCCGGGACGAAGCCGGGGAAGTCGAAGGCGTTTTTCACCCCCTCCTCCAGCGCCATCTGGCGGATGTTGTTGCCGTAATCCAGGGTCGCCGCACCGCGGCTTTGCAGGGTCAGCATCGCCTCCACCTGACGGGCCATGGAGTGGCGGGCGGCGACGTTCACGTCCTGGGGCGCGGATTTTTGCAGCGCGCGCCACTGGGCCACGCTCCAGCCCTGCGGCAGGTAGCCGTGCACCGGGTCGTGGGCCGAGGTCTGATCGGTCACCACGTCCGGGGTGATACTACGGGCCACCAGCTCGGCGAACACATCGGCGGCGTTGCCGAGCAGACCGATGGAGACGGCGCTGCCGCTCTGCTTGGCCTCTTCGACCATGGCCAGCGCCTCATCCAGGCTGTGAGCCTTCTTGTCCACATAGCGGGTGCGCAGACGAAAATCGATGCGGGTCTCGTCGCACTCCACCGCGATCATCGAGAAACCGGCCATGGTGGCGGCCAGCGGCTGGGCACCACCCATACCACCGAGCCCACCAGTGAGGATCCAGCGCCCTTTGGGTTCACCGTTGAAGTGCTGGTTGGCCACCGCGAAGAAGGTTTCGTAGGTGCCCTGCACGATCCCCTGGGTGCCGATGTAGATCCAGGAACCCGCAGTCATCTGGCCGTACATCATCAGGCCCTTCTTATCGAGCTCGTTGAAGTGCTCCCAGTTGGCCCAATGCGGCACCAGATTGGAGTTGGCGATCAGCACCCGCGGCGCATCCTTGTGGGTCTGGAACACCCCGACCGGCTTGCCGGATTGCACCAGCAGGGTCTGATCCTCCTCCAGCCGGGTCAGCACCTCGACGATCTTGTCAAAGCAGGCCCAGTTGCGGGCAGCGCGACCGATGCCGCCATAGACCACCAGCGACTGGGGATGCTCGGCCACCTCGGGGTCCAGGTTGTTCATCAGCATCCGCAGCGGCGCCTCGGTGAGCCAGCTCTTGGCGGTCAGCTCGGTACCGCGCGGGGCACGGATCACGCGGTTAGGATCATGACGGGGATCCTGCTGTTGCACAGACATACACACTCCTTGTTGTATCAATAGGGTGCCTTCGGCGATGGGTGGCCAAAGGGTTAACGGGTCAACAGATGAACCAGCCGCGCGGCCACGCGGGCACTGCGGTTGTCCTGATCCAGCGTCGGGTTATACTCGGCCAGATCGGCGAGCCGCAGCTTGCCGCTGGCCCGGATATGGGCGATCAGCGGTTCGATCACCGCCAGCTCCACGCCGCGGGCGGCGGGGGCGCTCACTCCCGGCATCACGGCCGCCGGCAGCACGTCGAGATCGATGGTCAGATAGAGGTGATCACAATGGGCGATAAAGGCATCCAGTCCGCTTAGCAAGGCTGGCAGCCCGGTCTGGGTCATCGCCTCGTCCAGCACATGCCACACACCCAGCGCCTTGGCACGGGCAAACAGGGCTTGGGTATTGGCGGTCTCGGCCACCCCGAGGCAGGCGTAGTGAAACGGCGTGCCCTGAGCGGCGCACTGCTCGGCGATCTGGAAAAAGGGGGTGCCGGAGCTGGCCTGCTCCTGCTTCATGCGCAGGTCAAAATGAGCATCGAGGTTGATAATGCCGACCCTGCCACTGCCGCCCAGATGACTGTTGAGGCCGCTCCAACTGCCGAAGGCCACCTCGTGGCCGCCCCCCAGCACCAGCGGGAAGTGGCCCAGTTCGAGCGCAGAGGCGACCCGCTCGGCCAGATGGCCGTGGGCGGCGTCGAGATTGCCATCGGGGCAGCTCACATCCCCACCATCGTAGACGGGTCGATTCAGGTGCCAGGCTGTATTGGCCAGCAACTTGCGCACCGCCAGCGGCGCCGCCGCTGCACCGACACGCCCCTTGTTGCGGCGCACCCCTTCATCGCAGGCAAAACCGAGCAGTACCACACCGGCAGGGTCTTGTGCTCCGGCGGTCCAGGGCTGCACCTTGTCATGCCAGCGCAGGGCCAGTTCGCCATCTTCCGGATCCTGTCGTCCCTGCCAGAGCGACATATCGACCGGATTGAACTTATCCATGGAGGGTCTCCTCACCGTTGAAGATGCGGCTTGCCAGCTGATCGACACCGACCATGTAGCTCAGCTCGGCCGGATGGGCGCAGTGCCAGATCAGAAAATCGGCTGCCATGCCTGCCTTGAGCTGGCCAAGGCGATCCTGCTCGCCGAGCGCTTTGGCGGCGTGACGGGTCACCCCGCGCATGGCCTCCAGCGGGGCCAGGCCAAACAGGGTGCAGGCCATGTTCATCGCCATCCGCAGCGAGACGATAGGGGCAGTACCCGGGTTGATGTCGGAGGAGACCGCCATCGCCACACCCGCCTTGCGCAGGGCGGCAACCGGCGGCAGCTTGGTCTCTTTGAGGAAGTAGAAGGCGGTGGGCAGCAGGGTGGCGACCACGCCACGGTGGGCCAGCGCCAGGGTCCCTTCCGGATCCAGATACTCCAGATGATCCACCGAGAGGGCGCCAAAGTTGGCTGCGAGCGTGCTGCCACCGAGATTGGAGAGCTGATCCATATGCCCCTTCACCGGCAGGCCGTATTGATCCGCCGCTAGATAGACCTGCTCGGTCTGGGCCAGCGAAAAGCCGATGTGCTCGCAGAAGACATCTACCGCATCGGCCAGACCCGCCTCGGCGGCGGCCGGAATGATCTCCTGACAGATGGTCTCGACCCAGCTGTCGGGATCGTCGCGATACTCCGGCGGCACCGCATGGGCCGCCAGCAGAGTGGTTTTGACCCGGATCGGCAACGCCTCTCCCAGTCGGCGGGCCACCCGCAGCATCTTGAGTTCGTCATCCAGCGTCAGGCCATAGCCGGACTTGATCTCCACCGTGGTGACCCCTTCGCGGATCAGGGATTTCACCCTCGGCAACGCCAGCTTAAAGAGCTGCTCTTCGCTGGCGGCACGGGTGGCACGCACCGTGCTGATGATGCCACCGCCCCGACGGGCGATCTCGGCATAGGGCACTCCCTGCTGACGCAGCTCGAACTCTTCGGCACGGCTGCCGGCGAAGACCAGATGGGTGTGACAATCGATAAGGCCGGGAGTGACCAGCTTGCCCTGCATATCCTGCCAGTGAGCGGGATACGGCCCCTTCAGCTCGGCCATCGGCACCAGCGAGTGGATCTTGCCATCCTTCACGCCGATGGCGTGGAGCGGCAGCAGGCCGTAGTCGGCCAGCTCATCACTCAGGGTGGCGGGTGTCACGTTGAGCCAGACCCGCTCGCAGTTCAACAGTTCCTTGTTCATAGCGACCTCAAATGTATATACATATTCTTATAGTCGATCTCTATGACGAAAGAAAGAGCGAAGTTCACATCCTGATAACAGCATCAAACTTAGAGTTTAAGCACAAAAAAGCCCACCAGGAGGTGGGCTTTGCAAAATCGAGTTGTATAGACATTTACTCCAGCTGAGTCTTGGAGCTGAGCTTGTAGCGGGAACCGGGGGAGAGCAAACGGGCGTAGGAGACCAGATGCCCCTCCGACCAGGTACGCCGGTGCAACAACAGGCAGGGGGAATCTACGCGGATCTGCAACAATCCCGCCTCACCGGCGCTCGGCAGCACGGCTTCCACCACGTGCTCCATCTCGGAGAGGGGGCAAACATCCATCAGATAGCGGTTGGGGGTCTGTTGGGTAAAATCCTGCTCACCATAACCCGGCAAGCGCCCGGCATCGACGAAGCGTTCCTCCAATTGCAACGGCTCCCCATCGGCCTGATGGACGATCAGGCTGTGAAAGATGGGGGCGCCAACCCGCAGCCCCAGTTGTACCGCCACCTTCTCGTCAGCGGCCAGTCGCTGTAGCCGGATCACCCGGGCGCTGTACTCACCGCCACGCTCGGCGATCTCGTCGGCAATATTGCGAATAGCCAGCAGCGGCGATTCGGTGCGCCGGTCTGCCACGAAGCTGCCGGAACCGGCGGTACGCACCAGCCACCCTTCCGCCACCAGTTCCCGCAGCGCCCGGTTGACCGTCATCCGGCTCACGGTGAACTGCTCGCACAGGGCCGCTTCGGTCGGGATCCTGTCCCCCGCCTGATAGTGGCGTTCGCGGATCCCGTCCAGAATGTGCTGCTTGATCTGCAGATAGAGAGCTGGCGCCACCATGAAGCTCCCTAGCGCCGACGGTGGGGCGGACGCATGTCCGGCCAGGCGCGGTAGACATCGGGGATCTGATCCGGGCCGCTGATGCAAAGATCGAGATCGTGCAGCAGACCGTCTTTAATCCCGTAGATCCAGCCATGCACCGCCAGCTCCTGCCCCTTGCGCCAGGCGTTCTGGATGATGGTGGTGTGGCAGACGTTGGCGACCTGCTCGGCCACGTTCAGCTCGCACAGGTAGTCGAAGCGCTCGTGCTCATCCTCGATGGCCTCGAGCTCTTCACCATATTTGAAGTAGACATCCTTGATGTTGCGCAGCCAGTTGTCGATGAGACCCAACTCCTGGTTCTGCATCGCGGCCTTGACGCCGCCGCAACCGTAGTGACCGCAGACGATGATGTGCTTCACCTTGAGGACTTCTACCGCGTATTGCAGCACGGAGAGGCAGTTGAAATCGGTATGTACCACCAGATTGGCGACGTTACGGTGGACGAAGACATCCCCCGGCAGCAACCCCATCAGCTGGTTGGCGGGGACCCGGCTGTCGGAACAACCAATCCAGAGGTATTCGGGGGCCTGCTGGGCAGAAAGAGTGGCAAAGAATTCGGGATCTTCGGCTTTGATCCGTTCGGCCCACTCACGGTTGTTGGTAAACAGGTCGTTCAACAGTTTCACTTCTGCTCTCCCTAATGTGGCAGTGGCGGCAACATAACACACTCAAGGGTAACCAAAGCAAGGCCGACCAGATCCCTGCGAAACAAAAACAGGGCCATCAGGCCCTGTTTTTATAAGAGGAAGCATCAGGCTTCCATGGCATCTTTCAGCTTCTTGAGTGCGTTTTTCTCAAGCTGACGCACACGCTCGGCAGAGACACCGTAGGTATCGGCCAGCTCCTGCAGAGTGGTCTTGCTGTCATCATCGAGCCAGCGGGCGCGGATGATGTGCTGGCTGCGCTCATCCAGAGTGGCGAGGGCCGAGCTCAGACGACGGGTCGCGTGATCATCCCAGTTGTCGTTCTCGATGGTCGCGGCCAGATCGGAGGATTTGTCCTCCAGATAGTGAACCGGAGCGAAACCGCCCTCTTCCTCATCGTCACCCACCAGATCGAACGCCTGATCGTAGTTGGCCATCCGCGCTTCCATTTCGGTCACATCAGCGGCAGAAACGCCGAGATCGGCCGCCACGGCCTGAACCTCTTCGTGGTTCAGCCAGCCCAGACGTTTTTTGGATTTGCGCAGGTTAAAGAAGAGCTTGCGCTGGGCCTTGGTGGTCGCCACCTTGACCATGCGCCAGTTGCGCAGGACATATTCGTGGATTTCGGCCTTGATCCAGTGCACAGCAAAGGAGACCAGACGCACGCCGACCGTCGGGTCGAAGCGCTTGACCGCCTTCATCAGGCCGATGTTGCCTTCCTGAACCAGATCGGCCTGAGGCAGGCCGTAACCGGCATAACTCTTGGCGACATGAACGACAAAGCGCAGGTGCGACATAACCAGCTGGCGGGCAGCCTCGAGATCGCCATCCTGCTGCAAACGCTCAGCCAGTTCACGCTCTTCCTCTGCGCTCAGCACAGGAATAGAGTTTACTGCCTGGATATAGCCTTCCAGACTACCTTGCGGAATCAGAGCCATAGTGCGCTGCAATGAAGTTCCCATCTGTTACCTCTTACTTTTCAATCTAATCAGTCTAACACCCTGAGAGTGTCTGTCTACTGACCGGATGCCATTCTGCGGCGTGTATCAAAGAACATGCCCAGTTTTAGACCGGCTTATCTTAAGCCTGCAGGATGAATCATGAATGAACAGTCAAAAAAAGGGGGTCACAATGAAGGACCCCCGAAAAGTAGCATGCTAAGTCCATTGTTGCGGAGCTCGCAACCTTCACATGCTTGCCAAGTCTGACGAGCAAGGCAGAGGGGCCACACCCGTATAAATGCTTCAGCTGTAATAGACTGCTTATAAATCAGAAGGTTCACTGGATCTAGCGAAGATCCGGAAGATCATTGTTATTCAGAATACTCTGACTATGGGGGCCAAGCCAGAAACGGCCCCTCTTTTACTTGATCCGCCTCTCAAAATCCAGCGATTTACTTTGATGACAAAGTAATCAGGATGGTTCGATGTCGCGAATGTGGCGATGGACCGAGAACCAGGAGGCAATCAGCCCCAGCAGGGCGCCCAGCAAGATCAGATTGATCCCGTCTACCGCCCCCATGCCAACCAACCGGAAGTTACTGTTATACAAGCCCGCCAGTTCCTTCACCACCCCTTCGCTCCAGATCACCATCACTTCGGTCAGCCACCAGGCCAGCATGCCGCCGATCACCCCGAACCAGATACCGGTATAGAGGAAAGGGCGATGAATGAAGGAGTCGGTCGCCCCCACCAGCTTGAGCACTTCAATCTCGGAACGCTGGTTGAGGATGTTGAGACGCAGGGTATTGCCGACGATCAGCAACACGGCGGAGAGCAGCAGCACCGCGATACCGGTAATGGTGTGGCGCAGCAGGTTCATGATCCCCTGCAGTCGTGTCAGCCACTGCAGATCCAGCTTGCCCTGCTCGACCCCCACCTCGTTGTTGAGCTTGCTGAGCAGCTCGGCGGCCCCTTCCGGGTTCTGCCAGCGCGGATCCGGGATGACGCTCAGCACCGGCGGTAGCGGGTTGCTGTCCAGATAATCGAGGGCATCGCCGAAGCCGGAGATCTCGCGAAACTCCCGCAACGCATCGTCCCGGCTCAGGTAGGTGACCGAATCCACTTCGGGATAGAGCAGGATCCTGTGCTGCAGATCGAGAATGCTCTGCTCCGGCAGATCCTTGCGCAGGTAAAGAGAGATCTGGGAACTGCTCTGCCAGCTCCCCTCCACCACCTCGGCATTTTTCAGCAACACGTGGAAACAAGAGGGCAGCGCCAGACTGACACCGAGCACCGCCAGCGTCATTAGCGAAGCGAGCGGATTGCGCCACAACTCCCCGAGACTGGCAAACGCCTGCCGCACATGGTCAACCCCGTACATCATCAGACGGCGCAGCGGCGGTTGTTTATGACGAACGATAGCCATCAGAGCTCCTCCCCGGCCGAATACATACGACCCGCCTTGAGGGTCAGGGTGCGATAGCGCATGCGCGCGATCAGCCCCAGATCGTGGGTGGCAATCAGTACCGAGACCCCAAAATTGTTGAACTCCTGAAATAACCGCATGATATCCATGGAGAGCTGGGGATCCAGGTTGCCGGTCGGTTCATCCGCCAGCAGCAGCGGCGGCTTGTTGACGATGGCGCGGGCGATGCCGACCCGCTGCTGTTCACCCCCGGAGAGCATCCGCGGCTGGTAACGCTCCTTGCCGAGCAGCCCCACCTTGTCCAGCGCCGCCGCCACGCGCTTGTTGATGTCTGCATGGCTGTAACCATCGATCACCAGCGGCAGCGCCACGTTGTCGAACACGGTTCTGTCCATCAGCAGTCGGTGATCCTGAAAGATCATCCCGATCTGGCGGCGAACATAGGGGATCTGGCTGCGCTGGATATGGCTGACATCATCGCCATGAAAGAAGACGCGACCATCGGTCGGGCGCTCCATCACGCTGATCAGTTTGAGGAGGGTACTCTTGCCCGCCCCCGAGTGCCCGGTCAGAAAAGCCATCTCCCCCTTGCGCAGGTGAAAGCTGACCTTTTGCAGCGCCTGATGGCCGCCGCTGTATACCTTGCTGACCTTGTCAAAACGAATCATAACGGTTCCCTGAAATTGACAAACCCCGACCGGAGTCGGGGCATGGAACACTTACTCATCACGGCTGAGCTGACTCATCGCGGCCGGACTTATTCATCGCGGCTAAAGAGCGCCTCGATGAAATCGTTGGCAACGAAGGGACGCAGATCATCGATCCCCTCGCCCACCCCGATGTAGCGGATCGGGATCTGGAACTTGTCGGCCACCGCGAAGATGACGCCGCCCTTGGCCGTACCATCCAGCTTGGTGAGAGTGATACCGGTCAGGCCCACCGCCTCACTGAACAGCTTGGCCTGGCTCAGGGCGTTCTGGCCGGTGCCGGCATCCAGCGTCAGCATGATCTCGTGGGGAGCCTCTTCATCCAGCTTCTTCATCACCCGCACTACCTTCTTGAGCTCCTCCATCAGGTTGCTCTTGTTCTGCAGGCGGCCGGCGGTGTCGGCGATCAGCACGTCAGCCCCGCGGGAGCGGGCGGCCTCGATAGCGTCATAAATGACGGAAGCGGAATCGGCGCCGGTGTGCTGGGCAATCACCGGAATGTTGTTGCGCTGACCCCAAACCTGCAACTGTTCGACCGCAGCGGCACGGAAAGTATCACCCGCCGCCAGCATCACGCTCTTACCCTCGGCCTGGAACTGCTTGGCCAACTTGCCGATGGTAGTGGTCTTGCCGACGCCGTTCACGCCGACCATCAGGATCACATAAGGCTTCTTGCTGGTGTCGATCACCAGCGGCTGTTCGACCTTGGCCAGCATCTCGCCCATGTCCTGCTTGAGCAGGCCGTAGAGCGCCTCGGCATCCTTGAGCTGCTTGCGATCCGCGTGCTGCACCAACCCCTCGATGATGCGGGTGGTGGTGTCGACGCCGAGATCGGCGGTCAGCAACTGGGTTTCCAGCTCTTCAAACAGCTCGTCGTCGATCTTCTTGCCACGGAACAGGCCGAAGAAACCAGAGCCGATATTCTCCTTGGTGCGCACCAGACTGCGCTTGAGGCGAGCAAAGAAGCCCTCCCGCTGCGGTTTGTCCTGGGTGTCGTCGTCTACCTTGGCGGCCAGCGGCAGAGCGGCCAGGGCGGCAGCCTCAGCCTCCATCGCGGCGACCAGGCGCATATCTTCCGCGCGCTGGGCCTCTTTGGCGATACGGGCTTCTTCCGCAGCCTGAGCTTCGGCGGCAATGCGAGCTTCTTCCGCGGCGCGAGCTTCGGCAGCAATGCGAGTCTCTTCCGCAGCACGAGCTTCGGCAGCAATGCGAGCCTCCTCCGCAGCGCGAGCTTCGGCAGCGATGCGAGTCTCTTCCGCAGCACGAGCTTCGGCAGCAATGCGAGCCTCTTCCGCAGCACGAGCTTCGGCGGCGATGCGGGCCTCTTCTGCGGCGCGAGCCTCGGCGGCGATACGAGCATCTTCTGCAGCGCGGGCTTCGGCAGCGATACGAGCCTCTTCCGCGGCGCGGGCTTCGGCGGCAATGCGAGATTCTTCCGCGGCGCGAGCTTCGGCAGCGATACGAGCCTCCTCTGCAGCGCGAGCCTCGGCGGCAATACGAGCCGCTTCAGCAGCTTGTGCTTCTGCGGCAGTGCGAGCGGCTTCAGCGGCACGCTCCTCTTCGGCGATCAGCGCTTCGTTGACGATCACCGGCTCCAGATCGGAAGCGCACTCCTCCACCACCAGCGGGCCGTGATCGTCCAGCTCGGTCGGCAGGCAGCAATCATCTTGCAAAACGGGATTCTGTGCGCTGGCAGGCACTTCGGGGGCAACAGCCGGCGTACTATCGGAAACAGTGGTATCGGAAACGGGAGCGGGGGTAGCAGTGACCTCGGGCTCAACGGTAACGGGGGTGGCTTGGGGTGTCTGTGGTTGGACAGCCTCAGCCTCTTCTTTCTTGCGGCCGAAACCCAGCCAGGAAAACAAACCTTTTGCCATCTAAAAATACTCACATCAAAGGCTGACTGCTAAGATAGCCGTCCCTTGGCGGGTCGGCATAAAAATGAACCGCCTTATACTACCACTTTATTTTCTGACGATGAAACGCGATGCCCAGAGTGAAATCCAGCCGTAGCAACCCGAGCAAGAGTCCCGCCCCGCAAGGAAAATCGGGCTTTGTAAGAATCATCAGCGGCCAGTGGCGAGGCCGCAAATTGCCGGTCAAGGATGTGGAGGGGCTCAGACCCACCACGGATCGCGTCAAAGAGACCATCTTCAACTGGCTGGCCCCCCACATTCGTGGCACCCGCTGCCTGGATCTGTTTGCCGGTAGCGGCGGACTCGGACTGGAGGCGCTGTCGCGCTACGCCGAGCAGGTGACCCTGATCGAGATGGACAAAGGGGCTGCTGACCAGATCAAGAAGAACCTGACCGCCCTCGGCAGCAGTCAGGGTCAGGTGATCCAGTCAGATGCTGTGAGCTGGCTGCAAGGCCCGGCCACGCCGTTTGATCTGGTATTCCTCGATCCGCCGTTTCGCCGCGAGCTGCTGCCGCAAGTGTGCGAACTGCTGGAGCAGCGCGGCTGGCTGGCAGCGGACGCTCTCATCTATCTGGAGCGGGAAAAAGAGATGGCCGATCTGGCACTGCCCGCCAGCTGGCAGTTACTCAAGGACAAACAAGCAGGTCAGGTCTGCTATCAACTCTATCTAAGAGAGGTAAACAATGAAGCGAGTCTTTAATCTGTTGGCGATGGGGCTGATATTGTTCTTCTGGTTTGGCGTGCTGATGAGCCTGATTGCCCCGCTGCCCGGCAAACTCAACGGCTTTCTGCCGGTCTGCGGCGTGATCGTCGCCCTGCTGCACTGGCTGCAGGCCAGCATGATCAAGGCGGCTTGCAAACGCTACTTCGCGGTCACCAAAGCCGAATTTGTCACTGTGCTGATCTTTGGTGTGTTTGGCATGGTCGACATTCGTCAGCGCCTGCAAGAGATCGTCAACGCCGCCCAGCGCGGCAATCTCTCGGGCAAACCATAAAAGAAAAGGGGACGGCGGTAGCCGTCCCCTAGAGTCGTGTCGTCCTGTCCGTAGAACTGCAATGCTCCCTGCAATCCCTGACGTTATCCTAATCCTTTGGAATATCCCCTTTCCAATCCGTTGGCGTGTCCTGCGGCGTTCCTGGCCTGGCAATTCATCCTGAACTGCTTCCCTGTCTCCATCCTGGAGGTGTCCATTACCACGTCCTGTGGGGTTCCTTGCGTCTTCCTGACAGATAACCATCCGGGTTATCTCACTTCATCCTGAAGTATTCCTCTCGCATCCGGCGAGGTCCTGTTCATCCTGAAGAACGAGGTTCCGTTCGTTCTGCTCCCATCCCGAGAGTGTCCTGCCGCATCCCGCGGTGTTCCTTTATTCATCCGTGACGATAATCATCCTGATTATCGAGCTCATCCTGAGGTGTCCCTTGTCCACATCCTGCGGACTATTCCATCTTTATGCGCTGCCCTGCATCCTGCCGGACCAGCTTCGTCCTTGTGAGACCCATACTAAGGAAATGCGCACCCCGAACAAGGGCCATCCGATGATAAAGATCCGATGCAGCTCCCATCCAAAAATACGAACTTAAAAACTAACCCTTTAATATCAGTTGTTTATTTAGTTTCACGGGAAAGCTCGATCATTCTGGCATGGCTTCGCGTACGGCTCAAAGCGCCAGCCTCTTACAGTCGCTATGGCAGATCTCTTACACGGGTTTCGCCCCCGAAAACGGGGCAGGAAAACGGTTCAATCCTGACGTTAAGACTTAAAAATTAGTTGAATAAATATGCTTAAAAAAACCGCAAAAAAAAAAGAGCCGAGACCAGGCTCGACTCTTCAACATTCCAATTTTTTAATCAGCTCAAGCGGTTGGCCGGATTGAGATAGGCCTTGCGCAGCGATTCAGGTGCCAGCACCTCGAGTTCACCGCCGATGTTGTTCAACCAGCTGCGAAACTCCGGGGTGTCCTGCACTTCTGTCTCCACCACCACGCTGCGCTTGTCATAGCGGGTCATGCGTGGATTGTTGCCAGGGATCTGGTTATCCACCAGCGACTGGCTGTTGGCATCGATCCGGCCGACGAAGCGGATCGGGCCGCTCACATCCTGATAGCCCTGATCGCGGATCAGCTTCTGGATATTGAAATCCTTCGGCTGGGTGGCACTGAAGTTGGTCAGCTCCACGTTCTTGATATGGTCAAACGGGATGCCGTAGACCTTGGGATCCAGCTCGGACAGAGTGCAGAGCAGGATCGGGCCGTCCGGCTGATTGAGAATGCCGAGCGGGTTGATACGGTCGTAGCAGAGCCACACGGTGCGCTCTTTGATCACGCGCTGGATCTCGGCACTGAACTTGCGACCACGCCAGAGCGCATCGCGGATCAGGGTGCTGCGGCGGATCTCCGGGTTGCCGGCAAACGGGCGCGGTGACTGGTGGACACTCTCCAGCCAGCGTTCGGCCAGTTCACTCTGGCTGTCGCGGATCACCTGGCTCGCCTTGTCGACCAGCGGATTCAATTCGGTCAGTACACTCGCCGGCAACAGTTGGCTCGCCTGATCACTCCAGGTTTTCAGGGCCACCGCCAGCGAGAGCGGCATGATATTGGCAAAGTCGTTGAGGCCGTGGCGCTCGAAGCACCAGCCATGGGGTTTGCTGCGCTCGTCCGAGGTAAGGTCGAACAGTCCCATGCCGGACATCTCCTCCAGGTCCCGTTGCACGGTACGCAGACTGACGTGGATACCTTCCTCTTCCAGTTTTACCTGGAGTTGGCTGGCGGTCAGCTTGTAAGGGCGGTGCGGGATGCAACGCGCCAAGGTCAGTTGTCGTAACAGCTTCTTGCTCATGGTGCTTGCCTTCACTGGTTTAGCGTTGACTGTATGCTAGTCGTGACTTGCGACAGTCTATGTCGCAAGTTTTGCTGCGACAACTGTCGCCATTTTCATACAAAACACACTAAATAGTTGATTTATAAAGACAATGCACTAAAAAAAGGAGCCGCTAGAGGCTAAAATTAGCCAAAAATCCCTCAAATGAAAGTTCTATCTTGCGATTTATTGTTAGCATAAAACTCCGATTAATTAATTCATCGCAGAATATGATTTCAGGGGAGAGCATAACTCTCCCCTTTTGCTTACATCAGCCACGACCAGGCTGACTTGGTGATGGCCGCACCGACCATGTAGCCAAACACCGCCAGTGCCGCCACACCGGCCACCAGCTTCTGACCGCGGGCCGGGCGCTTGAGCGCCATGACACCCAGACCGATATAGAGCACCAGTGCAATCAGCTTGGCCATCAGCCAGGGTTGTTGACCCGGGCTCAACTGCAAGGCCACCGCCAGCAACACACCAAACAGCAGCAGGAAGGTGTCGTTGATATGCGGGAGGATCTTCAGCCACTTCTGCTGCAACCGAGCGCTACCGGCCAGCGCCAGACTCCAGCGATAGATAAAGAGCAGCAGACTGACCAGCGCCAGCGTCATATGCAGGTGTTTGAACATGGGGTAATAGGCAATCATTTTGCTTCCTTGTCGTCGTCGGGTAGCCCGCTATTCCAGTTGTGGGCATGGATACGCTCCTGCCCCTCCTCGTCGTCTTGCAACAGATCGGAGAGGATCTCCCGGTATTGCAGGCTCTTGTTGATATAAGTGTGTTCGTCGTCGAGATAGTTGACCTGCTCACGCAACAGCCAGTTATCGTGCTGCTTGAAGGTCTGCCCCGCCCGCCAGGCCTGGTTGGCCCGAAAACCGAGCTGGGTCAGGGCTTCCACCCCCAGATCGACCGCCGAGCCCAGAGTTTCCCGGTGCACGCTCTCGACCCCGTGGCGCAGGATCTCGTGGGCATGGGGTCGATCCAGCGCTCGCGCCAGGATCTTCAGGTGCGGGAAGTGCTTCTGCACCATCTCGATCACCGCCAGCGAGGTAGCCGGATCGTTGATGGAGAGCACCAGCAGCTTCGCCTTGTGCGCCCCGGCGGCATGGAGCAGGTCGATCCGGCTGGCATCGCCATAGAAGACCTGATAGCCATACTTGCGCAGGGTCTCTATCTGGCTGGCATCCTGCTCGAGGATGGTGGTACCGATGCCGTGACCGTGCAGCAGACGCCCCACGATCTGACCGAAGCGGCCGAAGCCCGCGATGATCACCGGATGCTCCACCAGCTCAGGTTGCTCATGCTGCGGTGCGTCGCTCTGGTTACGGTAATCGAACCAGGGCTGGATCACCCGATCGTTGAGGATCAGCAGCAGCGGGGTCAGCGCCATGGAGAGCGCCACCACCAGCGTCAGCAGCGAGATGGTCTCACCGGGCAGCACCCGATTTTGCGCGGCAAACGAAAAGAGCACGAAGGCAAACTCACCGCCCTGTGCGAGCGCCAGCCCGAAGGTCCAGCGCTGACTCGGCGAGATGCGGATGATGAAGCCGAGCGCCATCAGCACCAGCCATTTGAGCACCATCAGGCCAACGACGAGAGTGGGTATCAGGAAGGGGTGCTCGGCAAACAGCCCGAAGTCGATCCCCGCCCCCACCGACATAAAGAAGAGGCCGAGCAGCAGCCCCTTGAACGGCTCTATGTCTGCCTCCAGCTCATGGCGATATTCGCTGTCGGCCAGCACCACACCGGCGAGGAAGGAGCCGAGAGCGGGCGAGAGCCCCACCGATTCCATCAGCACCGCGATGGCGATCACCAGCAGCAGAGCGGCGGCGACGAAGATCTCCCGCATGTGGGACTGGGCGATGGCACGAAACACCGGCCGCATCAGATAGTGTCCACCCAGCACGATGCCTGAGATGGCCGCGACCACCAGCAGACCATGTTGCCACCCCGCCAGCTCGGAACCGCCATTGCTGGCGACCGGCGCCATGGCCAGCAGCGGCAGCAGCGCCAGGATCGGAATGACCGCAATATCCTGAAACAGCAGCACAGCAAAAGCGGAGCGACCACTCTCGCTCTGCATCAGCTTGCGCTCCTGCAGGCTCTGCAGAACGATGGCGGTGGAGGAGAGCGCAAGAATGAGGCCGATGGCCAGCCCCTGTTGCAACGGCAGACCGATCAGATGCGCCACGCCGGTCAGTGCCGCCGTGGTGAGCAGCACCTGCAGGCCGCCGGTGCCGAGGATCGGCCCCTTCAACTGCCACAAGAGGGCAGGACGCAATTCAAGACCGACCAGAAACAGCATCAGCACCACGCCAAACTCGGCGAAGTGCATCACATCCTTCTGCTCCCCCACCAGCCCCAGCAGAAAGGGGCCTATGATGATCCCCGCCAGCAGGTAGCCGAGCACCGAGCCCAACCCCCAGCGCTTGGCCAGCGGCACCGCGATGACGGCGGCGGAGAGGTAGATAAAGGCATCAAACAGGATCCCGTGGCCCATCAGTCGGCCCTCCGCATGAACATCTGATCCGGCTCATGAGCTCGGCCAACAAGCTGCCCGTGTGTCATCAGAGCACCTCCAGCAAGTCGCGCAGATAAGGACGCCCTGCCAGCTGCTCCGGAGTCAGCTGATCGTCACGCAAGGCGCAAAGCAGCTGACGGTAGTCCTGCCCACAGCGGCGCAGGGCGGCGGGATCCTTGATCTTGTGAAAGGAGTGCAGCACGAAAGGGGGCAGCCAGTTCATGCCGCACAAGGTGGCCGCCTGCTGAAATGGCAGCAGAAAATCGAGCAGCGGTCGGCTGTTGTACCCCTCGCTGCAGTAGGACTCCGGCGCCCCGCCGGTGGTGATGGCGCTCAGCCACTGCTTGCCCTTGAGGGCGTGGGCTTCGGGGCCGTAGGCGTAGCCATACTCCAGCACCAGATCCATCCACTCTTTCATGATGGCCGGGCAGGAGTACCAGTAAAACGGGTGCTGAAAGACGATGATATCGTGCTCAGAGAGCAGCGCCTGCTCCCGCTTCACATCGATAAACATGTCGGGATAGTGCTGATAGAGGTCGTGAACCTTGACCCCCTCCAGCCCCTCAATCGCCTGCAACAGCTGCTTGTTGGCCCGCGAGCTCTGCAACGCGGGATGGGAAAAAATAACCAGAATGCGTTTCATGACCAAATCACCCGAACAAAGCCTTGCGGTGCAAGGCGCGGTAAACAGAAAAGGGGAGTCTGGGGAGCTGCATCGTAAAGGTGCACAGGAAAGCGACCTTATCAGGAAGCGCCATAGCCTGCCAACTCGGGGATCAGCTCCCGCAGCGCCGGATTGAGGGTCTGGTGGGCGGGATAGCAGAGCCCAATCCGGCGAAACATCCGCGGTCCGCTCACCGGCAGGGTGCAAAGCCCCGCCTCATCCTCGACCAGCCCGTCCGGCAGAAAACTGATGCCGACCCCCGCCAGCACCAGCGCCATCACCAGCCCCTTGCTCTCGGCCTTGGCCACCAGATTGAGGGTAAGGCGGTCACAGGCCAGCAGGCCGATAGTCTGCTGATGGGCTTCGCAGGGCGGGCACTCAATAAAATCATAATGTTGCAGCTCGGCCAGCTCGATCCTTTCGCGACTGGCAAGGGGATGGTCGACCGGCACGCAGAGCACGTAATCCTCCTCCCACAACGGCAGAAAGATCTCGTCCTCCCGGCGCAAGGCATCCAGCGTCAAGCGGCAGTCAGCGGGCGTAGCGTAGTCGGAGAGGGTGAGATCCAGCTCGGGCAGTACCGTCTGTACCCGTTGCAACAACCCCGCCACCCGACGGCGGCTCAGGTCGGGCATGATGGCAATATTGAGCCTCGCACGCGTCGCTTTCTGGCGAAACAGCTCCGGCAGACGACGCGCCTCCTCCACCAGCTTGACCGCATGGGGATAGAGATAGTGGGCAGGATCGCGCGCCTCCACCCCCTTCTTGCCGCGAATGAAGAGGCTGTCGCCGAGCGCCTCTTCCAACTGGCGCAGCCCCGCCGAGAGTGAGGGCTGGCTGACGTGGCAGCGTTCGGCCGCCGCCGTGATGTTCTTCTCTTCATAGATGGCGATGAAGAAACGCAGCAATCTCAAGTCCAGCATAAACCAACCATAGTTTTTTCAGATGATAACCAGCGGAAAACAATATTTATCACTTATAGATACAGTGACTATAGTGATTGGGTTCCGTGCTGGCCAGCCACCTGTTTGCTCAAACCGACTCTTGAATCAGAAGGAAAGACCTATGTCCAAATCTCTCGTCGTGATCACCGGTGCCTCCGCCGGGATCGGTGCCGCCATCGCCCGCGCCTTCTCTGCCGCCGGTCATCCCCTGCTGCTGCTGGCCCGCCGGGTCGAGCCGATGCAGGCTCTCGGTCTGCCGAATACCCTCTGCATCGGTGTCGATGTCACCGACACCGCCGCCATGAAGGCCGCCGTCCAGCAGGCAGAAGCCAAATTTGGCCCGGTCGGCTGCATGGTCAACAACGCCGGCGTCATGCTGCTGGGTCAGGCCGATGTGCAGGATCCCGCCGAGTGGCAGCAGATGCTCAACATCAACGTGATGGGGGTACTGAACGGCGTCCACGCGGTGCTGGCAGGCATGAAGGAGCGCCGCAGCGGCACCATCATCAACATCAGCTCCATCGCCGGTCGCAAGACCTTCCCGAACCATGCTGCCTACTGCGCCACCAAGTTCGCCGTGCACGCCCTGACCGAGAACATCCGGGAAGAGGTGGCCGATGTCGGCGTGCGGATGGTGACCATTGCCCCGGGTGCGGTCGAGACCGAGCTGCTCAGCCACACCACTGACGAGAGCATCAAGGCCGGTTACCACGACTGGAAAGATCAGATGGGCGGAGTCATTGCGCCGGAAGTGATCGCCGATGCCGTGCTCTACGCCTGGAACCAGCCTGCCAACGTCTGCGTGCGCGAGATCGTGCTGGCGGCGACCCGTCAGCAACCTTAATCCTGGCTGACTGACACCATGGGGAGGGCTTGACCCTCCCCCGGGGCACAGGGTTACCATGTGCCCCTTGTTTTTTCCGAGTCATTCCATGGTTCTCACCCGTCGCCAACTCGATCACGCCCGTCGCTGGCTCCCCTTGTGGAGTCTGGTGCTGGTGTTGATGTCGTTTGGCAGCCGGGCCGCAACCGACCTCTGTACCCTGACTACCCACTGCAGCCAGAGCGAGCGTACCCTGGAAAAAGCGATGCCCTGCGGCAGCTTTACCACCGCCCTCTCGATGACGCTGGTAGGCAGCGACAGCCTGACGGTCGCCGTGCTGGAACCGGATACCCCCGACTTCGCCTCCCCCTCTCTCTTTATGCCGGACGCTCCGTGCGAGCGGCTCGAACGTCCCCCACGCCCCCAGACCTGAAACGCATCCCGTATCGGGCATCTTTTCTTTCAATCTGAGGTGAGTGATGTACAAACCCCTGTTACTGGCCATGCTGGCCGGTACCGTCAGCTTTTCGGCTCTCGCGGCCGAGAAGATGACCGTCTACAAATCCAAATATTGTGGCTGCTGCCAAAGCTGGAACGAGCACATGGAGCAGAATGGCTTCGAACTGGAGGTCATCGAAACCGAGCAGCTCGGCGCAGTGAAGCAGCAATACGGTATCGCGCCGGAACTGGCCTCTTGCCATACCGGTATCGTAAATGGCTATGTGATCGAGGGGCATGTACCGGCCGCCGATGTGCAGAAGCTGCTCAGGGAAAAACCGGCGATCCGTGGCCTGACCATTCCGGGCATGCCCCAGAGTGCGCCGGGCATGGATATTCCGGGCCATCCCTATGAGGTACTGAGTATCAGCAACGAGGGCGCGACCAACCGCTGGTCGAGCTACCCAGGCTGACGAGAACTGGTCATGAGAGGGCACTCCCATATCATGTGAGGCACACCTGAGCGGACTCTTGCCGCTCATGGCCAGAAAGAAGGCCGCTATCGCGAGATAGCGGCTTTTTTTGATTACATTTCCTGCAATAACAAGGGATTGCTTGCAACCACCGGCAACAAGGGGCAGATTTAACGCCAATTCATGGAGCCGATGCTCAGGTCTACCAACCCTTTCCAGCGCCAAGGATGCGACATGTTTACCTTTTCCCGAGGAGTTCTGCTGCTAGCCTTTCTGACAGTTCTCCCCCCCACTTATGCCAATGAAGAGCCCGCCATGCTGACAAGCGAACATCCAATCCAGCCGCCCGTGGCCGCCAAACATCCCCGCACACTGAAAAAGCACGGGGACACCCGCATCGACAACTACTACTGGCTGCGCGACGACCAGCGTCAGGCGCCGGAAGTGCTGCAATACCTTGAGGCCGAGAACGCCTATACCGAGGCCATGCTCAAGCCGACCCAACCCCTGCGCGAACAGCTCTACAAGGAGATGGTCGCCCGCATCCCCCAGCAGGATGAGTCGGTACCCTATGTGAAGAACGGCTACCGCTACCAGACCCGCTATGAGCCGGGCAAGGAGTACGGGATCTACTCGCGCACCAAGCTCGGTGAAGAGCAGGCGAGCCTGCTGCTCGACAGCAACCAGCGGGTAGAAGGGCACGAGTTCTATGCCCTCGGCGCCCTTGAGGTGAGCCGCAACAATCGCTGGCTGGCGGTGGCGGAAGATTTCCTCTCCCGCCGTCAGTACCAGATCCAGTTCCTCGATCTGGAGAGCGGCCAGTGGGCCACCGACAAACTGGAAAATACCTCCGGCAATCTGGTGTGGGCCAACGACAACAAGACCGTCTTCTATGTGCGCAAGCACCCGCAGACCCTGCTTCCGTATCAGGTCTATCGCCACACGCTAGGGACGGATCCGGCCACGGACAAGCTGGTCTACGAGGAGAAGGATGACTCCTTCTACATCAGCCTCTACGCCACCACCTCGGAAGATTTCATCGTCATCGCCCTCTCCAGCACCACCACCGGCGAAGCGCGGCTGATCGATGCCAACCAGCCGGAGCACGCCCCCCGCCTGTTCCTGCCCCGTCAGGTGGATCACGAATACAGCCTGGATCACTACCGCGGCCGCTTCTATGTGCGCTCCAACAAGGACGGCAAGAACTTCGGCCTCTACGAGACCAAGGAGAGCCCGGTCGATCGCTGGAAGGCGGTGATCGCCCCCAATCCGGACGTGCTGCTGGAGAGCTACGCCCTGTTCAAGGATTGGCTGGTACTGGAAGAGCGCAACAAGGGGCTGACCCGACTGCGCCAGATCAACTGGCAGAGCGGCGACGAGAAGGAGATCGCCTTCGACGATCCCGCCTATGTCACCTGGCTCGCCTACAACCCGGAGCCGGATACCAGCGCCCTGCGCTATGGCTACTCCTCCATGACCACCCCCGCCTCCACCTATGAGCTGGACATGGCGAGCGGTAAGCGCACCCTGCTCAAGCAGCAGCCGGTGGCCGGCTTCAAGGCCGACCAGTACGCCAGCGAGCGACTCTGGGTGACCGCCCGCGACGGCGTATCGGTGCCAGTGTCGCTGGTCTATCGCAAGGACAAGTTCAAGAAAGAGCAGGCCGATGCGCCCAAGAATCCGCTGCTGGTCTATGGCTACGGCTCCTACGGCGCCAGCATGGATCCCGACTTCAGCAGCTCGCGCCTGAGCCTGCTCGATCGCGGCTTCGTCTACGCCATCGCCCATATCCGGGGTGGTGAAGAGCTGGGCCGTCACTGGTACGAAGATGGCAAGTTGCTGAAAAAGCAGAACACCTTCAATGACTTTATCGATGTCACCAAGGCGCTGGTTGAGCAAGGCTACGGGGCCAGGGATCAGGTCTACGCCATGGGCGGCAGCGCCGGCGGCCTGCTGATGGGGGCCGTCATCAATCAGGCGCCCGAACTCTATCGCGGCGTGGTGGCGCAGGTGCCGTTTGTCGATGTGGTCACCACCATGCTGGACGAGTCGATCCCCCTCACCACCGGGGAGTATGACGAGTGGGGCAACCCGAACCAGAAGCGCTACTACGACTACATGAAGAGCTACAGCCCCTACGATCAGGTGAAGGCTCAAGCCTACCCCAACCTGCTGGTCACCACCGGGCTGCACGACTCGCAAGTGCAGTATTGGGAGCCCGCCAAGTGGGTCGCCAAGCTGCGCGAACTGAAGACAGATGATAACAAGTTGTTACTGAACACCGACATGGACGCTGGCCACGGCGGCAAGTCGGGCCGCTTCAAAGCCTACGAGGATATCGCGCTGGAATACGCCTTTATCCTGGATCTGGCCACCCCGGCCAACTGATCTCTCATGACTCCGGCCCTTGTCATTCAAGGGCCGCATAAGAATCCTCTCGTAGTTTTTCCCTCTTCCATTTCCCTCCATATCAAATTAATCTTCGGCAAGAAAATGAATGATCGAGGTCATGTTTCTCAAGATTTAACTCCGCTATTTTGCCATTTCGTTTGATTTATGTTGGGTGAATGTGCTTAATCGGAGTGCTTGCAACTTTTTATTTGGCCCCTCAGGGGCCAATTTATCTTCGACCGACAGGAGGTCGGTAGCCTCACCACAGGATGAGGGTGACTGCCGGAAAGGGGGATGATCAACTCCCCCGCTTTCGCGCAACGAGAAGAGCGGGCAAGCCCGGCGCAGAACGGGATTGCCATCAATTTATCCGGGGATCGGATAAAAAAAAATCAAAGAAAAGGGAGAAAAAATGAAAGGATTAACTTTGGCATGCGCCCTGTCGGCGGCTCTGGTCGGTGTTTCATTCGGTGGTCCGGTACAAGCGCAGGAGCGCTTCGTGACCATAGGCACCGGCGGTCAGACCGGCGTCTACTATGTCGCTGGCCAGTCCATCTGCCGCTTCCTCAATCGCGGCGCCGCCGATCACCAGATCAAGTGCAACGCCCCGGCCAGTGGCGGCGGTGTAGCCAACGTCAACGGCATCCGCAGCGGTGAATTCAACTTCGGCATCATGCAATCCGACCACCAGTTCAAGGCGATGAAGGGGCTGCCACCGTTCCAGGCCGAAGGGGCCATGGACGATATGCGCGCCGTCTTCTCCCTGCAGAGCGAGGTGTTCACCATCCTGGCTCGCCGCGATGCCAAGATCGCCAGCTTCGACGACCTGAAAGGCAAGCGCGTCAACATCGGCAACCCGGGCTCCGGCCAGCGTGACACCATGGAAGAGATCATGGCGGTCAAAGGCTGGAAGAAGAGTGACTTCGGTCTGGTCTCCGAGCTGAAACCGGCCGAACAGGCCTCCGCCCTCGGTGACAACAACATCGACGCCATGAGCTACTTCGTCGGTCACCCGAACGGTGCCATTCAGGAAGCCTCTACCACCACTGATGCGGTACTGGTACCTGTGACCGGCGCCGACATCGACAAACTGCTGGCCGAGAAGAGCTACTACAGCAAGGCCGAGATCCCGGGCGGCATCTACAAGGGCAGCGACAAGCCGACCCCCTCCATCGGTGGCAAAGCGGTGCTATCCACCAGCGCCAAAACCGATCCGGAAGTGGTCTATCAGCTGGTCAAGTCGGTGTTCGACAACCTGGATCGCTTCAAGCGCCTGCACCCTGCCTTTGCCGACCTGAAAGAGGCCGACATGATCAAGGTAGGTCTCTCTGCACCGCTGCATGAAGGGGCTGCCCGCTACTACAAAGAGCGCGGCTGGCTCTGATTGAAGGCCCCGGGGCCTTTGTCACTCTCTTCGACACCCGTCCGCCGCCTGATTGCGGGGGCGGGTGTCGCTCTTGTTGTACTCGTTGGCACAAGTTAACCCTATGCAAGATAAACAACTCTCTACCGAGGAACTGATCGCCCAGGATGTGGGCGCTCGCCTGCCGCTGGGCATCATGGGCTGGCTCATCACAGCGCTGGCGCTGGCCTGGTCCCTGTTCCAGCTCTGGATCGCCTCGCCACTCCCCTTCATGGTGGGGTTTGGCGTACTCAATGACACCGAAACCCGCTCCATTCACCTCACCTTTGCCCTGTTGCTCGCTTTTCTGGTGTTCCCGGCATTTCGCTCCTCGCCGCGAGATCGGGTCCCTCTCGGCGATATCGCCCTCGGTCTGATCGCTGCTGGCGCCGCCTCTTACCTGTTCGTGATGTATGAAGCGCTGGCGCTGCGTCCCGGCACCCTCACCACCGCCGATCTGGTGACCGCCTGCATCGGCATTCCGCTGCTGCTGGAAGCGGCGCGCCGCGCCCTGGGGCCGGCACTGGCGGTCATCGCCATCGTGTTTCTGGTTTACAGCCTGGCAGGCCCCTGGATGCCGGGACTGCTGGCACACCGCGGGGTAGGTTTCACCGCGCTGGCCAACCACCAGTGGATCACCACCGAAGGGGTGTTCGGCATCGCCCTTGGCGTCTCCACCAGCTTCGTGTTCCTGTTCGTGCTGTTCGGCGCCCTGCTGGAGCGGGCCGGTGCCGGTCACTACTTTATCCAGCTCGCCTTCAGCCTGCTCGGTCACCTGCGCGGCGGCCCGGCCAAGGCAGCAGTGGTCGCCTCCGGCCTGACCGGTCTGATTTCCGGCTCGTCGATTGCCAACGTGGTGACCACCGGCACCTTCACCATCCCGATGATGAAGAAGGTGGGCTTCAGTTCAGAGAAAGCGGGGGCGGTGGAAGTGGCCTCCTCGGTCAACGGCCAGATCATGCCGCCGGTGATGGGGGCCGCCGCCTTCCTGATGGTGGAGTATGTGGGCATCCCCTATGTGGAGATCATCAAGCACGCCTTCCTGCCTGCCGCCATCTCCTACATAGCGCTGCTCTACATCGTCCATCTGGAGGCGCTGAAACTGGGCATGCAGCCCATCGGCAACCATCAACCCAAGCCCTGGCTGCGCCGCCTGACCGGCTTTGCCTTTGGCGCGGCCCTCATCAGCGGCCTGTCACTGGCGGTCTACTATGGCCTCGGCTGGCTCAAACCTGCACTGGGTGACTACGCACTGCCGGGGATCTCGGTACTGCTGGCTGCCACCTATGTGGCTCTGTTGAAGATCGCCGCCAGCAATGAACCGCTGCCTGCCGAAGATCCCGACAAGCCGCTCACCGAGTTGCCCAACACCCGCGCCGTGCTGCTCTCCGGCCTGCACTTCCTGCTGCCGGTGGTGGTACTGGTGTGGTGCCTGATGGTGGAACGCCTCTCGCCGGGGTTGTCGGCCTTCTGGGGTACCGTGATGCTGGTGATCATCCTGCTGACCCAGCGCCCGCTGCTCAACTGGTTGCGCAAGGACGGCAAGCACGACTACGGAACCGTCGCTGACGGCGTGGTGGATCTGCGGGAAGGGCTGGTCGCAGGTGCCCGCAACATGATCGGTATCGGCATTGCCACCGCCACCGCGGGGATTATCGTGGGTGCGGTCTCCCAGACCGGGGTTGGTCTGGTGCTGGCGGATCTGGTGGAGTTCCTCTCCATGGGCAACCTGCTGCTGATGCTGCTGCTCACCGCACTGCTGAGCCTGATCCTCGGCATGGGGCTGCCGACCACGGCCAACTACATCGTCGTCTCCAGCCTGCTGGCACCGGTGGTGGTGACGCTGGGGCAGCAAAACGGGCTGATCGTGCCGCTGATCGCGGTGCACCTGTTCGTCTTCTACTTCGGCATCATGGCGGATGTGACGCCGCCGGTGGGACTGGCTTCCTTCGCGGCAGCGGCCGTCTCCAAGGGCGATCCCATCAAGACCGGGATCACCGCGTTCTACTACAGCCTGCGTACCGCAGCGCTGCCGTTCCTGTTTATCTTCAACACCGATCTGCTGCTGATCGACGTGGACTTCGCCCACGGCGTGCTGATCTTCATTGTGGCGACCATCGCCATGCTGATCTTCGCCGCCGCCACCCAGGGCTGGTTCCTGGTGAAGAGCCGCTGGTACGAGAGCGTGCTGCTGTTGCTGGTCGCCTTTACCCTGTTCCGCCCGGGTTTCTGGATGGACATGGTGCACGACCCCTATCGCGAGACCCCGCCTGCCCAGCTGGCCCAAACCATGGGTGAAGTGGAGGCGGAGAGCACCCTGCGGCTGCGGATCCTCGGTGAAGATGCAGTGGGCAAGCCACGCAAGTTCACCCTGCTGGTCGCCGTACCGGATGGGGCAAATGGCGAAGAGCGGCTGGCCAATCTGGGGCTGAGCCTCTATGAGCAGGATGGCAAGACGCTGATCGACAACGTCGCCTTTGGCAGCCCGGCCGCCACCATGGGACTGGAGTTCGATCAGGAGATCCTCACCGTCAAGGCGCCGACCGAGCGCTGGACCAAGGAGTGGATGTGGATCCCGGGCTTCCTGCTGTTCGGGGCGATCGTCTGGCTGCAGCGTCGCCGCAGCGTCAAGGCCGGTTAATCCACCGGGCAGATGAGACCGAGGGCCGCTATTGCGGCCCTCTTTTTATTGCCTTGTTATTGCCTTGCCCTCTGCGGCTCTTGTGATGAGCAACAGTCATGGAAAAAGGTAAACGGTGGCGAACGGCCAAAAAAGTGGGGTGACATGTCCATGTCACCCCCTCGCAAATAGCATGTTCCATATTGGAGTCCGGCCACGCCGGGTCTCTGTTTCACTTTCCGATAGTTCGCGACCCATCTGAAGTGCGCGCCAATTGCAGCAATGCAACCGACCAGCTACCCGTTACAACCTTCGTCCACACGGCAGACAGGCCGCCGTGTTTGTCCTTGCAACTGAAATATTACGCATAAAAACAAAATAAAAAACGTTTTTATGCTAATTCCATTCACATCAGAGTACAAAAAACAGCCTTATCATCACCGCTAAATTGTTATAAAACAGCAAGATAGATTCATGCATGGTTATTCACCCGCAAAGGGCATCAGCAATGGCTTACAAGGCTTTGCGAGATCTCGCACAAAAAATGGCCGCCTCACAGCCAACGACGCAGGGGCAACCAGTCACTCAGGCGTGCTATCAGTCGCCTTGACCACCCTTCGGGTTTGTGCGGCAATCCACCCGCCTGCTCCTGCCAGCGAGCCAGCCACGTTCGCAGCGCCTCGCAGATCGGCGGGCAGTGCAGATGCAGCATCAGTTCGGTATTGAGAAAGAGCGAGCGGGGATCGAGGTTGAGGCTGCCGAACAGCGCCCGCTCCTCCCCCAGCAGGATCAGCTTGGCGTGCAGGCTGCCGTGGCCATGGTCAAACTCGGCGACCCGGATCCCTTGGCGCAGCAACCAGCCGAGATAGCGCTGATAGGCGCCATAGACCAGTGGCACATCGGTGCTGGCCAGCGAGTTGGTGAGAATGTCGATGGCGACCCCCTGCTGACGCAGCCGCGCCAGACGGTGCCGGAACCCGCGAGTAAGGATGAGGTAAGGGGTCACCAGCCCCAGCGAGCCGGGATTGTCAGCCAGCTGGCGCCAGAGCTGGCGGGCGGTGGTGGGGCGGGAGATCAGCCCCTTGCCGGGACGGTCGAACCACACCTCGGCCCGCCCCTCATGCCATTGCAGCGGCAAATCGCGCTCGTCAAACAGCGCCGCGGGCAGATCGTAGACCGTCGCTACCGCCGGATCCGTCATGGTAAACAGGAAGTCGTTGACCACCTCTATTTCGGCGGGCAGCAGCTCGCGGCGCAGCAGATGGCGGATGGGGTGACTCCAGCGGCTGTGCCAGAACTGCTCGAACCCCTGTGCCATCTGCTGGCACAGCCCCCCCTGACAGGCGAGCTCGAGATCCACGAAGGGCGCTTGCGGATCCAGACCGAAGTAGCGATCACCGATGTTGCGCCCGCCAATCAGCGCCAGCTTGCCATCCACCAGCAGCAGTTTGTTGTGCATCCGGTGGTTGATGCGGCGAAAGCTGAGCAGCCCCTCCAGCAGCAGTGCCAGCGGGCGCCAGCCCCGCAGCCAGAAGGGGTTGAACAGCCGCACCTCGATCCCCGGGTAGTGAGCCACCATCTCCAGAAAGCGGTTGTCACCGGCATAGAGATCATCCACCAGCAGCTGCACCTTGACACCACGCCGGGCGGCGTGAAGCAGCTCGCTCAGCAGCAGCTTGCCGCTGCTGTCCTCCTCCCAGCTGTAGTACTGCGCCTGGATCCGCTCGCGGGCATGACGGATCCAGTGGCAGCGCACCTTGAGCGCCAGCAGGGGATCATCGATCAGGGCAAAGGATCCGGGGATCATGGTGTCATCCTGCTGTCATGGCCGGGTGTCATAACGCTGGCGAGCCTCTTCACATATTCAAAAGGAGTTGCTGATGGAACTGCATGATACCCCGATGTTGCGCTATCTGGGCCAGCTCAGCCAGCCAGATCTCATCCCAGCCACCGGCCCTGCTCACTGGTTTTTGCAACACAGGGACGGTGGCTGGCAATTGCCGACCGTGCAGGCGACCCTGCCGGTCAACCGGCTCAGGGCTGAGCCGCTTCGATAGCGGCAGCCTTGCCCTCGATCTGGGGCAGGCTGAAACGATAGGCTACGTAGTACTTGTAGATGGTACCGACATAGTTGATCGGCCCCTGTCCGACTTCGTTGGCCACCAGCTGATCCACGTTGCCGAACCAGACGTTGGGATCGAGCCCCAGCTTCTCCGCCTTGCCTCGCAGCGCCTGCACCCGGTTTGGCCCGGCGTTGTAGGCGGCGAGGGCAAACAGGTGGCGGTTGAGCCGATCCAGCTTGGGATCATTGAAGTAGGTATCGAGGATCAACCGCATGTAGCGACAGGCGGCCTCCACATTGCCCTCCAGCGTGGTGAGTCTGGCGCCGTTGATGCCGACTTCCCGCCCCGTACTAGGCAGCAACTGCATGAGGCCCACGGCCCCCTTGGGCGAACGCGCCTTGGGATTGAGGCCGGACTCCTTGTAGCCAAGCGCCGCCAGCATCAGCCAGTCGAGATCGTATTGATTGGCGTACTTCTCCAGCACCTTGCGAATGGTCGCGAGGCGCCCCATAGGGTCCGGCGCCAGGATATTGCTCATCTGATCGCTGCGAACCAGCAACCGGCGCAGGGTCATGTCGCTGTAAAGGCTGTTGCGGCTGACACTCGCCAGATAGCCATTGACCGCCTTGAGCAGCTCGGGGCTGTTCTTGCGCAGCGCCCAGGCGCTGGTGCCGTTGCTGCGCAGGGGGATCAACTTGTGAGCCTTGAGGCCGGAGATCATGCCACCCAGCCAGATCCGTCCCTTGTAGCTGTCGGTCACCGTCAGGGGAATAATGCCAGCGGCCACCATCTCCAGCAGATCGCCATCCTGTAGATATTCGGGCACCGTCTCGATATAGACGGGGGGCAGCCCCAGCTCGCGAAACAGCCAGTTGAGCTGGCGCAGACTCTCGTAGTAGCTGGAGCTGGCACGCACCCAGACCCGCCTGCCGGAGAGCTGGGTAATGCGGCTGAAGGCGGGCAGGCTCTGCTGGCTCACCACCCACTCCTCGATGGATGAAATGAGCGGCCGGGAGAAGGCCACCTGTTCACGCCGGGTCGGGGTCACCGTCATGGTCGCCGCCACCAGATCGCCACGCCCCTCGGTCAGATAGTCCAGCAGCTTGTCCTGCCGCACCGGGATGTAGACCACCTTGAGTTTGACCTTCTCTTTGGCGAGATAGGTCTTGTTCAGCCAGCGCTCGAACCCTTGCAGCTGATTGACCAGAATGCCGTACTGGGCGCCGCGATCGAGAAAATAGAAGCCGCGCTCATAGACCACCAGCGCCCTGAGTTCGCGCTTTTGCAGAATGCTTTCGAGGTCCCCGGGTTGGGGCAGACGCTGTGGCTTGAGTTCAGCCGCCAGCAGGGGAAAACAACAGAGGGCCAGCAGAGCCCAGATCCAGCGTCGCATCACGATGGCTGCCCATGTGATGACGTCACACCTGCTGCCTGTTGGCAGCACGGATCACGATAGAGGGTGGGATTGGGGGCAGAGATCCATCGCTGCGTCATGATGTTTGCGCCTTCTGTTGGCCGACTCGCGCCGGGCAAAAACGTCTGTGGGATAGAGTAACTATAGAACGCCGACCCACAGCAGAAGGGTCAACACGGCAGGCAAACCTGCCGCGTTATCAGACAACTCAGATAGAGCGGGCCCGCATTTCGAAAATCAGTTTTTCGGCGGTGCAGGTGAATTGCAGGCGTGCTTTCAGGATCACACCATTGGCGCCCTGAGTCAGTTCGCTGCTCACTTGAGCTTCGGCAGTGACCTGTTTGGCCAGAGCTTCATAGGCAGCCAGCTTGGCGCAGGCATCAGCCTCGGCAGCGGCTTCAATCACCAGATCCATCACATCGTCGCCTTCGCCGATGATGGTGCCGATCTCGGCAAAACAGCCGCAGCTGTCACAGGTTTCGTTCAGTTCAACTTTCTCGTCTACAGACATTTTCTACTCCTACTGCTTATTTCGGATGATTTGCGTCGTCACGCATCGCCTTGCGAAAATCTTTGATGGCGGTACCCAGATCCTCACCTGCACTGGCAAGACGCTTGCTGCCGAAGACCAGCACAACGACCAGCAAGAGGATCAGCATATGCCAGATATGAATTCCACCGAGTCCCATAGGGATACTCCCTCACAAAGAGATATCTGTTACTTGTATCAAAATAGAGCGCAGGGATTGTTGGGCAAAATCAAGGCAGGTGCAAGTGAGCAAATAAATCATAGCCAAAAAATAGGGCGACCCTGAGGTCGCCATATTGATTGTGCTACATGTCCCCTCAACCGCTACATCCTGTACCAGTGGTTCATGCGAACCTGAGACCATTCGAGGATAAGATCGCCAAGATATGAAAACAAATGGTATAAATTCATCTTAGAATTGAAGGGGATTCATATCATGCTGCTGGAACAACTGGGTCGCATCGACCTCAATTTGCTGATTATCCTGCAGGTGCTGCTAGAAGAGCGCAACGGCAGCAAGGCGGCACGCCGCCTTCATCTGAGCCAGTCCGCCGTCAGCAAAGCCCTCGGCCGTCTGCGCGATACCTTCAATGATCCCCTCTTCATCCGCTCTGCCTACGGGCTGGAACCCACTGGTCGAGCCCTGACGCTGCAACAGCAGTTGCAACCCATCCTGTTGTCGCTGGACAACCTGATCCAGCCGCCCGAGTTCGACCCCGCCAGCTCGGAGCGGGAGTTCGTCATCGCCAGCATGGACAGCGCCTTCACCCTGTTTGCCCCGCTCTACCTGAGCGAGCTGAAGCGGCAGGCACCACGGATCCGCTTGCGTTACGAGGAGTGGACCGAGAACAGTCTGACCGAGATGAGTCAGGGACAGGTGGACATCGCCTTCGCAGTGCGGGAGAACTGCATCAGCTCCGATTATCGGCTCGATACCCTGCCCGACAGCATCTGTCAGCGAGTGCTGGCGGTCGATGATCTTACCTGTCTGGTGCAGCAGCACCACCCCGCGCTGCGGGAGCCCAACTGGAATCTGGAGCACTACCTCAGCTATCCCCATGTGCAGACTTACTGCGAGGGGCGGGACCGCTGGATGCTGGATCACAAGCTGGCAGAGCAGGATCTCTACCGGCGTATCGAGGCAACCGTACCCTCCTTCGAGGCGGCGCTGCGGATGGGGATGCACTCCGACATGATAGTGACGCTATCCCGGCTCTACGCCCGCCACGCCACCCAGGTCTATCCGCTGTTGCAGTTGCCGCTGCCCATCGGGTTGGACAGCATCTCCCATCTGCTCATCTGGCATCAGCGTCACAGCGAGGATCCGGGCCACCGCTGGCTGCGGGAGCTGCTGCTGTCCCTTATCATGAGCAAACTGGAACCCGCTGCGACCACTCACGAGTGACTGCACGTCCTCTCGGTAGGAAAAAAGAACGGGGCTCTGCGTAGCCCCGTTTCATTCACTTCTAGATGTAACCCACTCAGCCCTGACCGGTCACCGCCAGATAGTGATGCACCCCGTCCAGCAACATCTGGACCGAGATCATCACCAGCAGCATACCCATCAGCCGCTCCACCGCAGTGAGTCCCCGCTCACCCAGCAGCTTGTTGAATACCTCGTAGAACATCAGGATCACCGCGCTGGCGGCCCAGGCCATAAAGAGCGCCAGCGACCAGTCCACCATCCGGGCGGGCTCCTGATTGGCCAGCAGCATCAACGATGCGAGGATCGACGGACCGGCGATCATCGGGATCGCCATCGGCACCAGGAAGGGCTCCTCGCCCGCCGCCAGCCCGGTCACGCCCCCCTCACTTGGGAAGATCATCTTGATGGCGATCAGGAACAGGATGATCCCCCCCGCAATGCTGACCGCCTCCTGCCGCAGGTTGAGGAAGCCGAGGATCTGCTGACCGACGAACAGGAACAGCATCATGATGGCCAGCGAGAAGAGCAGCTCGCGCACCATCACCTTGCGACGTCGCTTGGGATCGATATGACGCAGGATAGAGAGGAAGACCGGCAGGTTGCCCAGCGGGTCCATGATCAGAAACAGCATGACTGCGGCAGAGAAAGTATCCATACAACGCCCGGGCTACGCCCTGAATAGGGAAAAGAGAGGGGGCGAAATATAGCAAAGGGCGAAGAATTGAGCGAGCGCCATGATGCGCTCGCAGCGGGATTAACCGTGGTTGCAGATCTTGTCGGCGCGGGTCTGGAAACCTTCGGCCGAGTCGATGAATTTGCCGCGGGCGGCCAGAAAGTCGATCAGCGCTTCTGCATCCATCTCGCTGGCGCTGCAGGTATGAAAACGGGCCTCGGCACCAAACCGCTCGGCCATCGCCTGTTTCAGGCTGGCACGGGTAAATTGCCCCCCTTGCGCCAACATCATTTCCATCACCTCATGACCATGAACCGATTGCGACATCTCTCACCTCAATAATTAACATATTTAATGCCAATTAAATATCTCCCCGCCCGGAGGGATCTTGATATAGGCCAATAAATTGCGCATTACCTGGTCAGGGGAGTGGTCACCGCCACCGCTTTGTCGATAATGTGGCAACCCGCGTCAGGGATCGCTACACTGGCGCCCCTTTTTGGCCATCGCAGACAATGTATAAGGATATTGGCGTCATGCTGTTCCATGGAGAGGCTCTCAAGCCCTGGCAGATCTGGACCCGCCGACCACTCTGGCTCAAGACCCTGATCGGCATGCTGACAGGGGTGGGTCTGGGCGTCAGCTTTGAAGAGCAAGCCCTGCTGCTCAAGCCCCTTGGCGTCCTGTTCGTCAACACCATCCAGATGCTGATGGTGCCCCTTATCTTCTGCTCGGTCATCGCCGGTCTCACCTCGCTGCTCAAGGGCAAAGCCCTCGATCGCATCGGCAGCAAGGCGATCTGCCTCTACTTCTGCTCGACCGCCATCGCCATCTGCATCGGCCTGATGATGGGCTGGCTGCTGGAGCCCGGCATGGGTGCCGACATGGGCCCCTATGAGCGGATCGGTATGTCGGAACCACCCACCCTGGCCAGCGTGCTGAGCCATCTGGTGCCGAGCAACCCGGTACAGGCGATGGTGGATGGCAAGATCCTGCAAGTGATCGTCTTTGCGGTGGCGCTGGCGGTCGCCCTCAATGCCAGCGGTCGCCGTGGCCGCCCCGCCATCCTCTTCTTCACCTCGCTGGCCGAGGGGATGTTCAAGCTGACCCAGATGGTGATGGCGCTCGCCCCTTATGGTGTCTGCGCCCTGATGGCCTGGATGACCGGCAAGTACGGTCTCGATCTGCTGCTGCCGCTGCTCAAGGTGATCGGCGCCGTCTACCTCGGCTGCCTGCTGCACGTGCTCGGGGTCTACAGCACCCTGCTGCTCCTGCTGGCACGGCTCAATCCGCTGCACTACTTCAAGAGCATCGTTGACGCCCAGGCGGTTGCGTTTACCAGCAGCTCCAGCAACTCCACCCTGCCCATCAGTCTGGCCTGCGCCGAGAAGCGGCTGGGAGTCTCCCCCGCCATCACCGCCAAGGTGCTGCCCATCGGCGCCACCATCAACATGGATGGCACCGCCCTCTATCAGGGAGTGACTGCGCTGTTCGTAGCTCAGGCGTTCGGGGTGGATCTGCACATGGTCGATTACCTGACCATCATCAGCATCGCCACCCTGGCCAGTATCGGCACCGCAGGCACCCCGGGCACCGGGTTGATGCTGCTGACCCTGACCCTGACGGCGGTGGGCTTGCCGCTGGAAGGGGTGGCACTGATTGCAGGCATTGACCGGATCCTCGACATGGCGCGCACCACGGTCAATGTTTCGGGGGATATTCTGGTGTCGGTTCTGATCGCCCGCAGCGAAAACGAGCTGGATCTGGCGACCTATCACGATGCCAGCGCAGGGGAAGATATCGAGTTCCCGCCGCGCTAGCGGAAGAAAGCTCAGCTGTCGTGGGGATCGTGGTGACAGCGCCAGCAGACGTCGAAGTTGGCGCCGTTCTCCTCCCCGCACTGGCCGCACAGCCAGCCGTTTCCCTGACGCTGCTGGTAACGCTCGATGACCCGTCCTGCCTTGCTGCGATCCTCGGCCCGCACCATCAGGGTCACCTGCAACATGTCGACCGGCAGTTCGCCAAGGGCGCCAGACAGCCCCTCGCCATTGAGGCGCACCAGCACGCCTTCCGCCTCCAGCGCCCCTTTCAACGCGTGCGCCTCCAGGGTGTGTGAGGCGCGATAGAGATTGATCCAGTTATCCATAGCTCCCCCTTACAACAACTTGTCGATGCCAAACTCGGCGCCGTTATCAATCATGAAATCGATGAATGCCCGCAACTTGCGCGGCATCAGTTGCCGCTCCGGAAACAGCAAATAAATCGGCACCCTGGGTTGCTGCCACTCTGGCAGCAGGATCACCAATTCGCCGCTGGCCAGCTCATCCTGACAGAGCATAGCGGGTAACGAAGCCAACCCCACCCCCGCCTTCGCAGCCTCTCGGGCACAGGTAATATTATTGACCCGAAAACGGGATGGGGGGTCAACCAGCACCTCTCTGCCATCCAGCTCGAAGCACCAATGAGAGGCGAGAAACCCGCTGCTCACCGTCACCCGCTCGTGGTTGGCCAGATCCTCCGGCCGCTCGATGACCGGACTACGGGCCAGATAGTCCGGGCTGGCACAGAGCAGCCTTCCGGTGCTCCAGAGTCGGCGCGCCGCCAGATTGGAGTCGCTCATGTCACCAATCCGCACCACCGCATCCAGCCCTTCGCTGATGGGGTCCACCACCCGGTTGGTCAGCTCCAGCTCCACCTGCAGGGCGGGATAGGCCTGCAAAAACTTGGCGACCAAGCGCCCGACCACCAGTTGCCCCGTCTCGATGGGTACCGCCAGTTTGAGGGTGCCGGTCACCTCCTGCTGGCTGGCGCTCAGCATCAGCTCGGCTTCGGTCAGGGCATCGACCGCCTTGCTGCAGTGCAGGTAGTACTTCTCCCCCTCCTCGGTCAAAGTGAGCTGACGAGTGGAGCGATAGAGCAGACGCACTCCGAGCCGCTGTTCAAGCTCGGCGATGCGGCGACTGACCATCGCCTTGGTCATCCCCAGCTCGCGGGCGGCCCCCGTAAACGAGCCCTTGTCGACGATACGCACCAGAATTAACGCGGCATTGAGATCCATTGTTGCACCAGTGAAACTGTATATCTCGTGAACCAATACTAATCGAAACAGTTGACCAGTGTTAGCCTGCGCCCCTTAAGTTCAGGAATCACAAAAATGAGTCAACACAAAAAAATTCCCCTGCTGGCAGCCATGATATTGGCGCTGCTCGGTCTGCTGTTCGCCGGTTACTGGTATCTTCACGGCCGCTATTTTGAAAGCACCGACAACGCCTACCTGCAGAGTGAAGTGACCGGGATCAGCTCCAAGCTGCCCGGCTATATCCGCGAAGTGCTGGTCACCGACAACCAGCCGGTCAAAGCGGGCCAACTGATAGCCCGTCTCGATGATCGCGAATACAAAACCAGGGTCGCGGAGGCCGAAGCCGACCTGCGCCTCAATCAGGCGACGGCCGAAAATCTGGCTGCCACCCGCACCCAACAACTAAGCCTGATCCAGCAGGCCGAGGCCAAGGTCGCCTCCGCCAATGCCGAACAGCTGCGTGCCAGCCAGCAGGTCAACCGGATCAGTCAGCTCAACCAGCGCCACTACAGCTCGCAAGACAGTCTGGACGAGGTTCGTGCCGGCCTGCAGGTCAATCAGGCGCAAGCCCGGGAGGCCCAAGCCGCCCTGCAGGCGGCCCGTGAGCGACTGCTGGTACTGGATGCTGAACGCAAACAGAATCTGGCCAAGTTGGCATTGAGCGAAGCACAACTGGAGCAGGCCAAGCTGGAGCTAGGTTATACCGAGCTGCGGGCACCGGCCGATGGCATCATCGGCAAGCGCAGCCTGCGGGAAGGGCTCTACGTCCAGTCCGGCATGCAGGTCGCCAGTTTGGTGCCGCTGCAGCAGGTGTGGGTCGAGGCCAACTTCAAAGAGACCCAGCTCGCCCATATGCAGCCGGGCCAGAAGGTCGAAGTGGTACTCGATGCCTACCCGGATCAACCGGTCGAAGGGATCATAGACAGCCTGGCCCCAGCGACCGGCGCCAAGTTCGCCCTGCTGCCACCGGAGAATGCCACCGGCAACTTCACCAAAATCGTGCAACGGGTACCGGTGAAGATCCGCATCCCCGAGCCGGGCCCGCTGGCAGGCAAGCTGCTGCCGGGTCTCTCGACCGAAGTGATCGTGGATACCCGCACTCCTGATCCCGTGGTGGCTGCCAACTGATGGAACCCATTCCACGTCGCAACTGGATCGCGGTCATGGGGGGCCTTATCGGCGCCTTTATGGCCATCCTCGATATCCAGATCACCAATGCCTCCCTGAAGGACATTCAGGGGGCCCTGTCGGCCACCCTGAGCGAGAGCTCCTGGATCTCCACCTCCTATCTGGTGGCGGAGATGATCGCCATCCCCCTGAGCGGCTGGTTGAGCCGAGGGTTGAGTGTGCGCCGTTACCTGCTCTGGACCACCGGCGCCTTTATCGCCGCCTCCGTGCTCTGCTCGTTCAGCTGGAACCTCACCAGCATGATCGTCTTCCGGGCGCTGCAAGGCTTCACTGGCGGGGCGCTGATCCCGATGGCCTTTTCCCTCATCGTCACCCTGTTGCCGTTACAGAAGCGGGCCACCGGCATGGCGCTGTTTGGCCTCTGCGCCACCTTCGCCCCCGCCATCGGCCCAACCCTCGGCGGCTGGCTCACCGAGCAGATGTCGTGGCACTACATCTTCTATCTCAACGTGCCGCCGGGACTGCTGGTGATGGCCATGCTGGCCCACGGGCTGGATAAAAAACCGGTGGACTGGGAGGTGATCAAGCGGGTCGACCTTATCGGCATCGTCACCATGGCGCTTGGCCTCGGCTTGCTGGAGGTGGTACTGGAGGAGGGCAACCGGGAAGACTGGTTCGGCTCAAGCTTCATCGTGCGGCTGGCGGTCATCTCGGCGGTTGCGCTGGTGTTCTTCGTCATCAGCCAACTGATCCGCCGTCACCCGCTGGTCAATCTGCGGCTGCTGCACAACCCGCGCTTCGCGCTGGCCTGCTTCGCCTATCTGATCCTCGGCATGGCGCTGATGGGCTCCATCTATGTGCTGCCGCTCTACATGACCCAGATCCACAACTACAACGCGCTGGAGATCGGCGAAGTCCTGATGTGGATGGGTCTGCCGCAACTGCTGGTGCTACCGCTGGTGCCCAAACTGACCCACAAGATAGATCCGCGCTATCTGGTGAGCTTCGGCTTCCTGATCTTCGCCGTCAGCTGCTTTATGAACGTCAACATGAGTGCAGACTACGCCGGGCCGCAGCTGATCCAGTCACTGATCGTGCGGGCGCTGGGGCAGCCCTTCATCATGGTGCCGCTCTCCCTGGTCGCTACCGCCAGCCTGAGCCACGACGAGATTCCCTCCTCCTCGACCCTGCTCAACGTGCTGCGCAACCTCGGTGGTGCGTTCGGTATCGCCATCATCGCGACCCTGCTCGACAACGATACCCGCACCCATGTGCTGCAGATTGGCAGCACTCTGGCCGCCAGCAGTATCGAGGGGCAGAGCTATCTGCTGCAGCTGGCCCAGAACATGATGGCGCAGGGTTCAGGCCCCGAGATAGCCCAGCAGCAAGCCCACGCCATGCTGGCCAATACTATCAACCGGGAAGCGGCCATCATGGCCTACAACCAGGTGTTCTACATCATGGGGATCTTCTTGCTGATCGCCAGCGGCCTGATGTTGTTGCTCAAATCCCCCGCCCCCCGGGCAGCGGATGCCGAACCGCTAGAGGCGTGAAAAACGCCGGGCATAAAACGAAAAACGGGCCAATGCCCGTTTTTCGTTATCTGTTACCTGCACTCAACCAGAAAGCGTTATCCCGCCAGCGACCCTGCAATCAGGAATTGTGCTGCGAAGTAGCTACTCATCACCCAGGCGCGGGCGTGGGGAAAGGGGCGGCGGAAGCGATCGAGCGCCAGCATGCTGTCGGAGAAGAGGAACATCAGCGCCCCCACCAGAGCGGCGGCAGAACCGGCAGTGAGAGAGGCGTGCCAGGCACCGGCAGCCACCCAGGCCATGCCGATGATCACCAGCATGTAGCAGAAGACCGGGATCCGCATCTCCCCCAGCTTGCCCCACAGCAGACCAAAGACCATGCCGGCGATCAGCAACAGCAGCAAACCATCCACCAGATTGAGCAACAACGGCCCCTGGGCAAAACCGACGATATAGCAGAGATGCGCGACAAGAAATGCCGCCAACCCCTGAATGAAGCGATCGCTTGGCAGCATCAGCAGCACATCGCCCGCCAGCGAGAGGCAGAGGCCAAGCAGGATCCAGGCGTGTGAGCCATCGTGGTCATAACTCTGGTAGCCGAACGCCAACGCAATGATAAGCAGCATGGTCAGCGGCTTGCTGATATAGAACTGGCGGCTGTCTGCACCGTAGGCAGCACGGATATGCCACCAACCTGAAGCGATGATCAAGAAACTCAATAACATGCCCTGCTCCTCACCTGTTGCTCGCAGTCATACGGCAACCGTTTTTATCATGGTGCAGGGTAACAAATTCCCTCCCCCAGTGGCAGGGGTGCTTATCAAATGGGCAGGCTAAGCCTAAAGTCTAATTGCCGCACCGAGTGGTTCAGGGCATAAGTGACGGGTCTGGAGGATCACCATGGAAGAAGCTATGAAAAACTATCTGCCCGCCATCGATATCATGATGTGCCATCTGGGGATCAGCTTTGAGCAGGCCTGCGAACAACTGGGTCTTAGCCAGCAGGAGCAACAGGCGCTGGATCAGTTGCAGCAACAGCAGAGCCAAGCCAACTAAGCCCTCCCGTTATTGGATATCATGATGCGCCATCCGGGGATCAGCTTTGAGCAGGCCTGTGAACAACTGGGTCTCAGCCAGCAGGAACAACAGGCACTGGATCAGTTGCAGCAACAGCAGAGCCAAGCCAACTAGCTTGAGTTGAATCATAAAAGAGAAGACCGCCAGCAGGCGGTCTTCTCTTTTAGTCTCTGTGATAACCGGACGGCATCATGCAATACCTGCCAGCAGGCGACTCCAGTTGCGTTTACCAGCGATGAAGCCGTCACGCAGGGCCCGATACTCCAGTTGCAGCTTGAGGCGGTCATAGCGCGCCAGCGCCTTGCGCTTGCGCAGGTCCAGCAGCCGCTTGCGACTGGCGTAATAGTGTTGCAACTGCTGGCTCAGCTTGTCGTACTCCTCCTGCAGCAGCGCCTGCCACAGTTCGCGATCTTCCTGCTTGCGCAACTTGGCTTGTGCCCGTTTCAGCTGCATCTGCAGCCGGGCTTGTTCGATACGCTCCTCCGGCGAAGATCTGAGATCTCCCGCCAGACCGCACCAGGAGGCGAGCCGGATCAACCACTTGGTCGGATCGAACTGCCACCAGTGAATGCCGTTGCGGTAATCATTCTCGAACAGGTGGTGAAAGTTGTGGTACCCCTCGCCAAAGGTGAAAAAGGCCAGGATGCCGTTATCGCGAGCGGTATTGCGATCGGTATAGGGCTGACTGCCCCAGATGTGGGCCAGCGAGTTGATGAAGAAGGTGGTGTGGTGCGTCATCACCATCCGCAAGACACCTGCCAGCAACAACATGCCGAGCATATCCCCGTGCCACAGGCCGAGCAGCAGCGGCAGCCCCAGATTGGCCGCCAGTGCCAGCGTCAGATAGTGACGGTGCTGAAACGCGACCACCGGGTTGTTCTGCAGATCACGCACATTGCTGTAATCGCCATAGCGATCTCCCTGATGCTCCCGCAGCATCCAGCCGATGTGGGAATACCAGAAACCGCGCCCCGCGCTGTAGGGGTCTTTATCGTTGTCATCCACATGACGATGGTGACGGCGGTGATCGGCCGACCAGTGCAGGGCAGAATTCTGCAGCGCCAACGCACCGCCGATGGCAAATAACCACTGCAAAGCGGGGTGCGCCTTGTAAGCCTTGTGCGACCAGAGCCGGTGATAGCCTGCGGTGATGGAGAGACCACTCTGGCAGAACAACAACAGGAAACTGGCCCACTGCCAGAGATCGTAACCGTGGCTCATGCCGTACCAGGGCACGACAATCAACGCCACTATCCCGGAGAGGGAGAACAGCAGGGTATTGGTGAAAATAATGGGGGGTCTGGCCATCTCATTGCATCCTTTCAGCGAACAGCTGTTAGCCATTTTCTATGGTGATTTCCTCACGGTCAATGGTAAAAAAGTAGGATACAAACCTGATCCTGAGGCGCCTTCGGGTTATCATTTGTCCTCGTTAAGCTGAAGGTGACTGATTTCGTGGGTATTCGCGCTCAACAAAAAGAAAAAACCCGGCGTACATTGATCGATGCTGCATTCAGCCAACTGTGCGCCAATCGGAGTTTCTCCAATCTCAGCCTGCGGGAAGTCGCTCGCGAAGCGGGTATCGCGCCCACCTCTTTCTATCGCCACTTTCGCGATATGGAGGAACTGGGCCTGACCCTGGTTGACGAAGGAGGTCTCACCCTACGCCAACTGATGCGCCAGGCACGCCAGCGCATTGCCGGTGGTGGCAGTGTCATCAGCACCTCGGTGCAGACCTTTATGGAGTTCGTCGAGAACAACCCCAACATCTTCCGGCTGCTGCTGCGGGAACGCTCCGGCACCTCGGCCGCCTTTCGTCAGGCGGTGGCTCGCGAAATCCAGCACTTCATTGCCGAGCTAACCGATTATCTGGAAGCCACCACCGAAGCACCACGGGAAGATGCCTACATCCAGGCAGAAGCCATGGTTACCATCGTCTTCAGTGCCGGTGCCGATGCGCTCGACATGACCAGCGAAGAGTGCCGGGCACTCTCCGACCGAACAATTCGCCAACTGCGGATGATCGCCATGGGCGCCGAGGTACAAAACCAGAAGCGCCGTGAACCTCACCCATGACCACAGGATGGAGAACGACATGCCTGAACAGCTTATGATCCCGAAAAAACCGCTCGCCATGGCCATGCTGATTGGTATCTGTGGCGATGCCTCTCTGGCCGTGCTGACCAACTCGGTCGTGCCTTTCTCCTTCTTTCCGCTGATTGCCCTCTGGCTGGCGGCCTATCAGCTGTTCCAGCACTATCGCCATGAACCCATGGTGGGCAACACCCCCATCTGCACCCTGCTCTGCTTCTTTATCGGTGTCTTCGGCCACTCCGCGCTGCTCAAGGTGCAATACCCGGAGCTTGGCAGCAACTTCTTCTCCCTGATCATGATGCTGCTGTTACTGGCGGCCCTCTCCATCAAGCTCGGCCTGAGCATTGGCAACAAAGAGAAGCCCTGATAAATAGACCGAGTGATGCTAATCAGCTGATAGATAAAACAAAGAGGCTTTCCCGTCGGGAAGGCCTCTTTGCTTGAACGATACCTGATTAATACGGCAATCTCGGTATTCCCAACCTAGCCAAGCTGCTGGGCTTCAAGATCTATGTGCAGATGGAAGAGGGGGTGGTCAATATGGGACTGTCCTGTAGTCAGCAAGCGACAGAAACCTGATTTGACCGCCTGTAGACTCGTTCAGGTGGCCGCAAATGAAACTCACGGAGCTCGGATATAGCCAGAAAATGGTGGAAATAATCGGCTATCTGGCACTCTTACTTGGCAGAGAAAAGCCAGATATTGGTGGTTTAAGGCGCTAAAAATACAAAAGCCCGGTTATGAAACCGGGCTTTGTGTTGGTTCTTGCGTACAAATCTGTGGGACTTATGGACAAAAACGCCCATAGCAAAAAGGCCTTCCCAATCGGGAAGGCCTTCAAATTAGTGGCGGAGCGGACGGGACTCGAACCCGCGACCCCCGGCGTGACAGGCCGGTATTCTAACCGACTGAACTACCGCTCCGCATTCGGTTAGCTTGCGCTAAATCATTTGCCGCTTCTTATGAGGTGTCATCCTCGCAGCCGGCTATGTGTTTTCACATCACCGTATAATTGGGTGCCTGGCAGTGTCCTACTCTCGCATGGCGAATGCCACACTACCATCGGCGCTACCGCGTTTCACTTCTGAGTTCGGCATGGGATCA
>NZ_JBFODG010000014.1:0-273627 GCF_040908215.1 Aeromonas sp. R5-4 | reverse complement strand
TGATCCCATGCCGAACTCAGAAGTGAAACGCGGTAGCGCCGATGGTAGTGTGGCATTCGCCATGCGAGAGTAGGACACTGCCAGGCACCCAATTAAACAGCGATGTGAAGAATCACGTCACTGGCTGCGAGGATGACACCTCACTGACGCGGCAAACAATTTAGCGCAAGCTAACCGAATGCGGAGCGGTAGTTCAGTCGGTTAGAATACCGGCCTGTCACGCCGGGGGTCGCGGGTTCGAGTCCCGTCCGCTCCGCCACTAATTTGAAGGCCTTCCCATCTGGGAAGGCCTTTTTTCTATGGGCGGTTTTTGCCCATAAGTCCCACAGGTTTGCACACCAGAACCAACACAAAGCCCAGTCTCACGACCGGGTTTTGATGTTTTAGCCTGCTGGTGAGCTGCCGACATCCACCACGATGCCAATGCCTTCCCCTATTGGCGTTCTTGCTACTATTTCCACCTCTGTATCGCAGCACATCCCATCTTGGCCATATTGTTCCGCTGCGAGCTGATAGAGCTTGAGGATTAAATCAGGCCATCTTGCAACGGTACGTCATCGCTTCCGCTTGTTTGTTTAATTCCCGTGTTTGTGTATGGATTTATTCCATTAAAACAGTCTCTTATCAAGAATGAGCTGTTTTGTAGCAGGAATACCACACGAGATAAATGATAATGATTATTGTTTGAATAATCGGGGCGGGGTCGTTACAATGCGAGCTGATTAATAAAGTGCTTTTCAAATGAGCCTTTTCTAATGCTGCGCCTGGCCGGATGCTAGGGCGTTGTAATGAGTGAAGTAAGGGAATACGTCACCTTCCTACTAAAAATGTTCAGGCTAAAACATGACAACAGTGAAACCGAACAAGCTTGCCTTGCTGATCTGCTCCCTTCTTGCGACCCAGGCCTATGCTGCCGAACAAGAGGTGATGGTCGTCACCGCTTCCGGCTTCCAGCAGAAGATTGAAGACTCAGCTGCCTCCATCTCTGTGATTACCCGTGAGCAGCTGGAAAAGCGGGCATATCGCGATGTGACCGATGCCCTGAAGGATGTGCCCGGTGTTGTGGTGACTGGCGGTGGCAGCAGCAGTGATATCAGCATTCGCGGTATGGGGTCGAAATACACTCTGATGCTTGTTGATGGCAAGAAGGTGGATAGCCGTGGCACTCGCCCGAACAGCGATGGTCCGGGTATCGAGCAGGGCTGGTTGCCGCCACTGCAGGCGATTGAGCGCATTGAGGTCGTCCGTGGCCCCATGTCATCCCGTTATGGTTCCGATGCCATGGGGGGCGTGATTAACGTGATTACCCGCAAGACCACCGGCCTGGCCTGGCAGGGCTCGGTTCATGCTGATTCGACCTTCCAGGAGAACAAGGATGCCGGCAACAGCTTCCAGACCGATGCCTATACCGCAGGTTCACTGATCGATGGCGTGTTGGGGCTGCGTTTCAATGGTCAGCTCGCACATCGTGGTGAAGACAAATTTATCCAGGGTTTTGCCGAGCAGGAGACTCGCAGTGGCACGGCCGTGTTCAGCTTCAAGCCTGATGATCATAACCGCTTCGATCTGGAAGCCAGTCGTAGTCTGCAGGATCGGGATCGCACGGCCGGCAATTCGCTGGCTGCCAAGGCGAAAGATAGCCTTAACCGCTACGAGCGCACCAACTATGCGCTGACCCATGATGGCAAGTATGATTTCGGCTCTTCCAGCAGCTATCTGCAGCAGGAGACCAACACCAACCCCGGCCGCAAGATGGAGCTCACCAACACCATCGCAGATACCCATACCCAGTTTATTCTGGGTGATCACTACCTGAGCGTTGGTGGTCAGTATCGCTATGAGGATCTGCACGATCAGGGCAATACCCTGAAGGTGGCCAACCCTGCCGAGCAGCTGACCCGCTGGAGTTGGGCGATGTTTGTCGAGGATGAGTGGTCACTCACTGACAGCTTTGCCCTGACCGGTGGCGCCCGCATGGATCGGGACCAGAACTACGGCTCTCACTGGAGCCCGCGCCTCTACGGCGTCTGGCATCTGGATGATAGCTGGACCCTGAAAGGGGGCGTATCCACCGGTTACCGCTCCCCTGACTTGCGGATGTCAGCGGCCAACTGGGGTCAGGTCACCGGTGGTGGCAGCCTGGATGGCATGCTGGTCGGTAACCCGGACCTCAAACCCGAGACTAGCGTGAGTGAAGAGATCGGCCTGCTGTGGAACGGTCATCAGGGCTTTAACGCCGGTGTTACCCTGTTCAACACCGACTTCAAGAACAAGATCTCCGAAGTGCGTCGTTGCACCAGCAAGAGCGATCCCGCCTGTACCCTCAATGGTCACAGCTATGACTTCATCAGTGATCGGGTCAACGTCGACAAGGCGAACATGCGCGGTGTCGAGGGGATGATGGATTGGGCCATCAATGAGGATTGGTCGGTCAGCTCCAGCTACACCTTTACCCAGTCCGAGCAGAAGAGTGGTCCACTGGCGGGTCATGCCCTCAACCAGATGCCCCGTCACATGTTCAACGGCAGTGTTGACTGGCAAACCACCGAGGATCTCAGCCTCTGGTCACGGGTAAACTTCCGTGGCGAGACCTCCGAGTACCTGAGCCGGGTCAAGATGGCGGAGGGGACCCCTTCCTACACCTTCTTTGACATGGGTCTGGTCTACAAGGCCAACAAGCATCTGGATCTGACCGCCGGGGTCTACAACCTGTTCGACAAGACGGTGGATTACAGCAGCTATGGCACTGTGCTGGATGGTCGCCGCTACAACCTGGGCGTGACCTACAACTTCTGATAGGGAACCTGTTATGCGGCCGCCATCTTCCGATGGCGGCCGTTTTTATTGCGCCTCCGTCAGGGGACTATGCCTGATAGGGGGCGGCTTGCCAGGTATTGCGCCCCAGTCCCTTGGCCTGATACATGAGGGCGTCAGCCTGCCGTAGTAGCTGGTCGGCATCAGCCTCTCTCTCTGCGGCGACCCAGACTGCCCCGGTGCTGATGGAGAGGGTCACCTCGCCGCTGCTGGTGTGCAGGGTCTGCCGGTTGCTCTCCAGGCAAATGCGCTCTGCCCATTGTTCTGTCTCGGCCAATGTGGCCAGCGGCAGCAGCAGGCAAAACTCTTCGCCGCCGATGCGGGCCAGCAGAGCCTCTTCAGGCAACAGGTTGGTCACAGTCGTGGCCAGCTTTTCCAGCAACAGATCCCCGATGCCATGACCAAAGCGGTCATTGGTCTCCTTGAAGTGATCCACATCGAACAGCAGCAGAGCACAGGGCTCCCCGCTTGCCAGCCGCTGCTCCATGGCGGGCATAAATGCCCGTCGGTTGAGCAGGCCGGTCAGGGGGTCGGTACTGGCCAGTTTCTCCAGTCTGGCGTTGGCGCGGCTCAACTCGGTGGTACGGCTGGCAACGGCGCGGCGCAATTGCACTATGTAGGCCACCATGATCAATGCTCCGGCCAGCAGTAGCCAGGGACCGAGATGGATGGGGTAGACGGTTTCGACATGCATCCACTTTCGGATGATCCGCTCTCGATCGCTCTCTTTGAGCTTGGCGAACCCCTCTTCCAGCCGGTGTAACAGGGCAAGGTCGCCCTTTTTCACTGCAAAGCGGATCTGGTCGGTATAGAGGTGGCGAACCGGAATAAAGCGGGTGGGATCGTCGGAGGTATAGATGTAGAAGTTGGCGACCTGCAGATCGGCGATAAAGGCTTTTATGTCGCCCCGAAAGGCCGCCGCCAGCAGGGTGTCATTGTCATTGAAGGTCTGCAGTCTGGTGCCGGGGAAGTAGCGTCTGGCGTAATACTCCTCGTAGCCACCGGCTACCACACCGACCGTTTCATGGAGCAGGTAGTAATGTACATCGGTGCCGCGCAGTTCGCTCGAGAAGAAGAGTTGGGAGTCGAGCTGGGCGAGAGGCCGGCCATAGTCGAACAGTTTGTCTCGCTCCGGCGACCAGAGCAGTCCGGCGTGAACATCCGCTTTCCCCTCATGGAGCAGGTCGAGGGAGCCTTGCCAGTCGACCAGCCTGAACTCGATCTTCTGGCCGGTCACCCTGGCATATTCACGCCACAAATCGATCAGCAGGCCATCCGGCTGGCCCGACTCATTGATATAGGAGAAGGGCTGCCAGGCTTTGGAGTTGGTAATGATGATCGGCTCTTCCGGGGCTTTGGCCCAGACAGGCAGAGCAAGGGCGAGTAGCAGGAGCCCCCACCCGATACTGACTATGACTCCTGTCCTGGAAGAGGCCATCCTTGCTCCAATCCGTTGCCGTATACCGTCCCGTGGTCATCGATTATCACCGCCTTTCTCATCGAAGAACAAGCGCCCAAATGATGAAGTTTGCATGATGCAAATGGCGCCATGACAAGGCTGGCGGATAGAGTGACTACTTACAGCGGCAGGCTGATCCGCGCCTCCAGTCCCCCCTGTGGCCGATTGAGCAGGGTTAGCTCGCCGCCGTGCTGATGGACCAGAGTGCGGGCAATGGAGAGCCCGAGCCCCACGCTGCCTGACTCGGTGTTGCGCGCTTCATCGAGCCGCACGAACGGCTTGAACACATCCTCCAGCCGCGCCGGATCGATCCCCGGCCCGTTATCGCAGACCCGGATCAACAGCTCCTCCTTGCGCCGCTCCAGCGACACTTCTGCGCTGCCGGCATATTTGATGGCGTTGCCGATCAGGTTCTGCAGCACTCGGCGCAGGGTGTTGGCCCGACAGGCGTAGACCTCTTTGCCCTCCGCCAGACAGGTGACCGGCTGGCCGGTATCGGCATAGTCATCGCACAGGCTGACCAGCAGGCTGACCAGATCTAGCTCGCGGGTAGCCTCCTGCTGTCCCTCCTCGCGGGCAAAGCTGAGGGTTGCCGCCAGCATCTGTTCCATCTGTTGCAGGGTCTGCTGGATGCGCTCCTTGTCCTCGCCATCGGCCAGAAACTCGGTGCGTAGCCGCAGGCTGGTGATGGGGGTGCGCAGATCGTGGGAGATGGCCGCCAGCATCCGGGTTCTGTCCTGCACGAAGCGGTCGAGCCGGGTGTGCATCCGGTTGAAGGCCTGAATCGATTCGCGGATCTCGGTCGGCCCCTCCTCTTTCAAGGGCTCGATATCCTCCCCCCGTCCGAGCCGCTCCGCATTGCCTGCCAGCTGCTTGAGCGGGCGGGTGGCGCGGCGAAACAGCAGCACCATCAGCCCGATCACCAGACTGGCGACCAGCATCAGGTTGAAGGTGGTCTGCCACGACCAGCTGCCCGCCTCCTTGTCGACCAGCGAGCTGAACTGCAGCCAGCCCCCCTGCGGCAGTTCGATGGAGCCGTAGAGCCGCATATCCCGCGGCGGGGGCGGCCCCTTGCGATCCCGCATCATGCGGGCATGATGTTCCCACGCCTTGCTGCGCTGGGTATCCTCCTTCAGTTCGGCACTGATCTCGACAGTGAGGCCGGGAGGGTAGTTGAGGCGCGAGCGCACCAGCTGCTCGAAGCGGGGACTGCGGTTATCCGGTTGCAGCGGCTCGTCGGAGAGGCGCAGCAGCAGGGTCTCGCTGCGGCTCGCCTTGAGGATCTCGTCATAGAGGGACGGGGGGGAGAGGGAGAGCAGCCTGACCACCGAGATGATCCGCTGCATGGCGTTGCGGCTGTTGACGAAGCCGAGCGCCTCCTCCCGATCCGTGCGGTAGATCTGGATACTGAGCAGCTGGATCAGGATCAACCCCGCCAGCGCCACCAGAATGATCTGGCCGGTCAGCCCCTTGGGCCACATCCGTGCCCACAGTCGTCGCAAGGTGCCCACTGCTTAAACCTGCGTCACGTCGGCGGAGAACATATAGCCACCACCCCAGATGGTTTTGATCAGTTCCGGATTCTTGGGATCCCGCTCCAGCTTGCGGCGCAGGCGGCTCACCAGGGTATCGATGGCGCGATCGAAGGCTACCGCCTCGCGGCCACGGGCCAGATCCAGCAGTTGATCCCGGCTCAGCACCCGTTGCGGGCGTTCGAGAAACACCTTGAGCAGATCGAATTCGGCAGTGGAGAGGCTCAGACCGACCCCATCTTCATCGACCAGCTCCCGGCGATTGACGTCGAGCAGCCAGCGATCGAAGCGCAGATCCCGGGTCAGGGTCTCGGCGGCGGGTTGGTTATCCGCCTGGGTGCGGCGCATCACCGCCTTGATGCGCGCCAGCAGCTCGCGCGGATTGAAAGGCTTTGCCAGATAGTCGTCGGCCCCCATCTCCAATCCGATGATGCGGTCGGTCTCTTCCCCCATGGCAGTGAGCATGATGATGGGCAGGTTCGATTTGACCCGCAGCTCGCGGCAGAGGGTCAGACCATCTTCACCCGGCATCATCAGGTCCAGCACCAGCAGGTCGAACTCCCGCTCCTCCAGCAGTCGCTTCATCTCCTTGCCATCCCGGGCGCAGCTGACCCGCAGGCCGTGCTGTTCCAGAAAGCGTTTCAAGAGATCGCGGATCTCGCTGTGATCGTCGACCACCAGAATGTGGGTGTTGCCCTGGTTCATGAATACCTCCCCTGCTTGGCGTTGGCACGAGTATACGAAAATCCGCCCTGCGGTTTGTGTCAAAGTGTGCCAGATCCGCACGATGCCACACTCTGCTACAAAAAAGGGCGATGCTGGCAAAGTTCAGACACCGATAGGGTGTTTACTTGAGGGCAAGGCAAGAGCGCCGAACCAGAATCATCCCTACAGGAGATAGACCATGAAAAAGCTGACCAAAACCCTGCTGACCGCCACCCTGATCCTTGGCCTGCCGCTGGGCGCCTATGCAGCCAGCGAAGCGGCCCCCACCGGCCAGCCCGGTGCCATGGTGGATTGCCCGATGGACGGCGGCATGATGGGTGGCAAACACCACGGTGGTCGCCACGACAAGATGGCCCGCATGCAGAACATGACCCCGGAGCAGATCCAGGCCAACTTGCAGCAACGTTATGATCGCATCGAGGATCCTGCCAAGAAGGCGGAGTTCATCAAGAAGCTCAACGAGCGTGCCGCCGGCATGACCAAGCACGCCGAAGCGATGAAGCAGTTCGCCGAAGCGAACCAGTAACAACGCCAGCTGTTATCAACCCAAGGGTGGCCGAGGCCACCCTTTTTGTGCTTACTGCGTTGAGCAGCAGATTGGCTGAACGCAGGCGATTACCAATAAAAAGAGGGGGAGCCTGATGCTCCCCCTCTTGCTATCTGTGCCGGTGCGGGTGTTCAGCCCACTCCACCGGACGAGCGAACTTAGCCTTGAGCCTTGTCGGTCAGGTCTACTTTCTTGACGGTTTCGCCTTCGAACTTGATGACCACGTTTTTCTTGGCGGCGTCGGTATCTTTCAGCAGGGTTTTGGTGGTTTCTGCCAGCAGCGGAGAGGCCTTGTTCAAGGCATCCAGATCATAGGTCCACACTTCCAGACCGGCCTCGGTCTTGGTAGAGGCAGGAGAGCCCAGCTTATCTTTGACTGCCTGCTTGTTGGAGCCGCCTTCCTTGATATCCAGCGCCTTTTTGATGGCTTCGTTGGATGCGTTGTCCATGGCACCGGATACGGCAGTGCTGGCCGCATCCTTGACGCTGCTGGTGACGCTGTCGGTCAGCGAATCCATCAGGCCGGCATTGGCAAACAGGGGCAGGGTGGTGAGGGCAACCAGCAAACTCTTTTTCATTTTCTACAGCTTCCATGGGTTCAATGAGGCGGCTATGAAATCAGCAAAGATATTGGGCGTCAAGTGAGGCACGCAATTAACATTTCTGTTAACTGGATCTCATTTCTCACCAGCCGCAAACAGTTTTGGTATCTCCCGCACCAGCCAGCTTTTAGCCTTGCCCATGGTGTCCCGCCGCCAGGCCAGCACGACCTGGAGCTGATGGCGATATTCGGGGCTGATCACCTTGAGCCGTCCGGCCCGGATGTCCTCCTCAATCCAGCTTTGTGGCATGGTGCCGACACCGATCCCTGCCAGCAGGGCATCCCGTTTCTCCGTCATGGTGCTGACGGTGAGACGCGGCTGCTTGTCCAGCAGGCGGTAGGTGAGAACCGGTTTGCGCAGGGCTGTGTCGGCCACCGCGATGGCGCGGTAGCGGCGCAGGGTTTCGTCAGCCAGAGGCTCCGGCTCCTGATGTAGCGGATGATCGGGATGGGCGACGTAGAGCATCACCTCGTCCTTGATCACCTGATGCTTGATGCCGGTCATCATGATGTCCGGATTGATGGAGGAGATAAGCAGGTCGGCGCGACCATCTTCGAGACACTCCCAGCTACCCGCCAGCACCTCGGCCCGCAGCCGCAGTCGGGTATCAGTCTGCTCGGCCAGCTTCTCCACCAAGGGGTAGAGGGCCTGCACCGGGACCAGCGCATCGACGGCGACTGTGATGTCGGTCTCCCAGCCACGGGCCAATGCCCGGGTCTCGCCTACCAGATGTTCGGCTGCCTCCAGCAGCACCCGGCCGCGCTCCAGCAGCATGCGTCCGGCCGGGGTGAACTTGGTGCGGTGGCCGCTGCGGTCAAACAGCATGGCATCCAGTTCGTCTTCCAGCTTCTGCACCGTATAGCTCAATGCCGAGGGCACCTTGCCCAGCTCGTCGGCCGCCGCCGCAAAGCTGCCGCGGCGGTCGATGGCGTCCAGCACCCGGATTGCCTCCAGGGTCAGCGCCCGTTCTTTGTTCGATTCCTTGGCCATTCCTCACCTTCAATTTTTTTGAATATGTTTGCCAGTTTATCTCGCTAACAAGTTAGGTCATGTCACTTTAATATTCAATCAACGCTTAGGCAGGAACGTCGAGCGGCCAAATATGCGGGTAGTTCCGCACTGTGACACACCAAATCGGTCTGTCTGACGTCGGTGAAAGAACAACACACTATTTGAATAACCTCTTGCATGGATGCATTGATTCTGGCCGAAAAGGCCTTGGCAATGACATATAAAACAAGAGAGTGAATGAACATGAAAAACGTAATCAAGATGCTGGCCGTTGCAGGCCTGATGACCACTGGTTTCGCCCAGGCTTCCGTACCGGCTGACTTCAACGCCATGCCCGGTGTGCTGTTTGTGAACTGGAACGCCACTGCCGCAATGGATGGCAAAGCCAATCCGATGCTGGAAGTGCGTGACGAGTCTGGCGATCTGCTGGCATCAGTCCACGCCAATCTGACAGGCACCCAGCAGGTGCGGATCCCGAGCCGTACCCAGGGCAACCTGACTGTCAGCCTGGCTGACCAGAGCAGTGAATACCGTATTCCGTTCGGTATCGGTAGCGGCAAACAGCGTTAATCAACCGTCCCGGTAGGTGAGGAGCAGACCATGATGCAATTGAGAGCCGCAGAAGCGCGGGGCAAGGCCAACTTTGGCTGGCTGGACGCGCGCCACAGTTTCTCCTTCGGTCACTACTATGACCCGGAGTGGATGGGGCACTCGGTACTGCGGGTGATCAATCAGGATCTGGTTGCGCCGGGTGGCGGATTCGCCACCCACCCTCACGCCAATATGGAGATCCTCACCTGCGTGCTGCAAGGCACCATAGAGCACAAGGACAGCCTCGGCCATGCCGAGCAGATCCCGGCAGGGGATTTCCAGCTGATGAGCGCAGGCAGCGGGATCCGCCACAGCGAGTACAACCCCTCGCAGACGGATCCTCTCTCCCTGTTGCAGATCTGGATCGAGCCGAACGAGTTCGGCACGCCACCCGGATATCAGCAGAAGAAGATCGAGTCCAGACCGGGCATGACGCTGGTGGCGTCACCGGATGGCGAGGCGGGATCGCTGCGGATCCGCCAACAGGCCCGCGTATGGCGGCTGGAACTGGCCCCGGGCGAGACGCTCGAATGGGCACTGGCTGGCCGACACGGTTACCTGCAGATGATTTCAGGGGAGTTGACCGCCAACGGTCTGGCTGCCCGACCCGGCGACGGGGTACTCAGTCGTGATGAATATCGGTGGGAGCTGGTTGCGACCAGTGCCAGCCAAGCCCTGTTATTTGACCTACCCTGAAGCAGTCAGCGGTGATGTGACACAAAAGAGGAATATGAAATGGACAAGATGAAAGATGTAGCGCTGCTGGCGGGTCGTGTACTGCTGGCGCTGATGTTCGTAATGGCGGGCTGGAGCAAGATCGGCGGCTACGCCGGAACCCAGGGCTATATGGAAGCGATGGGCGTACCGGGTTTTATGTTGCCGCTGGTGATCCTGCTTGAGCTGGGTGGTGGCCTTGCCGTCGTGCTCGGTCTCTTTACCCGCAGCCTCTCCGTGCTGCTGGCCGGTTTCACCCTGATGGCTGCCTTTATTTTCCATTATCAGCCTGCAGAACAGATGCAGATGCTGATGTTTATGAAGAACGTCTCCGTTGCCGGTGGTTTCCTGGCGCTGGCGGCGGCCGGAGCAGGGGCTTTCAGTGTGGATGCCCGTCTCGGCAAAAACTGGTAATGCCCTGAAGAGTCAAGTTTTCCAATGCCTTTTGGCCGGTGCAACTGCACCGGCTTTTTTCTGTCTGCGTTTTCCGGGTAGGTGAGGTGACGGCACAAATCTGCGGCGCCCCTCATGATTCAGCGGTTTGCCCGCCTGCTGGCCACAAGAGCCTTTTGCATCTTCCCCCCCGATCCCCGACAATTCCCTCTCTTGTGAAGTGACGGAAATGGCTCGCCTTTTCCCTCGCCCCCTCTCATCCACAGGCGGGAATTGCTCATGTTTACCCTCTACCACTCCAATCAGCTGGATCTGCTCAAAGAGCTGCTGGTGAGCCGCATCCGGCAGGCCCCTCTCTCTCACCCCTTCGATCGGGAGCAGATCCTGGTGCAGAGTCCGGGCATGGCCCAGTGGCTCAAGCTGGAGCTGGCCAAAGCGTTCGGCATCGCCGCCAATATCGACTTTCCGCTGCCTGCCAGCTTTATCTGGGAGATGTTCACCCGGGTGCTGGCAGATGTGCCGCGCCAGAGCCCCTACAACAAGGGCTCCATGAGCTGGCAGCTGATGACCATTCTGCCTGCCTTGCTGGATCGTCCTGCTTTTGCCCCGCTCGCCGCCTATTTGGGCGGTGGAGAGGACGAGGATCCCTCCCAGGATCCCGAGCAGGTGCGGTTGTGGCAGCTCTGCCAGAAGGTGGCGGATCTCTTTGACCAGTATCTGGTCTACCGGCCGGACTGGATCGCCCGTTGGGAAGAGGGGGAAGGATTGAGTCAGGATCTGGCCGGGGTGAGCGGTCAGGATTGGCAGCCCGAGTTGTGGCGTGAGCTGGTGGCCCGCACCCTGGTGCTCTCTCCGAGCGGTTACCATCGCGCCAATCTCTACGAGGAGTTTATCCACGAGCTGGCGCGTACCGCCGATCTGCCGGGCAAGCTGCCGCAGCGGGTCTTCGTGTTCGGCATCTCGGCGCTGCCGCCGCGCTATGTGGAGGCGCTGCTGGCCCTCGGCAGCCGGCCGGAGGTGGAGGTGCACCTGTTTGTCACCAACCCCTGCCGTTACTACTGGGGGGATCTGCTGGATCGCAAGACGTTGGCGCGCCTCGAAAACAAGCTCAAACCCGGCACCGATATCGAGACATTGCAGGGTCCCGCCAACCCGCTGCTCGCCTCCATGGGCAAGCTGGGACGCGACTACCTGCATCAGCTGATGGAGCTGGAGGTGCCGCAAATCGAGGCCTTCGTCGATATCGACGAAGTGGATGGCAAGGGCAATGTCAGCCTGCTGCGTGCCATCCAGAAGGATGTGCTGGAGCTGGCCGAGCGAGGCGCCGGTCAGTTCGATCTCGACAGCAGCCATCACAAGAGCCCGATCGATCCGGCGGATGGATCCTTGCAGATCCATGCCTGCCACGGCCCGATGCGGGAGCTGGAAGTGCTGCACGACCGGCTGCTGGCGCTGTTCGAGCAGGACCCGACCCTCACCCCGAAAGATGTGGTGGTGATGATGCCGGATGTGAACAGCTACGGCCCCTACATTCAGGCGGTGTTTGGCGCGCGCGGCCAGATCCCGTTTGCGGTCTCGGATCGGGCGGCGAGTCAGGAGAGCCCGCTGCTGCAAAGCTTCCTCGCTCTGCTCAGGTTGCCCAACGCTCGCTTCGGGGCGGGGGAGCTGCTCGCCATTCTCGAGGTGCCCGCCGTGCTGCGCCGTTTCGAGCTGGATGACGACGAGTTCAACCAGCTGCGGGTCTGGGTGCAGGAGACCGGCATCCGCTGGGGGCTGGACGACGGCTACCCCGTCCGTTTCGATCTGCCGCCCATGTCCGGCAACAGCTGGCTGTTCGGCCTGCGCCGCATGCTGCTCGGCTTCGCCATGGGGGATGGCGAGCCGGTGGCGGGCATCCTGCCCTACGCCGATATCGAGGGGCAGCAGGGGCTGGCGCTCGGCAAGCTCGCCTGGTTTGTCGACTCGCTGGCCGAGTTTTTGCCCCGCCTGCAACAGGCGCAGCCGCTGGCCGACTGGAACGCCTGCCTGCTGGCGCTGCTGGAGCGCTTCTATCTGGCCGATGAAGATGAAGAACGTCAGCTCCAGCTCATTCGCAGCCAACTGGCCGAGTGGCAGACCCGGCTTGGCGAAGCCCGCTTCGAGCAGCCCATCACCGCCGACCTGCTGCAGGATTACCTCGGCAGCGTGCTGGGAGAGTCCCGCTCCAGCCAGCGCTTCCTCGCCGGTCAGGTCAACTTCTGCACCCTGATGCCGATGCGCTCCATCCCCTTCAAGCAGGTCTGCCTGCTCGGCATGAACGACGGCGTCTACCCGCGTACCCTGGCCCCCATGGGGTTCGATCTGATGGCGGTGGCGTCGCGGCGGGGGGATCGCTCCCGTCGCGATGACGACCGCTACCTCTTCCTCGAGGCGCTCTTGAGTGCCCAGCAGGGGCTCTATATCAGCTATCAGGGCTTCAGTGCGCAGGACAACAGCGACAAGGTGCCCTCGGTGCTGCTGGCGGAGCTGATCGACTATGTGCGGCAGGGCTTTGTGCTGGCGGGGGATGAGGAGCTGGACGACGAAACTTCCGGCAAGCGGCTGCTCAACCATCTGATGGTGGCGCACCCGCTCACCCCCTACAGCCGCAACTACTTCTACCCGGAGGCGGGTTCGCGCCTCTTTACCTATGCCGCCGACTGGCTGCCCGCCCTCAATCCGGTGCGCGGTGCGGCCAACTTCCAGAGTGGCGAGTTGCCGCTCCCTCCCGAATGGGGCAAGGAGCAGGGGCTGGAGCTGGCGGAGCTGCTGCGCTTCTATCGCCAGCCCACCAAATATTTCCTCAACCGCCGACTCAAGGTGTGGTTTGAGCTGAATGAAGCCAACATCGAGGATAGCGAGCCGTTCGAGCTGGATGGCCTGCAGCATTATCAGCTGAAAGATCTGCTGCTCGATGCCCATCTGGCGGAAGGTGAAAGTACCGAGCGGCGCGAGCGGTTGCAGCTCACCGGCCTGCTACCGCAAGGGTGGTTCGGCAGCCTGCTGCTGGACGATCTGGATGCCGAGATGGGCAAGCTGGCGGATCGGCTGCGCCCCTGGGTTGCTGCCAATGAGTCAGAAAAACAGGCGGTGGAGATTGATATCTCCCTCACTCAGGGTCAGCTGCAAGGGTGGATCGACACCCAGAAGGGGCGTTTGCTGGTGGTCAAACCCGGCAGCTTCAACGGCAAGGATCTGCTGCTGGGCTGGATCCAGCACCTCTGTCTCTCATTGAGCGACGCCCCCGGCGACACCCTGCTGTTCGATGCCAAGCAGAGTCTGCGACTGCCTGCGCTCGCTGCCGACGAGGCGCGGCCCAAGCTGGCGGCGCTGGTGGCGTGCTGGGCGCAGGGGATGAAGCGGCCGCTGCCCTTCTTCCCCAACACCGCCTGGGATTGGCTCAAGGCGATCGAGAAGGATCCCGACAAGCCGGAGGCGGCCGACAAGGCGGCCCTCACCCGTTTCAACGGCGGCTGGATGATCAATGGGGAGGGGCAAGATCCTTACGTTGCCCGCTGCTTCCCCGAACTCGATGACGAGGTGCTGGGGCAGTTGCAGGCGCTGGCCCGCGAACACCTGACTCCGCTGCTCAAGACCCTGGAGGAGCTGAAATAATGGCTAACCCGCTCAATACATTGCGTTTTCCCCTCCATGGTGAACGACTGATCGAAGCCTCCGCCGGCACCGGCAAGACCTACACCATCGCCGGTCTCTACCTGCGCCTGCTGCTGGGCCACGGCCCGCTCATTGAGGAGGGGGCCGATTCTGGTCAGCCGAGCGCCCATGAACGGCCGCTCTCGGTGACCGAAATTCTGGTGGTGACCTTTACCGAAGCGGCCACCGCCGAGCTGCGCGGGCGGATCCGCGGTCGCATTCACGAGGCGCGGCTCGCCTTTATGCGCGGCCATAGCAATGATGCCCTGCTGGCCCAGCTGCTGGACGAGGTTGAGGATCACGAGCTGGCGGCCCGCCGCCTGCTGGCCGCCGAGCGGCAGATGGACGAGGCGGCGGTCTTTACCATCCACGGCTTCTGCCAGCGGATGCTCAAGCAGAACGCCTTCGAGTCGGGTGCCCTCTTTGAAACCGAATTTCTTACCGACGACAGCCAGCTTCGGCTGCAGGCGGTGAGCGACTACTGGCGCGCCGAGTTCTATCCGGTGGATAAAGCCCTCGCCAGCGCGGTGCGTGCGCTCTGGCCGAGCCCCGCCGCCCTGCTGCGGGAGATGGGCAGCTGGCTCGACAACAGCGAGCTGGAGATCCACCCCGCGCTGGGGGACGAGACCCTCGCCGCCCGCCATCAGGCGGCCATGAGCCGCATCGCTGCGGTGAAGAGCGAGTGGCTGGCGCAGACGGACGAGATCCGCCGCCAGACCGACGGCCAGATCAGCCGCTACACCGGCAAGAACTACGAAGGCTGGCTTGCCAAGATAGCCGACTGGGCGCAAGACGAAAGCAGTGGCTACGCCATTCCCAAGGAGCTGGAGCGCTTTGGCCAGACGGTGCTGGAGGAGAACCTCAAGAAGGGGGGCGCTGTGCCGACCCTGCCGCTGTTCAGTCAGATAGACCAGCTGCTGGCGAGCCGCCCCGGTATTCGGGATCTGATTCTGCAACGGGCCGCCAAAGTAGTGCGCAGCCGGATGCAGGCCAGCAAGCGCCAAGCCCATCAGCTTTCGTTCGATGACTTGCTTAAAGATCTCGACGGAGCGCTTGGCTCCAGCCTTGGCGAGCGGCTCTGCGAGCGCATTCGCGCCACCTATCGGGTGGCGATGATCGATGAATTTCAGGATACCGACCCCCAGCAGTACCGTATCTTCCACCGCCTCTACGGCGGCCATAGCGACACGGCGCTGCTGATGATCGGTGACCCCAAGCAGGCCATCTACGGCTTTCGCGGCGCCGACATCTTTACCTACATTCAGGCGCGGCGAAATGTGAGCGCCCACTACACCCTCGGGCGCAACTGGCGCTCCAGCAGTGCGCTGGTGGGGGCGGTCAACGGCCTGTTTGAGCGAGCCAAGGATCCCTTTATCTACGAGGCGGATATCCCCTTCCTGCCAGTGGAGGCGCAGGGCAAGAGCAAGGCGCTGCTGCTCGATGGCGAAGCCGCTCCAGTGCTCCACTGCTGGCAGCTGACCGGCCAGCCCACCTTCAACCGGGGGGATTACCAGAGCAAGATGGCCCGCGCTACCGCTGCCGAGATCCACCGTCTGCTGACCCTGGCCCGCGAGGGTAAGGCGCTGATCGGTGACAAGGCGGTGAAGGCCGGAGATATCGCCGTGCTGGTGCGCACTGGCGCCGAGGGCAAGCTGGTGCAGCAGGAGCTGGCGCGCCTCGCCATCGCCTCCGTCTATCTGTCGAACCGCGAGAGCGTGCTGGAACAGGTGGAGGCGCGGGAGATTTTGCTGATTTTGCACGCCTGCCAGAACCCGAGCGAAGAACGCAGCCTGCGGGCGGCGCTGGCGACCGGGTTGTTTGATCTCGATGCCAAGGCGCTCGATGGGCTGGCCAGCGACGAGCGGGCGTGGGAGAGCGCAGTGCAGGAGTTTATGGAGTACCGCAAGATCTGGCATCGCCGCGGCGTGCTGGCCATGTTGCGGGCCCTGCTGCACCGGCGCAATCTCGCCTCCTCCCTGCTGGCGAGCCCCTATGGCGAGCGGCGGCTGACCAACTTCCTCCATCTCGGCGAGCTGCTGCAACAGGTGAGCAGCGAGCTGGATGGGGAGTATGCCCTGCTGCGCTGGTTGGGGGAGGCGGTGAGCCGCCCCAACGGGCAGGATGCTGAGCAGGTTCTGCGCCTCGAATCCGAGCGCAAGCTGGTGCAGATCGTCACCATCCACAAATCCAAGGGGCTGGAGTACCCGCTGGTGTTCCTGCCCTTTATCTGCAGCCACAGAACCGCCGAGACCCCGCTCTATCACGAGGCGGATGAGGCGGGCAATCGCACCATTCTCGATCTCACCGGCGCCGAGGGATCCTTGGCCGAAGCGGACAGGGAGCGCCTTGCGGAAGATTTGCGGCTGCTCTATGTGGCCCTGACCCGGGGCGTCTACGCCACCTGGCTGGGGTTGGCGCCGGTGCGGGCGGGGGCGGGCAAGTCGGAGAAGACCGACCTGCACCACACCGCCATCGGCTACCTGCTGCAAAAGGGCGAAGAGGGGGATGCACAGACGCTGGCGACCGCCCTGACCGAGCTGGCACAGGCGTTGCCCGGGGTGGCCGTCGGTGAGCCCTCGCTCACCCGTCCGGCCCCGCTGCCGACAGAGGAGGAGCAGTTGGGCGAGCCGCAGGTGCGCCACTTTAGCGGCACCCTTGAGCGGGACTGGTGGATCAGCTCCTACTCCGGTCTGGCGGCGCAGGGCCACGGCCACAGCAAGGGGGTCTTGGCCAATCCAGGCTTCGATGACGAGGTCGTCACCGAGGCTGCTGCGCTGGCGGCAGAACAACCGGACGAGGCCCCCCAGCCCTCCATCTTCACCTTCCCGAAAGGGGCGCGCCCCGGCACCCTGCTGCACAGCCTGTTCGAGACCATCGACTTTCAAAGCGCTGCGGGAGAGCCGCTGGCAGAGCATATCGCCACCCTGCTGGCGCAAGATGGCTTCGACGAGAGCTGGGCCCCCGTGTTGCAACAGCAGGTGGAGGCGGTGCTCGATACTCCGCTCGATACCGGCTTTGGCGAACCGGTGCGGCTGCGGGATCTGGCCCCCGAGCGCAAACAGGTGGAGCTGGAGTTCTTCCTGCCCATGGGTCGGGTGACTGCCCCGGCGCTGACCGCGCTCTGCCAGCTGCACGACCCGCTGTCGCGGGGCAACAAGCCGCTCAGCTTTGCCACCGTGCAGGGGATGCTCAAGGGCTTTATCGATCTGGTGTTCGAGTGGCAGGGGCGCTGGTATCTGCTCGACTACAAATCGAACCACCTCGGCATGAGCCCCGCCGATTACAGCCGTCCGGCGCTGGAGCGGGCGATGGCGGAGCACCGCTACGACCTGCAATACCAGCTCTACTCGCTGGCGCTGCACCGGCTGCTCACCCTGCGCCTGCCGGGCTACGACTTCGAGCAGCACTTTGGCGGGGTCTTCTATCTGTTCCTGCGCGGCATGCCGCAGGGGGGCATTTTCCATACCCGCCCGAGCCGTGAACTGGTGCTGGGGCTGGATAAGTTGTTTCGCGAAGGCAGTGAGCTGCCAACAGCGGGATCCCAAGCATTTAACGAGGTAGAGGCATGAGCGGCACCATGATCAGTACCGCGACCAGCGCAATGATGGTTGAACGGTTGAAAACACTGGCGCTGGTTGGCCGCATCCGCCAGCTGGATCTGCAATTTGCCAGGCTGGTGGCCGACCTTGGCGGCAGCCCCGAGCTGGTGCTGGGGGCGGCGCTCACCTGCTTCGAGCTGGGGCGCGGCCATGTTTGTCTGCCCCTTGAGATGTTGGCGAGTGGAGCTTTACGGCCGTTCGGGTTGGATCCCCAGCAGAGCCGGGATCTGCTGCTGGATCTGGCTGATCCTGCCCGCTGGCCCGCCCTGTTTGCAAAGAGTCCCCTGGTTGGTACCGAGCAGGATGAGGGGCTCGCCCCGCGCTGGCCGCTGCGGCTCTGGCACGGGCGGCTCTACCTCACTCGCTACCACGATCATGAGCAGGGAGTAGCCCGCCATCTGCGCGCCCTGAGTGAACGTGCCGAATGGCCGGAGATTGCTTCCGCCCTGTCGCGGCTGTTTGCCCGCGACTATGGGTTGGTGTTCGGTGCCCTGCTCAAGGCCCGCCTCGCCCCCGACTTCTCCGCCCGCCACTTTATCGAAAAGTATCTGGATCTGGTGTTCCCCAATGAAGTGGATTGGCTCGCCATCGAAGGGCTGCTCGCCAGCGCCCAGGCGGCGAGCGACTTGAGCAAGCTGGATGTGCTGGTGCCCGAGGCGCTCTGCTGCAACGGCCAGAAGCTGGCGGCGGCCACCGCGGCGGCACGCCCCTTTGCGGTGATCTCCGGCGGCCCCGGCACCGGCAAGACCACCACGGTCGCCAAACTGCTCGCCATTCTGGTGGAGACCGGCCTGCAAGCGGGCAAGGCGCCGGCGATCCGGCTGGTGGCCCCCACCGGCAAGGCGGCGGCGCGCCTTACCGAGAGTATCGGCTCTGCCCTGCAGGCCCTCGATCTGCCCCCCGAGTGGGTTGAAGCGATCCCCACCGAGGCGGGCACCCTGCACCGGCTGCTCGGGGTCATTCCGGGGCGCAGCCAGTTCCGCCATCACGCGGGCAACCCGCTGCACCTCGACTTGCTGGTGGTGGATGAGGCCTCCATGGTCGATTTGCCGATGATGGCGCGCCTGCTCGATGCGCTGCCCAGCCATGCCCGCCTGATCCTGCTCGGCGACAAGGATCAGCTCGCCTCGGTGGAGGCGGGGGCCGTGCTCGGCGATATCTGCAGCTTTATCGAACAGGGCATCAGCCCGGTGCAGGCGGATTGGCTCTCCCGCCAGACTGGCTACCGCCTGCAGGGCGCGCCCGCAGGGGCTCCGGTGCGCGACAGCCTCTGTTTGCTGGCCAAGAGCTGGCGCTTTGATCAGCACTCTGGCATCGGCCAGCTGGCGCGCGCCTGCAACAGCGGCGATGCCACGGCGGTGGAATCAGTCTGGGGCGCAGGATTCGCCGATATCAGCCTGCACCCCTGGGCGGGGGAGGCCTACGACGCCCTGATTACCCAGGGGGTGGCCGGTTATGGAGCCTATCTTAAGGCGGCCCGCGCGGGGGAAGCGCCCGCCGCCGTATTCAAGGCATTCAACAGCTTCCAGATCCTCTGCGCCCTGCGCGATGGCCCGTTCGGGGTGCTGGGGCTAAACGAGCGGCTGGAACTGGCCCTGTCACGGGCTGGCCTGATTGCCCGCGATGGCGACTGGTATGCCGGTCGCCCGGTGATGGTGGTGCGAAACGACCACGGGGTTGGCCTCTACAACGGTGATATGGGGCTCTGCCTGCCCGATGAAACTGGCCGGTTAAAGGTATGGTTTGAGCAGCCGGATGGCACCCTGCGTGCCCTGTTGCCCAGCCGCTTGCCGCCTCACGAGACGGTCTACGCCATGACCATCCACAAATCCCAGGGTTCGGAGTTTGCCCATACCGTGCTGGTGCTGCCCGACAGCCCCAGCCCGCTGCTGACCCGCGAGCTGGTCTATACCGGTATCACCCGCGCCAAGGCCCGCCTCGATCTCTACGGCGATCGCGCCCTGCTGGCACAGGCGGTAAGGAAAAAGACCGAGCGTTATTCCGGGTTGGCGGAGAGGTTGGGGGAGTGATTGATTGGATGGCGGTAAAGGGATTTACCGCCGTTTGATAATGTCTTTTACCTATCATGGTTTCATCTATTTCATAAAAACGGAGATGAAAGCTGTAAGGCTTATCCGAGCGAATAAGCTTAAAGTGGTTAGTTATTTTAGCGCTGCATTGATAGCGTTGATGAGGTTTGAGCAACCTTCAATTTCATTTGCTGATAGGTCGGACATGGAGTGATCCCTTGACCACCTTAAGAACGCCTTGGCAAGTTTATATTTAGAAAAATCTTTACCGATCTCTCTCTGGAAAATGTCGATAATAGGCTTTTCTCCGGTATTAGCTAGAGCTGTAGCTATATCCCAACCAAGACTAGATTTTGCGATCTCAACCAATGTGGTCCTCAGTAAATCTTCAATTTCAGCATGTTCAATTTTGGGGACTGAAAAGTCAGATGTGCGAAGGATTTTTTTATTGCCGAGGCGATGTACTAAAACTTCTTGCTGAGCAGCCTGATTACCAGCATTATCTGAGTCGAGTAGTGCTGCTACTTTAAGGTTGTGTGAGGTAAGGATTGTGGCGAAGTAAACGACCTTGCTGGCAGTATTAGCTGGCACAAGCGCAATTTTTTCTTGTAGATAGCAACCACCATTATCCTTGAATAGATTAGAAATGGCGTCTATATACCAATAGTCAGTCAGACCTTCTAAAATCAAATTTCTCTGGTTGGCAAATAGGCTTTGAGCTAGATCATAACCAAGAGCCTCTTGGAGTGGTAACAATGCAGCTGGGTCACTGGATGAAATAGTTGTATGCACCTTAGTGCCCACATTTCTATCCGTTAGCTCAACCACCCTTACCATATCAAGCTCATCTGGACCTACAAGGAATGGTGAGTGAGTTGAGTACAGCGTTTGGTTATTGTCAGCGAGCATGGAAATAGTTTTCCTAAATTCTCGTTGCTTTAGGGCATGTAGGCTTACACCTGGCTCATCAAGAAGCAAAATGGTGTTCTTATGTTTTCCTTTAGCCTCTGCAAAGAAAACAATAAAAAATGAAACTAACCACTGAAAACCCTCTGAGCGTTGATCAAGTTCTATTTCAACACCAATATTGTCTTCGACTACAACTTTAAGGTACTGGCCATCAGCGGTTAGCTTGAGCCGACTGGCTTCAGCTTTGTTGTCATCAGGATTCCATACGCGGATAATCTGTTTTGTTAGTTCTACACTTGCAGCATTAAGTTCATAACTACGCCTGTCTAGCTTTTCACGAAAGCTGTCAAGATCGGTCATAGTATGGTTTGGATCAGATACTTTACCCAGTTCTGAAAGTTCTTGTGCCGTGAAGCCTAGCAGCTTTAATAAGCAACTATTTCCATAATCATATGCATCATCATCAAGGCTGCCAGATGCTAGTCGTGTGGCAAGATTACCCAAGTGGATAATGGGCTTCACGCGGAAGTAGTTACTATAAAGAACAAATATTGGTTTGTTTTTGTAAAGATAAGAAAGAAAATTGTACAACTCTATTTCTGAGCTTAATTTTGCGTTAAGTTCTTCCCAGCGAGTTATTTCTTTTTCATCTTCTTCATCAATCAATGGTAGCTTATCTTCAAGCCACTTTTGTAAAGCAACGGCATTACTCCACAAGCTTGTTGATGGAGAAAAATCATTTGTTATTTTATTAAGGCTACTTGTATGAGGTTTAACTGTGTCTTCAGCACATTCTCTATCTAAATAAGATGTTAATCTTATGAAATCATTTTTTATATCGCTATACTTAAGATTGTTAACACCAACTAAGTTATGGGTTTCTTTATTACTTAAGTACCTAGTGAAGGTGTAGTATATTTCCTCTCCTTTTATTTGCTCTGGCATATGTTCAAGATCGGCATCCTCTAACTCAAAGTGGGCTGTCACAACTGGAATGTCGTCAGGGGAAATCTCTTTCCTACTAATCCTTGTGTAAAGGGCCCGAGGGTAATCACGTAGTGCATTAAATGCTTTCGCTCCTTCTGGTGGATTAATTTGCTGAATTGCCTGAAGAATTGCAGTCTTTCCTGCTTCGTTTGGTCCAACCAATATTGTTTTAAACCTTTCTACTTCAAACTCACCTGTATCAATAATACTTCGATAGTTTTGAACTCTAACTTTGCTTAAACGCATTCTACAATCCCTATAAAATGTTGACTTATCGTGCTAATAAAATGTCTCGATAGCATATCTGAGAAAAATATGTAAATCATTGAGCTGTTTCAAGCTTTTCACCAGTGAATAAAAAAGTTCTTATGTTGGACTTCGTAGGCTCAGCACCAACCTACCGGTTGTGTAGGTTGTGGCTGAGCGTAGTGACTCCCAACGTTTACCGCGAGCTCTCTTTTTTTCCTGCCCCTCATCCCCAGCCCTTTTAATAAACGGGAGAAGGGCGCAATGCCGTTCCTGCTGTCCGATTACGCTTCGCTAATCGAACCTACACGGCTGACTCTGGCCGAGTGACCTCTGTGGGGCCTCTGGGTATCCCCTCATTTATTCCCATCCCCCAAATGACTGAATCGTGAGTTAAATCCGGTAAATGGGGCGCGCTTGAGCCACACTTATGGCCACCCTGATTCAGCCTGCGCCGTGAGTGGCCGATAACTTGGGAAGCGGTGGTGCGGTGGGGTTCTGGCTGACAGTTCTGTTGCAATATGCCAAGGTAGCGCCTCACGACAACAGCGCGATTCCCCGTGGTGGCGCGGGGCGGAAGAACAAGGATAACTGCTATGGTGCAGGACAGTGACACGATCAGGATCTCGGATGTCAGCGAGGCCGTGGTGCATGGCATTCTGGAGGTGACCAGCGATGGCATCTGGGATTGGCATGCCAATACCGGTTTTGTCTATCGTAACCCGGGCTGGTACCGGATGCTGGGTTACGAGCCTCACTCCCTCGGCAATACCGTCTTCACCTGGGAGAACGTGATCCACCCCGACGATCTGGCGGCAGTGATGGCGAAGTTCGATCTCTGCCTGAGCGGCAGCGCCCATGAGTATCGCGCCGAGTATCGTTGCCGCTGCCGGGATGGCAGTTACCTCTGGATTGAGGATTGCGGCCGCATCATTGAGCGCAATCCCGACGGGTCTGTGGCGCGGATGATCGGTGCCCATCGCGATATCCACGCCAGCAAGTTGTTGCTGGAGCAGCTGGAGCGGCGCAATCAGTCGCTGGAGCAGCAGGTTGCCGAGCGCACCGCCGAGCTGGTGCGACTCAACGAGGCGCTGCAACAGAAAGCCGAGGAGAACCGTCTGCTGGCAGAGACCGATGCCCTGACTGGCGCCGCCAGTCGCTATCGGCTGGAGCGGGCGTTGCAGCTGGAGTGTGAGCGGGCGCGCCGCTTCCATCAGCCGTTTACGGTGATCGCCATGGATGTGGACAACTTCAAGCAGATCAACGATAGCTATGGCCACAACGCCGGGGATCAGACTCTGATCAACATAGTGGCGCTGGTGCGCCGCCATATCCGCGAGATCGATCTGCTGGCCCGCTGGGGCGGTGACGAGTTTATGGTGTTGTTGCCCAACACCGGCCGCGAGGATGCCCTGGTGGTGGCGAGCAAGTTTCAGGCATTGATGGCGAGCGAGCCCATCTGCCCCCATGCGCCCGCTACCATGAGCTTCGGGCTGGCGGAGTATCAGCAGGATGAGCAGAAGGAGAGCCTGATGGTGCGTGCCGATCGGGCGCTCTATCAGGCCAAGCAGTTGGGTAAAGACCAGATCTGCTAACGCGCAGGGCTCGGAAAGAAGAGCAGTAAAAAAGGCCGCAGGTTTGAAACCTGCGGCCCTTTTGTATTGTGACTGACGCGGCGCGACTTAGAAGTGGTAGCGCAGACCCAGCTTGAAGGTATCCAGTGAGTAGTGCTCGTCACCCAGGCTCAGGGCGTCGAACTGGCGCTCGTAACCGATACCGGCAGAGAAGTGGTCGTTGAAGGCGTAGTCCAGACCTACTTCCAGATTGGGGTGTACCTTGCTCTTGGTTGCGCTCTCGTTTACCTGACCGCTGAAACCGAGGAGGGTGGCGTTGCCGACAACCTCCACTTCGGTGCGGGTGTAGGCGATACCCGGTTTGGCATAGGCGCTGAAGCCCCAGGCCAGCGGCTGACTCAGCTTGGCTGCCAGGCTGATGCTGCGGGTTTCGATGGTGGTGTCGGCAAAGCCGGTTGCAATCGGGGAGGTCACCCAGGTCAGCTGATCCATCTGTTGGGCGTGCAGGCCACCTTCAACGGCCAACCAGGGTTTGAAGCTGTAACCTACGATCAGGCTGCCGCCGTCGAGTTGGTCATCGATGAGCTTGGCGTCATAAACGCGCTGGAGGTCACCGTCGAGATCCATCTTGGAGGTGGTCAGATCCAGACCTGCATACCAGCCTTCGGCATGGGCGCCGCCATTCATGGCCAGAGCAAGCAGGGAGAATGCGGCAATTTTATTAAACTTGTTCATGGATAAATAACCTTGTGTTGCGTGAACTGCGTGTGATTTATATTGCTCAATCCATGAAGCTTTTTATATTTCCGTCATCGCTCTGCTTTCACAGAGGGGCCGCAGTATAGTCAGCACATTTCTGAATAACAAGAGAGTGATTTCCCCATTTTTCTAAATATGACTGGCTGCAAACAGGGGCATTTTGTTTAATAAATGGTGTTATTAGAGTTTTAGCTTTATTGAGGTTTAAATAATTAACTGGTGAGGCAAATGACAGGCTGAGAGTTAGACTTTGATTCTATGTTATTGATTTGTATTGGTATTAAATTTTCATTTGAGCGTGGCCATGATGAGCTGTCTAAAAATTGGCATCTCAGATGTCACTGATTGGCATCAGGTTCTTTTCGATTATTTTTGAACGCATCACAAGGTGAAACCATGAGAAAAAAATCTATCTTTTTGCCTGTTTTTTGCTCTTTTTGAGGTTTGGGATTGTTCCCATTGTGGCTTTTGGTGGTCTTTTGAGGCTGTTTATGCGTAGGCCATGTTGCCCACCAGATACGCGGATGGGTTCTTGTGGGTGACTTTTCATTTCTCCCGGCAGCACTCGTTGGAGTGGCATGATGTGTGATAATCAGATATGGGGTGTGCGGTCTGATTAATATTGTTTTCTTATATACAAAAGCCATTTAAAAGATAGGTTTTTGGAGTTTTAAATAACTTGATTATATTCCTTTCTATATTTGGCGAAGCTTTCCAAGCAAGCCATTAAAATATATTGAATGGCAATAACACGGTATTGATGATCGTTTAGGATACCTTGCCAGAACGGTCGTGGTGGCTGGCGCATCAGTGGGCGGCGGGTGGCCGGTGACACTTCCCCTTGCCGGGGCCCTTGACCTGACCTGCGAATTCAGGGAAAAGAAAAGGGCGGTGCTATCAGCGCCGCCCAATGCCAGGAAAGAGAAAAAACCTTACGGTTTAAAAGATAAAAATTTGGAAGCAAACAATCGATTTCTCAACCAGGAAGGGTCTTGAATTCGATACGTTTCGATTATGCGCGATGTTCTATGCAGCACTAGCAAAATGTTTGCGGGTTGAAAGATATGCACTGTCTGGTGTCACATTCTGAGACCTCATCGTTCAACTGGTCTGTCCTGATGGGCGTTGTAGGCGATTTTTTCTCTAGGCTGTTTTTTCGGTGTCAATATCTGAGCCTTGAAGGTAAAAACAGGTCAGAAGCTGACTCGGCATAACCATGCAATGAAAGTGCGATAACAAGGAAGAGTGGCATGACCTACAGCCAGACCCTGGCCAACAATATTCTCGACACCCTGAAGAAGACTCTGACCGACAAGGGGATCCGCTATCAGACCCTGGCAGAAGCCATGGGTGTCTCCATCGCGACCGTGAAACGGATGATGAACAAGCCCTCGCTGCCGTTCGATACCCTGCTGGAGATCTGCCATCTGGTGGGGCTCTCGTTCGAGGAGTTGCTGGATCGCACTCAGGACGCCCAGAGTCGCCGCGCCGTCTTCACTCAGGAGCAGGACGAGGCGTTTCACAACGAGCCGGGGCTCTACGCCTTTCTCGCCAATATCTTCTGGCGCGACAAGACGCTGATCGATCTCAAGCGGGAGTACGGCTTGACCGATGCCTCCTGCTACCTCTATCTGCGCAAGCTGGAGAAGCTCGGCATTTTGCAACTCGGTATCGACAACAGTTACCACTTCCTCATCAGCGAGCGGATCAGCTTCGAGCAGCACAGCCGTTTCGCCCGCCAGCAGGCACGGCAGGCAATGTCGGTGCTGGGGGAGTATCTGGTGGAGAACATGCACAAGTCGAACAACTATATGGCGCTCTGCCAGCTGCACCTCAACGAGGGAGAGGCGATGGCGCTGATCGACCGGATGAAGGAGTACTGGCATCAGGAGATCAAGCTCAACCGCCCCGCCATCGGCCAGCAGGAGCACGCCAAGACCTACACCATGTCGCTGCAACTGGCCGACTGCGGCTACCAGAGCTTCGACGACATGATCCCCAATATCGACAACTGATCCCGGCGGATCCTGCGGGATCCGCTCTGTTGGCTGGAGTCTAATCGGCGACCCGGGTTTGTTGCAGCTTGCCTGCGAGCGGCTGCAATGCTCGCGTATCCAGACAAATGCGGATGGCATCCGGCCGCCAGTGCTCGATATCGCAATCCACCAGACCGCCTCGCTCGTCGTAATTGACCCGCACCAGCCGCAGTACCGCGCTCCCCTCCGCCAGATTGAGGGCGCGGGCGATGGCGCCGCGTGCCGCCGAGGGGGTGATCTCGAGACTCGCCCCGCCCTGGCCTATGCCATAGCGCTGCTGATAGAGCTCGGTGAGGGAGCTGGCCAGCGGTGCGCTGGCGATATCGGGAAAGCGACTCGCCAGCAGATGGTGGCTGACATGGAGCACCGGGCGGCCGTCGATCAGCCGCTGGCGGCGGATCTCATAAAGTGGAGTAAAGGGTTCCAGCCCCATCCAGCGGCACAGCTCGCTGCTGGCAAGCTCGCTGCCGTGGGCCAGCACCCGGGTTTCGGCGGTGCGTTGTTGTTCGCCGATCCACTGGTGAAAGTGAGTGTGGATGGCGGGATCGTAGGTGAGGCGGGGTGGTGCCACAAACCAGCCGCGCCGCTCGGCCCGGTAGATAAGGCCGTCTGCTTCGAGGCTGGAGAGCGCCTCCTTGATGGTGATGCGGGTGGTGGCGAAACGCTCGCTCAGGGCCCGTTCGGCGGGCAGCTGCTGCCCGGCCCCCAATTGGCCGCTGCCGATATAGCGGCGCAGGGTCTGGCAAATCTGTTCGCACTTGGAGGAGGAGCGGCCATCGGCTATGCTCTGTTCGTTCACTCTCTGCTCGCTCAATCTCGGCTCGGTCACACTCTTGTCCCTGTTGCTTATTCAGAAGGCGGGTGGCTGGCCAATCCCTTACTGGAGTAGTCCAGCCTCACTCGGGTTCAGAGTTGTAACTGCTGTGGATGACAGCGCCATGACAGGATGATTGTCATCAAACTGACATTAAAGCGCCCCGCCACCGTCACAATTCCCCTCTAGCATCCCTCTCGAACCTTAACTGACCTAGTCCAGAGGGATGGGATGATGAAAAGCGTGATCGCAAGTGCACTGGCCATGGTGGCCATCAGCCAACCGTTGTTTGCCACAAATAGCTATGCCGCCGAAAATATCGCAGATCTTGAGAAGGCCGCTCGCGGCGAAGGCCAGCTCCACAGCATCGGTATGCCCGACAGCTGGGCCAACTGGAAGGATACCTGGCAGCAGCTGGGCAGCATCTACGGCATCAAACATCAGGATACCGATATGAGCTCGGCGCAGGAGATCGCCAAGTTCGCCGCCGAGAAGGCCAATGCCACCGCCGATATCGGTGACGTGGGCGGCGCCTTCGGTCCGGTTGCGGTCAAGCAGGGGGTTACCCAACCCTACAAGCCTTCCACCTGGGCTGACATTCCCAACTGGGCCAAGGATGCGGACGGTCACTGGATGCTGGCCTATACCGGCACCATCGCCTTTCTGATCAACAAGGATCTGGTCAAGGCAGCCCCCACCAGCTGGCAATCCCTGCTGGGTGGCGACTACAAGGTGACCCTGGGTGACGTGGGCGTTGCCTCTCAGGCCAACAACGGCGTGCTGGCGGCGGCCTATGCCACCGGTGGTAGCGAGAAGAATCTCAAGCCCGCCCTGGAGTTGTTCGGTCAGCTGGCCAAGCAGGGTCGTCTCTCCCTGAACGATCCCACCATCGCCAACATCGAGAAGGGTGAGGTGGAAGTGGGTGTGCTGTGGGACTTCAACGCCCTCAACTACCGCGACCAGATCGACCCCAAGAAGTTTGATGTGGTGATCCCGAGTGACGGCTCCGTCATCGCCGGTTACACCACCATCATCAACAAGTGGGCCAAGAACCCCAACGCCGCCAAGCTGGCGCGGGAATACATCCTCTCCGATGCCGGTCAGATCAACCTGGCCCGTGGCTATGCCCGCCCGATCCGCAGCAACGTTGCGCTGCCGGATGACGTGAAGGCCAAGCTGCTGCCGGCCGAGCAGTATGCCAAGGCCAAGCCGGTGCAGGATCACGCCGCCTGGGAGCAGAGCTCCAAGGCCCTGCCGCGTCAGTGGCAAGAGAACGTCATGATCTACATGCAGTAAGGAGCGGCCAGTGCAACACAAGGTGATAGTGGTACTTGTGGATGGCCTATCTGCCGGGGTAGCCCATGGGATGGGCTACCTCGCAGGCATGGTGGAGGCGGAGCGCGGCCTCTATACGACCCTCAGCTGCGCCCTGCCATCCCTCTCCCGGCCTCTCTACGAGTGCATCCTGACCGGCGTACCGCCGGTGGCGAGCGGTATCACCCACAACGGGGTGAGTCGTCTCAGTCTGCATGACTCCATTTTCAATCTGGCCCGCGCCGCGGGTAAACGCACCGCAGCGGCGGCCTACTACTGGGTGAGCGAGCTTTACAACAAGAGCCCCTGGCTGGCGGCCCGCGATCGCTTCACCCACGATGAGCAACTGCCGATCCAGCACGGCTGCTTCTACTGGGATGACAACTATCCCGACAGCCATCTGCTGATGGATGGGGAATGGCTCAGAACCCAATATGACCCCGATTTTCTGCTGATCCACCCGATGGGGGTGGATGACGCTGGCCACAAGTTTGGCCTCGATTCACGCCAGTACCGCAATCAGGCGCGCCGGATGGACAGCCTGTTGGCCGACCTGCTGCCCCAGTGGCTGGCGGAGGGGTATCAGGTGGTGATCACCTCGGATCACGGTATGAACAACGACCTGAGCCACGGCGGCACCCTGCCTGAAGAGCGCACCGTGCCGCTCTGGTTGTTTGGCGATGCCTTTATCGAGCGCTGGCCGGATGGGGTGGCGATCGCCCAGACCCAGCTCTGCGCCCTGATGGCCGATCTGCTGGGTATTCCCCACGACAAGCCGGCAGCGCCACCGCTGCTCAAGGCGGCCTTTATGCGCGAGGTACACTGATGATGCCTGCAACCACCGAGATCCTCGAGGATCAACCCGTGGCAACCAAGCACAAGGTGCGCCGCCACTGGCTGCCCGCACTGGTGCTGCTGCCGTTTATCCTGCTGATGATCCTGTTCCAGCTCGCCCCCATGGTGTGGGTGCTGGTGGGCAGCTTTCAGACCCCCGATGGTTGGGGCCTTGACTACTACCGGGAGATTTTGAGCTCCCCCTTCTACCTGCAATCGTTCGGCAACTCATTGCGCATCGCCGGTATCGCCAGTCTGGCGGGGCTTGCCATCGGCACGCTCGGGGCGGCGGCGCTGCGCCACAGCGGCGAGCGGGTCAAGCGGCTGCTGCTGGCCTTTGTCACCATGACCGGCAACTTCAGCGGCGTGCCGCTGGCGTTCGCCTTTATCATCATTCTCGGCATCAATGGTGCGGTGACCCTGCTGCTGAAATCCTGGGGGCTGATCGACGGCTTCAACCTCTACTCGGGCAGCGGCCTTATCCTCATCTACACCTACTTCCAGATCCCGCTCGCCCTGCTGCTGCTCTACCCAGCGTTCGATGCGTTGCAGGATGAGTGGCCGCAGGCCGCCGCGCTGCTGGGGGCGAGCAAGGGGCAGTATGTGTGGCACGTGGCACTGCCGGTGCTGACGCCTGCGCTGCTTGGCACCCTGATCATCCTGTTTGCCAACGCGGTGGGGGCCTATGCCTCCGCCTACGCCCTTACCACCGGCAACTTCAATCTGGTGACCATCCGGGTGGCCAGTCTGGTCTCCGGTGACATCTTCCTCGAGCCCAATATGGCGGCGGCGCTGGCGGTGATCCTGATGGTGCTACTGGGGGTAGTGACGGCCGCCAACCAATGGCTGCTGAAAAAGAGCTATGTGAACAAGGGGCAATCACATGCATGATTTGACGCCGCGCTGGCCCAAGTGGGTACTGGCTGGACTGGTTGCCACCCTGTTGCTGCCCCTGCTGGCCACGTTTCTCTACTCCATCTCCACCCGCTGGGGGGCGACCCTGCTGCCGGATGGCTTCACCCTCGACTGGTACCTCAAACTGTGGGGCGATCCACGCTTTCTGGCGGCGTTTGGCCGCAGTCTGCTGGTCTGCTTCGCCACCCTGCTGCTGGGCACGCTAGTGCTGGTGCCGACCGTGCTGGTGGTGGCCTACTACTTCCCGAAGCTGGATCCCTGGATGAACCTGCTGATCCTGCTCCCCTTCGCGGTGCCGCCGGTGGTCTCGTCGGTGGGGCTGCTGCAGATCTACGCCGACGGCCCGCTGCCGATTATCGGCACGCCATGGATCCTGATCGGCACCTGGTTCACCGTGGTGCTCCCCTTTATGTACCGGGCGCTGGCCAACAGTTTGCAGGGGGTGCCGCTGAAAGATCTGATGGATGCCGCCCATCTGCTGGGGGCAAGTAGTCGACGCGCCTTCCTGTTGGTGGTGATCCCCTGTCTGCGCAAGGGGCTGCTGGCGGCGCTGTTTCTCTCCCTCTCCTTCCTGCTCGGCGAGTTCGTGTTTGCCAACATGCTGGTGGGCACCCGTTACGAGACCCTGCAGGTCTACCTCTACAACATGCGCGCCACTTCGGGCCACTTCACCAGTGCGCTGGTGATGAGCTACTTCCTGCTGACCCTGCTGCTCACCTGGGCGGCCAACAGATTTCATCGGTGAATCAACATGTTCCATCTAGAAGTGAATCAACTACACAAATCCTACGGCGACACCCGGGTATTCGAGGGGATCGAATTCGGTATCCGTAAGGGGGAGTTGGTGACCTTGCTCGGCCCCTCCGGCTGTGGCAAGTCCACCCTGCTGCGGGCGCTGGCCGGGCTCACCCCGGTGGATGGCGGTCAGGTGCGGGTGGCCGGTGAAGATATCACCTGGCAGGAACCCCAGAAGCGGGGCATCGGCATGGTGTTCCAGAGTTATGCGCTCTTCCCCAACATGACGGTGTGGGACAACGTTGCCTTCGGCCTCAAGATGAAACCGCAGCCAGGACGGGATCTCGCCGCCAGCGTGCAGGAGGCGTTGGAGCTGGTGGAGCTGACCGGTTTCGAGCGCCGCTATCCGGCCGAGCTCTCCGGTGGCCAGCGCCAGCGGGTGGCGCTGGCCCGGGCTCTGGTGGTGCAGCCGCGGATCCTGCTGCTGGACGAGCCGCTCTCGGCGCTGGATGCCCGCATCCGCCGCAGCCTGCGCCAGCAGATCCGCGAGATCCAGCAGCGCCTTGAGCTCACTACCATCTTCGTGACCCACGATCAGGAGGAGGCGCTGACCATGTCGGATCGGATCTTCCTGATGAACAAGGGATCCATCGTCCAGAGCGGCACGCCGGAGGAGATCTATACCCGTCCCGCCAGCGAGTTTGTGGCGAGCTTTATCGGCAACTACAACCTGCTTGGCGCCGAGCAGGGCAAGTCGCTGTTCGGCCCCCGTTTTCAGGGCAAGCTGGCGCTGCGGCCAGAGTCCATCACCCTGCTGCCCGCCGGAGCGACCAGCAGCGAGCCCAGCCTGCCCGGCATCATTCGCCAGCAACAGCTGCTCGGCAACGTGATCCGCTATCAGGTGGAGTGCGAGGCGGGGCTGTTGACGGTGGATTGCCTCAACCGCTCGGCTGGCGATCTGCTGGCCACCGGCAGTGCCGTGACTCTGGCGGTGGCCCGGGATCAACTCTGTGAGGTAGCATGAGGCCGCATTTCATTTCCATTTTCACTGCGAGGAGCGCCCATGGCACTGGCACTGTTTGATCTGGACGAGACCCTGATTGCCGGGGATTCCGCCAGCCTCTGGCTGGAGTACATGGTGGCCGAGGAGCTGGCCCCCGCCAGCATGATCGCCGAGGAGCAGGCCATGATGTCCCTCTACCATCAGGGCAAGATGGATATGCACCAGTACATGGCCTTCACCCTGCAACCGCTGGCGGGCAAGACGCGCCAGTGGCTCGACTCGCTCTGTGCCCGCTTTGCCGAGCAGGTGCTGCGCGAGCGCCTCTACCCCGAGGGGTTGACGCGTATCGAATGGCATCGGGAGCGGGGCGACGATCTGGTGCTCATCTCCGCCTCCGGCGAGCATCTGGTGGCGCCCATGGCGAAGATGCTGGGGATGGATCACTGCGTCGCCATTTTGCTCGATGAGGAGGAGGGGATGTTGACCGGCCAGACCCGCGGCACCCTCAGCTTTCGCGAGGGCAAGGTGGCCCGCATCAACCAGCTGTTTGCCGGCAGGGACCACCTCTGGCAGGGGAGCTTTGGCTACAGCGACTCCCATAACGATCTGCCCATGCTGCGGGCGGTTAGCCATCCCCATGCGGTCAATCCTGCCCCCGCGCTGCGCCAGCAAGCCGAGGAGCTGGGTTGGCTGGTGTGGGAGTGGCAGCGCTGAGTCGTGCGTCACACAGGCTTAACGTGCGGCAAGAAGCACGAAAAACAAAGAGAGAGGCAGGAGCCTCTCTCTTTGTTTTTACTGACGACGTTGTGGTTGATGCTGGCCGCTGTGGCTACCCCTCGTTGGTTTGTTGCTGAGGCTCGCCAAAGGCGGGCACTTCCTCCTCGGCACTCTGGTGAGGGGGGTGGCGCAGCGGGAAACAGATACGGTTTTTCCCCTCCCGCTTGGCTTGATAGACCCCCTTGTCGGCCAGCTCCACCAGCTCTTTGGCCGAGAGCCCGGAGCGGCTGAAGGCCACCCCGCCGCTGATGGTGATAGTGAGATTGGGTTCGCGCCACTCCAGTTGCTCCACCCCGAGCCGGAACGCTTCCAGCAGTGAGGGAAGCATCGGCTGCTCTTCGCCGTAACGGAAGATCAGCACCAGCTCCTCGCCGCCATAGCGGCAGAACCAGCCCCACTCGTGGAACAGATTCATGCCCAGCTTGCTCACCCGCTTGAGCACCACATCCCCCGCCTGATGGCCGTGGGTATCGTTGACCCGTTTGAAATCATCCAGATCGAACATCACCACCCCGAAGGGGGCGCCACTGTTGAGCTGCTTTTGCAGGCACTCGTCGAAGAAGCGGCGGTTGTAGAGCCCGGTGAGTTTGTCCTGATGGGCTTGCAGGCGGATCTGGGCAAAGTCCTGACTGGCGGCATCCATCTCTTCATAGACCTTGGCCAGCTCCAGCATGCGGCGGCCGTTGTAGGCGATACCGCCGGAGCGGCTGGCGCGGATCAGCAGGGTGATCTCCCCCAGCATCCGGCGGAAGTAACGGGACCAGAGCAGGGCCAGCAGCAGATAGAGAATGCAGGCGACGGCAATCATCAGCTGCACGTTGATGGAGACGCTGTCGATCACCTGCTGCATGCTGGCAGTCGGCTCGACGCTGAGCAGGATCCAGCGCTGCTCGGGGATGCTGTAGTAGGAGACCATCAGGCCGCTGGCATCATCGAGGAAAAAGCCCTGCGGCTGTTGCATCCGGGCCAGCCAGTCGGGGTGGGCGAGGGGTTTGAATACCCGTTCGCGATCCGGATGGGCCAGCACCAGCCCGTCATGGTTGAGCAGGAGCTGATAGCCCTTGCCCAGATGGTGACTCTGAGCATGCCGACTGTTTAGCCAGCTGGCGAGGGGGGTGAGCTGGGTATCCAGCGAGAGTACGCCAACCCGCTGGCCGTCAGGATCTTCAATCACCCTAGCCAGCGCCATGGTGAGGGTGCCCAAGGTGTAGTCGTAATAAGGATCGGTCCAGACAATCTGTCCGGGATGGCTGGATGCCAGCAGATACCAGGGGCGGGTTCTGGGATCGAACTTCTCGTCGGCCTGCCAGGATGGGTGGATCAGCATCTTGCGATGCTCGGTGCCCACGTAGACGTAATCGAGCTCCATCACCTTGTGATAGGCCTGCCACTGTTGCAGGTAGCGCTCGCCGTTAAGGATCTCCGGGCCGCTGAAATCCCGATAATTTACCTGCTGATAAATGAGCGTAAACTGGCGTTTGAGGGTCGCCAGATAGGGTTCGATCAGGGTATGGAAATACTGGGTGTTGCGAGCAATCAGATATTGTTGCTGCTCGTGGCGCAGGGTGCGCTCCATATGCAGGTAGTAGATGCTGCCGAGCAGCAACACAGGGATAAAGAGCAAGAGGAGGCCCAGCCGCATGCGGGTGATCAAAGACCAAGTGTTCTTGGGCTTGGCGGGGGACATGAACAGATCCTTTTCGTCTCGGGTGACACCAGCATATATGATGCGGTGCGGCTCGTCTAAAGGCAGAAAATGAGATGTTTCCGATGCTGAACCACACTCTGCTCTCAATGATTCATTATGGCAGCATAGCGGTGCTAATCCTTGCCCTCTGTGTCGAGTATCTGATCTTTCGGCGCGGCCTGAACATGCTGCGAGTGCGCCGCCTGCTGCTGGCAGATGGGGTGGCTGCGCTGGCGCTCTTCTCCATCTTTGCCACCGGGTGTCTGCTGGCCCTCGAGCATGCCAGCTCGGTGGCAGAGATCTTTGCCCATCCTGCCCACGGCCTCAAGATGGGGCTGTTTCTGCTGATTGTCGGCTCCCTCGTTTATCCCAGCCGCCTCTTCTATCGCTGGCGTCGCGCCCTGCGTCTGGGCAAGGCGCCGATGATCTCCATCCAGCAGCACTTCCGGGTGGTGTGGATCCTGCGGGGCAATCTGCTACTGATTGCCCTGTTGGCCGTGTTCACCAAGCCTTCGTTGCTGTAACACTCGCGGTGCTCAAAAGCAGTGCGATGCAGACGTGGAGAGCGAGAGCGAAGACAAAGAGTGGAGACAAGAGGATAGGGAGGCGGGTATCTTGGATCGGATAACCCGTCACGCGCCGATTTAAGGAAGAATCGCCATGCGCTCCAATCTGATGTTGCTGATGGCTGCCACCATCTGGGGTATGGGCTTTGTCGCCCAGCGCCTCGGGATGGATCACATGGGGCCCTATACCTTCAATGGCCTACGCTTTCTGCTCGGCGCCCTCTCCCTGCTACCGCTGCTCTGGTGGCTCAAATCCCGACAACCTGTTGCCGTCGCGGGCGACCATCGCCAACTTCTGATCGGTGGTGTGCTGGCCGGGCTGGTGCTGTTCTGTGCCGCCTCCCTGCAGCAGGTGGGGCTGCTCTATACCACTGCCGCCAAGGCCGGTTTCATCACCGGGCTCTACATCATTCTGGTGCCGGTACTGGGGCTGCTGCTGCGTCACAAGAGTGGCCTCAATACCTGGATCGGCGCCATCATCGCACTGGCCGGTCTCTATGTGTTGAGCGTCACCGACGAGTTCACCATCGGCTTTGGCGATCTGTTGCAGGTAGTTGGTGCCCTGTTCTGGGCTGTGCATCTGCTGCTGGTGGATCACTACTCCAACCGGGTTGCTCCCATCAAGCTCGCCGGGGTGCAGTTCATAGTCTGCGGCCTGCTCAGCCTTGCCACTGCTTTTGTTATCGAAACCCCGACTGTTAGCGGTGCCGTGGCCGGTTGGCAGGCGCTGCTCTATGCCGGGCTGGTGTCGGTCGGGGTCGGTTATACCCTGCAGGTGGTGGGGCAGCGGGGCGCTCATCCGGCCCACGCCGCCATCATCCTCAGTCTGGAGACCGTCTTCGCCGCCGTGGGGGGCGTGTTGCTGCTGGGTGAGACGCTGGATGAGCGCGCCATTGCCGGTTGCGCCCTGATGTTGGCGGGGATGCTTATCTCCCAGATCCGCTTGAGATGGTGGTGGAAGTCGCGCCGGGACAAGGTGCCCGCGACCAAGTAAACCGCGCTCGCTGCATAACAAAAACGCCCCGACTGTCGGGGCGTTTTGCATGATGGTTGTTCGGTCAGGGGCGCTGATCCAGCTCGCGCTCCAGCTCTACCGCCTTCTGACGGGCCGGATGGGTATTGAGGCGCTGCCAGTAGGCTTGCAGATGCGGGAAGTGGGCTAGCTGGCCGCTTTGCGCCAGCAGATCCACCAGGAAGGAGTTCATGATGTCGGCGCCGGAGAGGCGATCCCCCACCAGATAGTGGCGATTCGCCAGTACCTCATTGAGGTAGCCCAGCACCTTGGCACACTCCGCCTTGGCGTAGTCCGGCAGGAAGCGCATCGGGCTGCCATCCTTGCGCACGAACATGTCTAGCAGCAGCGGCAGAATGCCGGAGCTCTCGGCAAAGTGGAGCCACTGCAGATATTCGGGATACTCCGGGCTATCTGGTGCCGGTGCCAGCCGATCCGGGGCATGGCGGGCAATCAGGTACTCGGTGATGGCGCCCGATTCCGCCAGCACCCGGCCGTCGAACTCGATGACCGGCGACTTGCCGAGGGGGTGGATGGCTTTGAGCTCGGGCGGTGCCAGAAAGGTGGTGGCATCGCGCTGATACGCCTTGATCTCATAGGGCTGGCCCAGCTCTTCGAGCAGCCAGATGATGCGCTGGGAGCGGGATTTGTTCAGGTGGTGCAGGACTATCATAACGACCTCGATTCGGTGGCAGGATGGGGTATACGAGCGGGTGAGGAGGGCGGTTCACCGATGGCTAAAAAAGAGCGGGCTGATGCCCGCTCCCTTGCTGACTGACTCAGGCCTCCAGCGCCTGATCCAGATCCGCCAGTATGTCCTCGATCGCCTCGATCCCCACCGACAGCCGGATCATCTCAGGTTTCACCCCGGCCTTGGCCTGCTCCTCCTCGCTCAACTGGCGATGGGTGGTGGAGGCGGGGTGGCAGGCCAGCGACTTGGCGTCGCCGATATTGACCAGCCGCTTGAAGATCTTCAGCGCATCGTAGAAGCGCACGCCCGCCTCGTAGCCATCCTTCAGACCGAACGAGAGGATGGCCGAGGGGCGACCGGCCATGTACTTCTCTGCCAGCAGATAGTGGGGATGACCCGGCAGACCGGCATAGCTGACCCAGGCCACCTTGGGGTGATGCTTGAGGTGGTTGGCGACCCGCAGGGCGTTATCCACGTGGCGCTCCATGCGCAGGCTCAGGGTCTCCAGCCCCTGCAGCAGCAGGAAGGCGTTCATCGGCGCCAGCGCCGCGCCGGTATTGCGCAGCGGCACGGTACGCACCCGCCCGATAAAGGCAGCCGGGCCAAAGGCCTCGGTGTAGACCACCCCGTGGTAGGAGGGTTCGGGTTTGGTGAGCTGTGGGAAGCGCTCGGCGTGATCCGCCCAAGGGAATTTGCCCGAGTCGACGATGACGCCACCCAGCGAGTTGCCGTGGCCGCCGACATATTTGGTGAGGCTGTGGACCACGATGTCGGCGCCGTGTTCGATGGGCTTGCAGAGCACCGGGGTGGCGACCGTGTTGTCGACGATGAGCGGCACACCACGGGCGTGGGCTGCCTTGGCCAGCGCGGCCAAATCGACGATGTTGCCCGCCGGGTTGCCGATGCTCTCGCAGTAGACCGCCTTGGTCTTGTCGTCGATCAGGGCGGCGATGGCTTCGGCACTGTCATCTTTGGCGAAGCGCACCTCGACCCCGAAACTCGGCAGCATGTGGGCGAACAAGGTATAGGTGCCGCCATAGAGCTGGGGCGTGGAGACAATGTTGTCACCGGCGGCGGTCAGCGCCTGAATGGCGTAGGTGATGGCGGCGGAACCTGCCGAGACCACCAGCGCGGCAATCCCCCCTTCCAGCGCGGCCATCCGCTGCTCCAGCACATCGTTGGTGGGGTTCATGATGCGGGTGTAGATGTTGCCCGGCACCGCCAGATTGAACAGATCCGCCCCGTGCTGGGCGCTCTCGAACTCGTAGGCCACCGTCTGGTAGATGGGCACGGCGACCGCTTTGGTGGTGGGGTCGTTGGAAAAGCCGTGGTGCAGGGCCAGGGTCGCATCTTTCATCACACACTCCTTGTTGGATGTTGCTTATGGCAGTTATAGATGGATAGACGTCCAATCTATCAGGCCCGTGGCCGATGTAAACAGCAAGATCCGGCAAAGCAATGTCGCCCGCAGGGGATGCGAGTCCCGAGTGGTTGGCATGGCCCGCACTCAGAGGCGGCGGCGATACTCCTTGTCATCGATCTGGTTCATGTCCCACTGCATCAGGCGGTTGAGCTGCTGCATGGGATCTTCGATAAGTGGCAAGGGGCGCGGCAGGATCCGCTTGAAGTAACGGCGCAAGGTCTGCTGGATCCGGTTCGGTTTGATGGGGTTGGCGTGGCTCATGATGGTGCTCCTCTGCTGTGGTACTCACGTTCATCAGTAGTATTGAGCTAAAATGCGGAAGTAAAAACTGATGACTTATAGCAACAGGATTTCCTCTTTTATGCCGACCGGTCGCCTCTATCAGCAATTTCAACGACTCGCCCAGCTGCTTGGCAGCGACGAGCGGGAGATCAGCCTCGCCGAGGTGGCGGATCTGCTCTGCTGCACCCCGCGCAACGCCCGTCTGCTGCTGCGGCGGATGCAGGATCAGGGCTGGCTCAGCTGGTCGGCGGAAGCGGGGCGGGGGCGGCGCTCCCGGCTCACCCTGCTCGACAGTCAGGAGAGCCTGACCCGGCGCCGCTTGCGGGAGCTGCTCAGTCAGGGCCAGCTGGCGCAGGCGGTGCGGCTGGCCGAAGATCGCCTCGATCTGCTCACTCCGCTGCTGATCGAACAGCTCGGTCAGGCCACCCGCGAGGGGCGCCAGATCCTGCGGGTGCCCTACTACCGGCCGCTGCCGCAGTTGCTGCCCACCGGCCCGATGCGCCGCTCCGAAATTCACCTGAGCCGCCAGATCTTCAACGGCCTCACCCGGCGAAATGAGGAAAATGGGGAAATCGAAGGGGATCTGGCCCACCACTGGGAGTGTCTGGGCCCTTGCCACTGGCGCTTCTACCTGCGCCCGGCGGTGCGTTTTCACCATGGCCGCGAGCTGGTGGTGGAAGATGTAATGGAGAGCCTGCTGGCCCTGCGGGATCGGCCACTGTTTTCCCATCTGACTCGGCTGGAGAGCCCCTGGCCGCGAACCATGGATCTCTATCTCGACAGCCCGGATCCCTGGCTGCCCCACCTGCTGGCGGAGCCGGTGGCGACCATTTTGCCGCGAGAGCTCAAGGGGGAGGCGGGCTTTGCCCTGCAACCTGTGGGCACCGGCCCTTACCGGGTCGCTGCCAACGATCCCCTGCATCTTTGCCTTGCGGCGTTTGACGACTACTTCGGCCTGCGCGCCCTGCTCGACGAGATCGACATCTGGATGCTGCCTGAACTGGCGGAGCGACTGGAGACCCACCTGCAGCTGGGACGCGACAGCCCCGAGCTCGGCACCATGCGCGGCGAATCGGAGCTGGAGTCGGGCTGCTACTTCCTGCTGCAGGACGATCGCTCCGGATCCTTGCAGGATCCCGCGCTGCGCCAGTGGCTCGGCCAGTTGCTCAATCCGGTGGCTCTGATGGGGCGGGTCGCCCCCGAGTTGCAACGGGGCTGGACCAGCGCCCTCGGCCTGCTGCCCCACTGGCGCGAAGCGCTGCCCACGCCCTTGCCCACACCGGCGCAGTTGCCGGGGAGACTGGTGCTCGCCTGCTTCAACCAGCATCTGGAATTCAACGAGTGCGCCAACGCCATGAGCAGCCTGCTGGCCGAACAGGGGATCAGGCTCGAGGTGCGCACCCTCGATTACGGTCGTTGGGTGAGTGGCGAGGATGAGGATGTGGATCTCTGGCTCGGCACCCTCAACCTCGAACATGCCGGCCCCTTTGCCCCCTACGCCTGGTTGCAGGGCACCCCGTTGCTGCGCAAGGTGTGGAGCAGTCAGCATGAGTTGTGGCAAGGGTTGATGCAGTGGCGCGCCAGCGGTGAGGAGCCTGGCCCCCGCGCCCTGCTGGCAACTGTGCAGCTGCAGAGCTGGTTTGTACCGCTGTTTCACCACTGGCTGGAGCTGGAGAGCCGGATCGGCGTGCACGGGGTGCGGATGACAGCGCTCGGCTGGTTCGATTTTCGCAGCGCCTGGCTGCGGCCGGAACCGACCCATCAGCCCGCAGAGGCGCCATAGTTCGTCCAATTTCTGTCGCGGCCGATGGCCGCTCCGGGGCCGCTTGCGTGAAAGATCCGTAAATCGGCCGCTGCTGCACAGTTTGTGTCACGCCTCTGTGCCATGCTGTTTCAGGTTATGGACAGCAGAGCAAATGAGGAAAACGATGAGCAACAATTCAGACAGTTCCGCAGGAAAATGCCCGGTCATGCACGGGGGAACCACCTCCGTCGAGACGTCCAGAATGGAGTGGTGGCCGAAGAGCCTCAACCTCGACATTCTTCACCAACACGATACCAAGACCAATCCGCTGGGGGCCGGTTTCAACTATCGGGAAGCCTTGAAGGGGCTCGATATGGCGGCCCTCAAGCAGGATGTGACCGCCCTGATGACCGACAGTCAGGAGTGGTGGCCCGCCGACTGGGGCCACTACGGCGGCCTGATGATCCGCATGGCCTGGCACTCGGCCGGGACTTACCGCATCGCCGATGGCCGCGGTGGCGGTGGCAGCGGCAACCAGCGTTTTGCCCCCCTCAACTCCTGGCCGGATAATGCCAACCTCGACAAGGCCCGTCGCCTGCTGTGGCCCATCAAGAAGAAGTACGGCAACAAGATCAGCTGGGCCGATTTGATCATTCTGGCGGGCACCGTGGCCTATGAGTCCATGGGGCTCAAGACCTTCGGCTTCGCCTTTGGCCGCGAGGATATCTGGCACCCGGAGAAGGATATCTACTGGGGTTCGGAGAAAGAGTGGCTGGCGCCCAGCGGCAAGCCGGGTGGTCGTTACTCCGGCGAGCGGGATCTGGAAAACCCGCTGGCGGCGGTGATGATGGGGCTTATCTACGTCAACCCGGAAGGGGTGGATGGCCAGCCCGATCCCCTGAAAACCGCGCAGGATATGCGAGTCACCTTCGCCCGCATGGCGATGGATGATGAAGAGACGGTGGCGCTGACCGCCGGTGGCCACACCGTCGGCAAGGCTCACGGCAACGGCGATGCCAAACAGCTTGGCCCCGAGCCGGAAGGGGCCTGCCTCGAGGAGCAGGGACTGGGTTGGATCAATCACCACAGCCGCGGTATCGGCCGCAACACTGTGACCAGCGGCATCGAAGGGGCCTGGACCACCCACCCGACCCAATGGGACAACGGCTACTTCGATCTGCTGTTCAAGTACGACTGGTGGTTGCAAAAATCTCCGGCGGGGGCCCATCAGTGGCAACCGATCAATATCGCCGAAGAGGATATGCCGGTGGATGTGGAGGACCCGTCGATCCGCTGCAAACCCATGATGACGGATGCCGATATGGCGCTCAAATTCGACCCCGAGTATCGCAAGATTGCCGAGCGTTTCCGCGATGATCCGGCGGCCTTCTCCGACGCCTTTGCCCGCGCCTGGTTCAAGCTGACCCACAGGGATATGGGGCCGAAGAGCCGCTATGTCGGCCCCTATGTGCCGACAGAAGATCTGATCTGGCAGGATCCGGTGCCAGCCGGACGTGCCGATTATGACGTGGCGGCGGTGAAGGCCAGGATCGCCGCCAGTGGCCTCTCCATCAGCGAGCGGGTCACTACCGCCTGGGATAGTGCCCGTACCTTCCGTGGCTCCGACAAACGGGGCGGTGCCAACGGCGCCCGCATCCGGCTGGCGCCGCAGAAGGATTGGCCGGGCAACGAACCGGCGAGGCTGGCGAAGGTGCTGGCGGTCTATGACAAGCTGGCGGCCGAGTGTGGCGTCAGCGTCGCGGATCTCATCGTGCTGGGGGGCAACCTCGCCATCGAGCAGGCTGCCCAGGCCGCCGGAGTGACGGTGAGCGTGCCGTTCGCACCGGGCCGGGGCGATGCCACTCAGGCCCAGACCGATGTGGCCTCGTTCGAGGTGCTGGAACCGCTGGCCGATGGCTTCCGCAACTGGCTCAAGCAGGACTATGTGGTGACGGCGGAGGAGCTGCTGCTGGATCGCGCCCAGCTGATGGGGCTCACCGCCTGCGAGATGACGGCGCTGGTCGGCGGGATGCGGGTGCTCGGCACCAACCATGGCGGTACCGGGCACGGGGTCTTTACCGACCGGGTCGGGGTGCTCAGCAACGACTTCTTCGTCAACCTGACCGACATGGGCTACCAGTGGCTGCCGAAAGCGAGCAATCTCTACGAGATCCGCGATCGCCGCAGCGGCGCCCTGAAGTGGACGGCCACCCGGGTGGATCTGGTGTTCGGCTCCAACTCGGTGCTGCGCGCCTATGCCGAGGTCTATGCCCAGGATGACAACAAGGAGAAGTTTGTCTGTGACTTCATCACCGCCTGGAACAAGGTGATGAATGCGGATCGCTTCGATCTGCTCGGCTAGTCCCCAAGCCGTTTGGTTATCTGCACCAGCCCCGCACAGCCAAGATGTGCGGGGCTTTTTACTGCCCGCTTTTCTGTGCAGCCCTACAATCCGCCGCGCTGCGACACCTGCTGGCCGGTATCGCAGGGCCGCTGGCATCCCTGTCCTTGGGCCAGCAGTATCATGTAACATGCTGATCCGCTGATGATGCCCGGCGGCCACCCATTGGCCACTGATGTCCCATGAACGGACAAGGACAGAAACAAAGAGACAAGGAGTCAACCCATGCTGGAAATGCAGATCCAACCCCGCTTTCAGGAGACGGATGCCCTCGGCCATATCAACAATACGGTGCCGGCGGTCTGGTTCGAATCGGCGCGAGATCCCCTGTTCCGGATCTTCTCCCCCGATCTGGATGTGCATAACTGGCACCTGATCATCGCGGGCTATACGGTGCAGTTCAAACGGGAGCTGTTCTACGGCCAGCCGGTCACCATCAAGACCGGCGTGCGCCGCATCGGCACCAGCTCATTTACGGTCTGGCAGGAGGTCTGGCAGGGCGGCGAACTGGCCGTCACCGCCGAAACGACCCTGATCCATTTTGACTACCGGGCCCGCCAATCCCTGCCCCTGAGCGATGCTCACCGGGAAGGGCTGCGGGCCTGGCTGACAGAGAGTTAACCACGGGCCGGATGGCCCATCACAGGAGTGTTATGTACAACTCAATGCGCAACACAGCGATCGCGCTGACCCTGGGATTCTGCTCCCTCCCTTCTCTGGCCGCTTCTCTCGCCGAGCAGTTTACCCTGATGGAGAAGGGGGCCGAGAGCGCCCTCGATACCCGTCAATTCAGCCATGACGGCGTCGATATCAAGGCCTGGATCGATGGCGCCCCCGTCATCATCGCCGTGCCCATCATGAACGAGCTGGGCAAGCTGGAAGGGGAGAGCCGCTACTACTTCAAGGGCGGCAAGCTGTTCGGGGTCAAAGAGCCCGCCGCCCAGTTCGCCTTTGACGACAGCGGCAAGCTGACCCAATGGCTGGACGAGAAGGGGCAGCCCGCCGAGTTCGTCAGCAAGATGAGCATGCAGCAGCGTCAGGAGTGGCTCACCAAGCGGGCCGCCGAGCTGAGCAAGCTGTTTGTGGTGAGCGCGGCCGAACAGAAGGCGGCCAAGGGGGGCGTCAAGCTGAAGGGGGCGGATCTCGCTCACTGGCTCTGCAACGGCAAACTGATGGATCTCGCCCACGGCGACAAGGTGATCTTCGAGCAGGACAAGCTGAAGATTGGCGAGCAGGGGATCGAAGGGGAGGTCTCCCTGCGTCAGGATAAGGGGTGGCAGGAGCTGAGCCTCAAGTGCGAGGTGCAGGGCACTCAGGTGACCCGCCTCACCTGGCAGCCGCTGCCGGGTGCCAACAAGCCGCAATAAGCGCAATATCAAGGGGGTCCATCGCGGGCCCCCTTCTCATTCGGCTTGTGGCTCCCCCAGCTTGAGCAGGGTGAGCGCCTCGACCCGGCGCCACTGTCCGGGTTCGAACCAGCGGGCCAGCAGCTCCTGCTGCTGTTCGGCCCGGGCCTCGTTCGGCAGTTGTCTGAGCTCGGCCAGAAAGCCGCTGAGCTGCTCCTCGAACCCTTGCCGGTTCTGCTCCAGCTGGCGCATCCGATCCACCGCTTCCGGCCCCCCCGTCTCCAGCAGCAGAGCCTCCCGTTTGGCCGGGTCCATCTGTGCCAGCTCTTGCAACTCCTCAAGCAGACGGCTGTTGGCCTCCGCCTCGCGAAACCAGCCCGGTTGCTCCGCCAGCCAGAGATCCAGCTCGCTGACCAGCTGCGACTTGTCGCTGTCTCTTGCTTCCGCCAGCGCCCTGCGGCGCAGGGTCAGCTGCTCCATCAGCCGATCCTCGGCAAACAGCTGGGCCTGCTCGGCCGGGGTAAAGCTCTGCTGGCGCAGCTGCTCCCGCTCGTCAAACAGGATCTGCAAGCTAGCGAGGGAGATTTCGGTGGGCACTGTCAGGCTGCTCTGGGCGGAGACAAAGGTGCGATAGCGCGCCTGCAGGGCATCGGCGGCCTCCTGCTCGGGATCGTGCGGGTGGCTCTGTGCATGCTGGCTGGCTTGAGCGGGGGATGAGTCTGCCGTCGGTGCCGTGGGCCAGAGCAACACCCCGCCAAGCAGCAGGGTGATGGCGCAGGGCACGACGAGCAGGGTGGCGATCCTCATAGTCCCAGCTCCTTGAGACGGTTGGCATGCTGGCGATAGAGGGTGACCGGATCGGTCTCGAACAGATGGTGGATACCGAAGGACTGGTTCACTTCGTCCAGATGGTTCATCCGGTAGTCGGTGCCGATCACCTTGCCGAGATGGCTGCTGCAGACCCCGACCAGTCCGTCATTGGGCTCCTTGAAGAAGGCGCCGGTCAGCGCCAGCGCCGGATCCACCGGATCCAGCAGATTGGTCAGGTTGCCGCGCCCGCTCCAGGAGAAGTAGTAGACGCCGTTGCTGGCCTGCATCGGCCCCTCACCGCAATAGCGGCTGGGCAGCCCCTCCGGGTAGCGCTGGTTGAACTGGCTGGCTCCCTTGCTGGTGAGGGCATCGAGGGCGGCGACCGGATCTTGCGGCAGCTGGCTCCCGCCCGAGAGCAGTGAAATCATGCCGGAGAGGGCGTGGGCTGCGGCGGCCGCCAGCTTCTCGGCGGCGCTGCCGGGGGCGGCATTGGCCCGCACCAGATCGGCAATCTCGGAGCCATAGTTGACCCCGCCGACGCTGGTGGCGGAGGCGACCAGCTCGGGGGCGACCGAGGCGACATAGCGGATGGTGGGGCCGCCGTGGGAGTGGCCGATGAGGTTGACCTTCTCGGCGCCGGTGGCTGCCAGCAGCAGCTCAACCTGGGCGAGCAGCTGTTCGCCCCGTTGCTCCGAACTGGCGGTGGCCGATACCTGAGCCACGTAGACTTTGGCACCATCCCGGCTCAGGGCCTGGGGAATGCCGTAGAAGTAATCGACCCCGAGCAGCTTGTCGAAGCCGAACAGGCCGTGCACCAGCACTATGGGGTAGCGGGTCTGGGTGTATCCGCTGGCGTGTGCCAGCATGGGCAGGGTGCAGAGCAGCACCAGAAGCCATCTCTTCATCATCAGCATCCTTGTTGAATCGTGAGGAACAGATTGTGTGGCGTACTCCATGTTCGCCGGTGCCAGTATGGTGGTTGCTGACGGGAGAGGCTGTGAGGGGGATCGCAACTCGGGATTCAAAAGGGATTCAGGGTGCGGGCGGGGAGGCTGTGCTCCCCGCCCTGCGGCTTATTGCCACTCCACCAGGTGATACTGCTTCTTGCCCCGGCGCAGCAGCAGGTAGCGACCAAACAGCCGATCAGTGGCACTCAGCTGATCATCTTGCTTGAGCACACCATTGAGGCTGATGGCGCCCGCCGCCAGCAGTTCGCGGGCGATGCGTTTGGAGTTCGCCAGACCGCTGCTGACCAGCAGGCTGACCAGATCCGTCTCGCCGCTGACGGTGCTGCTCGGCATGCCATCCTGCGCCAGCTGGGCCAGATCGCTCTCGCCGAGGCGGGCCACATCGCCGCTAAACAGCAACTCGCTGATGCGCTGCACCGCCGCCAGCGCCGCCTTGCCGTGTACCAGCTCGGTTAGTTCGTTCGCCAACACCTGCTGGGCCTGTTTGCGCCCCTGCCGCTTCGCGTCTTCCGCCTCCAGTGCATCAATCTCGCTCAGCGACATAAAGCTGTAGTAGCGCAGGAAGCGGTAGATATCCTCATCCGCGGTGCCGAGCCAGAACTGGTAGAAGGCGTAAGGGGAGGTGAGCGCCGGATCGAGCCAGACTGCGCCCCCCTCGGTCTTGCCAAACTTGGTGCCGTCCGCCTTGGTGATAAGGGGCAGGGTCATGCCGTGCACCTGTGCCTGATGGAGACGACGGGTGAGATCCATGCCGCTGGTGATATTGCCCCACTGGTCGTTGCCGCCAATCTGAAGGGTGCAACCGAGCCGCTGGTGCAGCACCGCAAAATCGTAGGATTGCAGCAGAGCGTAGGAGAACTCGGTGAACGAGATGCCCTGATCCGGACGGGCCAGCCGCTGGCGCACCGATTCCCGCGCCAGCATGGCATTGACCGAGAAGTGCTTGCCGATATCCCGCAGAAAATCGAGTGCGGACATCTGCCCCATCCAGTCGCCATTGTTGACCAGTTGCGGGGCCGACAGGCCCTCATCGGCGGGCAGCAGCGCCCTGATTTGGGCAGACAGGCTGGCGACCCAACCCTGCACGGTCTCGGCACTGTTGAGGCTGCGCTCGGTCGCCTTGAAGCTGGGATCGCCGATAAGGCCGGTTGCCCCGCCCACCAGTGCCACCGGGGTGTGGCCCGCCAACTGGAAGCGGCGCAGCATCAAGAGCGGCACCAGATGACCGATATGCAGGCTGCCGGCGGTGGGGTCGAACCCGCAATAGACGGTGCGCGGGGTGGCAAGATGATCGGCCAGGGCCGTCGGGTCGGAATTCTGGGCCACAAGGCCGCGCTCGGTCAGCTCATCGAGCAGGTGGGGGTTGATCATGGGGGCTCCAACAACAGGGGAAAAGCCGTCATCCTCGCCGTTCTGGCCGGTGGCGGATATGTCCCCTGAGGGACAGTTTTGCCACTCTCGTGCTAGCATTCAGCCATAGCGGGGAATCGCTCCCCGCCACCGGAAACGTGCCACCATGACCCAGCCATTCACCACAGATGCCTTGACCCGCAGCATGACCGAGGTGGTCGATGCCCTGCACAGCAGCGCCTTTGCGGCGGCGCTGGTGCGGCTGATCCAGCAACAGGTGGCGTTTGATTGCGCCCTGCTGCTCGGGGTGGGGCAGCGCCCCGTCTACCTCTACGACAACCTCAATCATCAGCGGGCTCTGCTGTTTGACCGCTACCTCACCAGCCACTTCAGTCAGGATCCCTTTATGCAGGCGCTGGAACAAGGCTTGCCTGCCGGCGTCTGGACCCTGGCGCAGGTCTCCCAAGGGCGGCTCGATCCCGAATATCGCCACCACTTCTATCAGGCCACCGGCTGGCAGGAGGAGGTGGGGCTGATCCTGCCGGTGCGGGACGGACTGACGCTGATGCTGTTTCTCGGGCGACTCGACAAGCGCAGTACCCTCAGCCGTGACGAGCTGGTAAGGCTGGAGCAGCTGTTCCCGCTGGTACATTCGCTCTGTCGTCAGCAGTGGCGGCAGAGCCAGCCGCTGTTGGCCCAGAGCACTGCGCTGCCAGACAGCGCCAGCCTCAAGAGTGCGGTGGAGCAGGCGATGGCGAGTGTCGGGGGGGCTCTGCTCACCCGGCGCGAGCGGCAGGTGGCGGAGTTGCTGCTGCAGGGGCTGGATACGGAGGCGATTGCCGCGGAGCTCGGGATTGGCAGCGGCACGGTGAAGAATCACCGTAAGCATCTCTATGGCAAGTTGCGGCTCGGCTCGCGGGCCGAGCTGTTCAATCTCTTTCTGAACCACCTCATTACGGCGCCGGTGGAGGCATCCCCCGTTTCATCGATGGGAGATACGACGAGCCCGCCATAGGGCGGGCCGGGGTTACTCTAGGCGCGGGATGGGGGGATTGGTTTCGGGCAGGATACTGAGCAACTGGTAGCGCTTCACCAGCTGCTTGTATTCATCCCCCTGTCTGACCTTGTCCAGCGCCTGTTGCAGGCGGGCAACCTGTTGTTTGTCTGCCCTCAGGTTGAAGGCGAAGCAGTTGTCCTGCTCTTCAAGAATCGCGACGGTGACAAAATCCTCGCTGGGAAAACCCAGCTCTTTGGCCTGATGGCGCAACATCACCTCGTTGCCCGCCACCAGATCGGTGCGCGCCATGATGAGCTGGCGCACCACCTGCTCCATGCGCTCCACCGACATCATATTGCTCGGGCTGATCCCGCGGTTGAGCAGCAACTGCTCCCCGACATCCGCCTGCATCACACCGATTTGCAGCTTGGCGAGATCCGCTTTGCTGGCCACTTTGGGAGCATCCTGCTTGCGGCCGACCAGCGCGACCCTGGAGTGGCTGATGGGGCAGACCCAGAGGAAGTGGGGATCCCGCTCCTTGGTGTGCGCCGTGGTAAAGAGCACGGCCTCTTGCTGCTGGGTCAGCAGATACCAGCCGCGGGCCCAGGGCAGAAAGTGGATGGGTTGTTCCGGCTCCCCCATTTCACGCCACATCAGGCGCAGCAACTCGACTGCCAACCCCACAGGCTGACCCTTTTTATCCTGGCCATTGAGCGGCATGTTCTGCTCCGAATAGTAGATAAGTGCCGGAGCCGGGAGCGCGATAAACAGGGCGAGAGAAGCGAGAGCAGGGAGTAGACGACGCATGATGCACTCCTTGTGCGGGCAGTTACCTAACAGTCTATGTGGCCTTTTCCATAACGTCATGATCCGGTAGCGGGATAAAAAACAGGCCACCTTGCGGTGGCCTGTCGGTTTATTTGAGCAGGGCTTCCATCTCCGCCTCTGCCTTGGCGCGAGCCTTGGCTTCCGCCGCTCTGGCGGCATCGGCGACGCTCTCTCCGGTCGTATGAGAGGCTGCGCTGACGGCCTGTTTGGCCGGAGCGGCAACAGCCTTGGTGGCTTCTTGCGTCGCGGTTGCTGTGGCGCTGCTGAGGGCCTGTTTGGCCGGAGCGGCAACAGCCTTGGTTGCCTCTTGCGTCACGGTCGCAGCGGCACTACTGACAGCTTGTTTGGCTGGAGCGGCAACGGCCTTGGTAGCTTCCTGCGTCACGGTGGCAGCTGCGCTACTGACGGCTTGCTTGGCAGGAGCGGCTACGGCCTTAGTGGCTTCTTGGGTCGCGGTCGCAGCAGCGCTACTGACGACTTGCTTGGCTGGAGCGGCAACGGCCTTGGTCGCATCTTGCGTCACGGTGGCAGCAGTGCTGCTGACTGCTTGCTTGGCAGGAGCAGCAACGGCCTTGGTGGCTTCTTGGGTCGCGGCCGCAGCGGCGCTACTGACGGCCTGTTTGGCAGGAACGGCAACGGCCTTGGTGGCTTCTTGCGTCACCGTGGCAGCAGTGCTGCTGACTGCTTGCTTGGCAGGAGTGGCAACGGCCTTGGTGGCCTCTTGCGTCACTGTGGCAGCAGTGCTGCTTACCGCCAGTCCGGTGGCTTGCCTGGTGGCCTGCCCTTTGGCGTTGGCGGCTGCGCCGCTGATGGCCTGGCTGGCGCTGTTGGTCAGCGAGCCGGTGACGCCGCGAGTCACTGTGCCCAGCGCGCTGCCAAGGGAGAAGGGGGAGGCGCCACTCTGACTGGTTGCCGCGCCGGTCAAGGCATTGGTCGCCGGGGTGAGCTGGCTGGCGGGGGTCTGCCAGCCCTGCATAGCGGTTGGCCAGGTCGGTGCCGTGCCCGCCAGATTTTCGCCGAAGGTCAGGGTGGTGCCATCCCCTTTTTGCAGCAATACCGACATCTGGTTGGTTTGCGAGTTCCACACCATCCCCGCCTGCTTGGCGATATCCGGCACGGGCGCATACTCGGAGACCACATAGAAAAGCGGCCCCTCCTGCTGTAACTTGTCGGCAGTCTTGAGCAACTGCATGGTGCTGTCGTAGTTGGGGCCAAGGATGGCGGTCATCCGATCCTTGATCAGGGGTTGTTCGAACAGATTGACCTCGTTCGGGTCAAAGCCGACCAGCGGCTTGAGCAGGGCCCACATCAGCTGGCTGGTGGGGCTCATCATCAGCAATGGGGCAACGCAGGCGGACAACATCAGGCTCAGGCAGGCCGCCTGAAGCAACGGCATGATACGCATTGGGATAATATCCAAATAACGATTTGATAAATAAGGTTATATTTTGTCAGGACGTGACAAATTCACCGGAAGTTTGCGCGTGGCAGCGAGAGACTGCCCGCAGGCGCTGGCAGGCTACCATATTGGTTCCACAATGCCAGCAGGCAGTATGATTGTCAGTCAAGTAAACCACGGAGCTGGTCGACTCTTCGAGAGTGCCTCCCATCGCAACAGGATCCCCCTCATGAAAAATGTACTGCTCTGCCTGCTGGCCTCCCTCTGGCTTACCCCCGCTCTGGCTGCGTCCAAAACCACTGTGGTGGGCGAGTCTGCCAGTCCCGAGCTGCTGTTGCCGCTGGGCTCATTGCCCGAGCGGGTCTGCTGGTTTGCGGATCAGAAATATTCCGAAGGGGCCCGCATTCTGCAGGGAGATATCTGGCTGGAGTGCGGCCCGCAGAACGACCTCGAGAGCAATGGCCCGTTGGCCTGGCGCTCTCCTGCGGTGGTGTTGCCTGCCACCCGTGGTGCGAAAGATCAGAAGACGATTTCCGTGGGTCAGTGAGGCTTTTCTTGATCCAGCTAAAGACATGGACGTGATCCCTGTCGCATAATGCAGCTCCTTTCTTCTCTTGGCTGGAACCTAAGAAATGGCTCGTCGCTCTTCCAATGCACAACGTCGTCGCAGTAGCTGGTGGTACAAACGCTTGTTGGCAAGGGAGCGGGAAGAGCGCGAAGCGCGTTCCGTCCGGGATTGATACAGCATTGAAAAAACGGAGCCTCAGGCTCCGTTTTTGTTGCTGGTAATTTGCCGTCTGGTTATCTTGTCCACCCATCGCATACCTTGTTGCCCTATGCCATCGGCAACTATCCAGAGAGCTGAAACTGTGAGAGTCGACGTTGTCTCCTACAACCCCCAATGGCCAGCCAGCTTTGTAGCTGAAGAGGTTCAATTACGCAGTGCGCTGGATAACTGCTTGCTAGCTGTCCACCATATCGGCAGTACCTCTGTCGTCGGTTTGGCCGCCAAGCCCATCATCGACATCATGCTGGAGGTATCATCGCTGGAGCGGCTCGATGAGCAGAACGGTCAGCTGGAGGCGCTGGGCTATGAGGCGATGGGTGAGTGCGGGATTGCGCGCCGCCGCTATTTTCGCAAGGGGGGTGATGAGAGAACCCACCAGATCCACGCCTTCTTGCAAGGGGATGACCATGTGCATCGCCATCTGGCCTTTCGTGACTATCTAAGGACCCACCCTGCGGTATGTCGGGAATACGCCGAGTTAAAGCAGGCGGTAGCCGCGAGCTGTCAGCATGATATCGAGCGCTACTGTGCGGGCAAGAATGCCTTTGTCAAAGAGCACGAGGCGAACGCGTTGCGGTGGCAGGCCGTGCAGGAGCCTGCTTTCTGAGCTAGCTTGCTCGCAATAGAAAAAGGGGGCCATCAGGCCCCCGTTTTGTTTTTGCAGATGTTGCCTGCTTGTGGCTTAGCGCTGCAAGGCGGCCAGTGCCAGTTCGACCCGTTTGGCATACTCGGGGTCGGCCTGCTCGAAGTGTTTGAGCTGGGCCGCGACGATGGCGTCATCCTCCACATTGATAAGGGAGCGGGCCAGGTTGGCGGCGAGCCGCGAACGCTGTCCCTCGTCCATGATGCGGAACAGGTTGCCCGGCTGGCTGTAGTAGTCGCTGTCGTAGTCACGGAAGTCGTAGTGCAGGGCGGCCCCTTCCAGACTCAGCGCCGGTTCGTGCTGTTCGCTCGGCTGCTGGGTACCGAAACGGTTCGGCTGATAGTTGGGGCTGGCGCCGCCATTGCTGTCTGCCCGCATTGCACCGTCACGATGGGCACCGTGATGGAACGGGCAGCGCGGGGCGTTGACCGGCAGCAGACCGTGGTTGACGCCGAGGCGATAGCGCTGGGTGTCTCCGTAGGAGAAGAGCCGCCCTTGCAACATGCGATCCGGCGAGAAGCCGATACCGGGCACCACGTTGGCCGGGGTAAAGGCGGCCTGCTCCACATGGGCGAAGTAGTTGTCCGGGTTCTGGTTGAGCTCCAGCACGCCCACTGGGATCAGCGGGTAGTCGCTGTGCGGCCACACCTTGGTGAGGTCGAACGGGTGGATGTTGTAAGTCTGGGCGTCGGCCTCCGGCATCACCTGCACATAGACCTTCCAGCGCGGGAAGTTGCCCCGCTCGATGGCATTGAACAGATCCGCCTGACTGGTCTCCCGATCCTGCCCGACGGCGGTGGCGGCCTCTTCATCGGTGTAGAAGCTGTGGCCCTGCTCGGTCTTGAAGTGGAACTTGACCCAGAAGCGCTCGTTGGCATCGTTGATAAAGCTGAAGGTGTGGCTGCCGTAGCCGTTCATCTCCCGCAGGCTCTTGGGGATGCCGCGATCGCTGAACAGTATGGTGACCTGATGCAGGGATTCCGGATGGCGTGACCAGAAGTCCCAGGCGGCAGTGGCGCTGCGCAGGTTGGTGCGCGGATCCCGCTTCTGGGTGTGGATGAAGTCAGGGAATTTCAGCGGATCGCGGATGAAAAAGACCGGGGTGTTGTTGCCCACCAGATCCCAGTTGCCCTGCTCGGTATAGAACTTGAGGGCGAAGCCGCGCACATCGCGTTCGGCATCGGCGGCGCCCTTCTCACCGGCCACGGTGGAGAAGCGCAGGAATACAGGCGTCTGCTTGCCGATGGCGCTGAACAGATCGGCCTTGCTGAACTGGCTGATGTCGTGGGTCACGGTAAAGGTGCCGTAGGCGCCCGAGCCCTTAGCGTGAACCACCCGCTCGGGAATGCGCTCGCGGTCGAAGTGGGCGAGTTTCTCCATCAACCAGATATCTTGCATCAGGATGGGGCCGCGCGGACCGGCGGTGAGGCTGTTGTTGTTGTCGACGACGGGGGCGCCGTTGGCGCTGTGCAGGGTCTTGTCAGTCATGGCTTCTCTCCTTGTTGATATGGGGTCAGCCTACGGATCTGCGCCGTGCTCGGCCAATGGGCCTTTCCTCGCCCTTTGATAGGCAAGACAAATGGGTGCAGGTGGGGGATGTGTAACCGCGCCGGATATTGCATGATGGTGGCTTCGAGAAGGAGCCTCATATGCAGATTACTATCCGTCATGCCGAACCCGCTGATGCCCCCGCCTTGCGGGATCTCTATGCCATGCCCAATGCCCAGGCGGGCACTTTGCACTTGCCTATGCCTCCCCTTAGCCAGTGGCAGAAACGGTTGGAGAGCGACAGCGTGGTGGCACTGGTCGCCGACGTTGACGGCCTGCTGGTAGGCCAGCTCTCGCTGCTGGTTGAGTCCAATCCGAGACGCAAGCATGTGGCCTGTATCGGTATGGGGGTACGGGATGACTGGGCAGGCAAAGGGGTGGGCTCTGCCCTGATGGCCGCGGCGCTGGATCTGGCCGATAACTGGCTCAACCTGCACCGGATTGAGCTGACCGTCTATACCGACAATGAGGCCGCACAGGCGCTCTATCGCAAGTTCGGTTTTACCGAGGAGGGGCGAGCCCGTGACTATGCCTTCCGCCAGGGGCGCTATGTGGATGCACTCTATATGGCTAGAGTCTCGGGGGGCGCCAGTCGCTAACGGTATGGTCGACTATCATGCCAGATTGCGCCCGGTGATCCGGGCGCTGGAGCAGAATCCCGATCTCTCCATTGAAACGCTGGCAAGCAGTGCCTGCTTGTCTTTCTACCATTTTCACCGGGTGTTTACGGCTGTGGCGGGGGAGACGCCCGGGGAGATGTGTCGTCGTCTGCGCATCCAGCGGGCTGCTTGGCAGCTCTGCTATTCCGATGCCAGTGTCACGGCCATTGCGTTGGGGGCGGGGCTCGCCAGCTCCCAGGCGTTTGCCAAGGTATTTCGCCGTTACTATGGTTGCACGCCGGGAGAGTTTCGCCGCGACAAGAGCAAGAATAGACACTTGATGAGCAAGGATGGACACGCACTTGTACTGCCTAATCCTTATGCTGAGGGTCACTCATCAGCAAGGAGTAATACCATGAAAACCATCGAGATGGACGCCCGCACTCTGGCTTATATACGTGTCACCGGCCCCTATGGCGAGGGGTATGGTCCCGTTTGTAGTCAGCTGCATCAGTGGGCCAGCGCCCGCGGTCTGGAAGGTGGGGAGTGGAACTTCATCTATCACGATAACCCCGAGGTGACTCCGCCAGCCCAGTGTCGCACTGACATCGGGGTGACGGTGCCTGCGGGGACGGTGGGGATGGGTGCGGTCGAGATCCAGATTATTCCCGCCGGTCGTTACGCCCAGTCCCGTTATCTTATTACCGACCGCAGTCAGTATGGCCCTCGTTGGCAGGAGCATATCGGCGACATCGTTGCTGCCGGGCTGGAGTTTGGCAATGGTCCCTGCTTCGAGCTTTATCACAGCATGAGCGATGATCCTGTGCAGGACGATGTCAGCTTTTGCTCCAGCCTCAAGGGGTAGGACGCAGCAAGACGGAAGGGATGGTACAGAACGTCGCGCAGAAACGAGAGAGCCGGACAGTGTCCGGCTCTTTTGCATCTGGCGGATAGGGCGGCGGTTAGCGCTGGAACCCCTTCTGGGCGAACTTGGGACGGGCGTTCATGATCTGTTCCACCTGCTCGTCGCTCATCTTGCCGCGCGACAGCCCCAGCACCTTGTAGGTGAGCAGCGGTCGGGCGGGCAGGGCGATCATCAGGGCGCGGATCTGGTTCTCGTCATCCTTCTCCCGGGTCGGCTTGCCGTAGGCGTAGGTGAGGACGCCAGCATCCATCAGGTTTTTGACGGCGGGCTCGGTGATCGGCAAGTTTATGACGCTTTTACGCTGCAGCACGAACTCGCGCAGCACCGCCTTCTCGTTGAAGTCGAGGAAGCCGATCATCTGGGCCAGCTGGTCCTGCTGACGGCGCGCCTGCCACTCTTCGCATGCCCACTCCCAGGCGATCAGGAAGCCCTGACTGCAGAAGTAGGAGATGGCGATCAGCATGCCGACCCCCAGCCAGGCCGCATGATCCGCAGCCCACTGGCTGACGGCCCCTTTTATCAGCCCGGCCGGAAACAGCAGAATGATGCTGCAGCAGAGCAACAACCAGACCATCAGCCAATTGAGGCGGTTCAGTTGATAGAAATGTTGGATCCACCGTTTCATTGTTCATCCTTCCCAAACTGTTGTGGATAGTGAACTACCTACAGCAATCGGTGTGCCAACAGCGCAATAGCGGTGGGGAGGAGGGACTGGCGAGGTTACATTCCCTTACAACTTATTGAATGAGTTGTCATTAATTTGCCTTGTGAGGCGGTGGTCGAGTTGCTAAAACGTCTCCTCAGTCATTGGGGAGTAGCAACCCGCCCGCATTCCGGGCCGGGCCCATGTCAACACTCTTGGATCCTCGCATCCATGGCATGGGCGGCGATAGGCACTATCGCTCTGCAAGACCTTTGGCCTCGATATGCACGCCAGCCGGGCGAGCCATGTCGGGTCCATCGGTTATTCTGCTCGCCTGGCGGTATCTATTATGTTGATTACCCTGCTGTTATTTCTCGTCTCTGCGGTCACCATCTACCTTGCCTGCGAATACTTCGTCAACGGCATCGAGTGGACCGGCCACCACTTCAAACTCTCCCAAAGCGCCACCGGTTCGCTGCTGGCGGCACTGGGTACGGCGCTACCCGAGTGTATCGTGACCCTGACCGCTCTGCTGATGGGCAACACAACCGCCCAGCAGGAGATCGGCATTGGCGCCGCCCTTGGCGGGCCGCTGGTGTTGGCGACCATCGGCTATGCGGCAGTCGGCCTCACCCTGCTGCTTTGCATGGGGCGTACCGAACGGGCCATCGATGGCGAGGTGCAGCGCGAGATTGGCCGGGATCAGCGCTGGTTTATCGGCATCTTTCTGGTGGCGACCGCGCTGGGGCTGGTCGCCTTCACCGGCAAGAGCTGGCTGGCCCCGCTCTTCCTGCTGGTCTACCTCGTCTATGTAAGGCGCGAGCTGAAACAGAGTGACAGCCACGAGGTCGAATTGCCGGAGCCCCTCAAATTGGCACCCGATGCCGGGATCCCGCCCCTTGGCAAGGTGTTGCTGCAGACGTTGGCTGCGCTGGTGGTGGTAGCGCTGGCGGCCCAGCTGTTTGTCCATCAGCTGGAGAGCATGGGCGAGCTGTTTGGCCTCTCGCCGGTGCTGGCGGCCCTGCTGCTGAGTCCGGTGGCGACCGAGATGCCGGAGCTGATGAACGTGCTGATCTGGGTGCGGCAGGGCAAGAACCGGCTGGCGCTGGCCAATATCTCCGGGGCCATGATGATCCAGGGCACTATCCCCAAGGCGTTTTGTCTGCTCTTTACCCCCTGGCTGCTGGATGGCGCCATGATGGCCTCCTCGCTGGTGACGCTGTTGGCGGTGGGGTTGCTCTGGTGGTGGTTCAGAAAGGGAGCCATGACCGCCGGGCGGTTGGCGCTGGTCGGTCTGCTCTATCTCGGTTTCTGCGGCTGGCTGCTGGTGAGCTGAAGCGGGATGCGTGGATATGAAAAAGCCCCCTTGGCAGGGGGCTTTGTTGTATCGGTTGGGGCGGTGCTTACAGCGCGGCGATCTCGGCCTGCTGGGCTTCCAGCTTGGTCAGCTGGAGACGGTAATCTTCCAGCTTCTCGCGCTCTTTGGCGATGACAGCTTCCGGCGCCTTGGCGACGAAGGCTTCGTTGCCAAGTTTGCCTTCGATACGGCCGCACTCGCCCACCAGACGGGCAACCTCTTTGGCCAGACGGGCCAGTTCGGCATCCTTGTCGATGAGACCAGCCATCGGGATCATCAGTTCGGTAGCACCGATCAATTTTTTGACCGACAGCGGGGCGGTTTCACCGGCCGCCAGTACGCGGATGGATTCCAGACGGGCCAGCGACTTGAGGAAGGCCTCGTTGTCAGCGGCGCGCTGGGCATCCTTGGCATCGCACTGGAGCAGCACGTTGAGGGGCACGCTCGGGGCCACGTTCATCTCGGCGCGGATGTTGCGGATGCTGACGATGAACTCCTTCACCCACTCCTGATCCGCCATCGCGGCTTCGTCCACCTTGGCGGCGTCGAACTCCGGGAAAGCCTGAATCATGATGGTGTCGGCGTGTACGCCAGCCAGCGGGGCGACCGATTTCCAGATGGTCTCGGTGATGAACGGGATGATCGGGTGGGCCAAGCGCAGCAGGGTCTCGAGGACGCTGACGAGGGTGTGGCGGGCAGCGCGCTGCTCGGCCTCAGAGCCCTTGGTCAGTACCGGCTTGGTCAGCTCCAGATACCAGTCACAGAACTGGTTCCAGATAAATTCGTACAGCACGCCAGCCGCGATGTCGAAGCGGTAGGTATCGAGGGCGGTACGGAAGTCACGGATGGCCACTTGCAGCTGGGACTGGATCCAGCGATCCGCCAGGCTGAACTGCATCTCGCCGCCGTTGAAGCCGCAATCCTGATCTTCGGTGTTCATCAGCACATAGCGGGAGGCGTTCCACAACTTGTTGCAGAAGTTGTTGTAGCCATCCAGGCGCTTCATGTCCCAGTTGATGTCACGACCGGTAGAGGCCAGCGCCGCCAGAGTGAAGCGCAGGGCGTCGGTGCCGTGGGCATCGATCCCTTCCGGGAACTGCTTGGCGGTACGCTTGGCGATCTTCTCGGCCATCTGCGGTTGCATCATGTTGCCGGTGCGCTTCTCCAGCAGATCTTCCAGCGAGATGCCGTCGATCATGTCGAGCGGGTCCAGCACGTTGCCCTTGGATTTGGACATCTTCTGGCCCTCTTCGTCACGGATCAGACCTGTGATGTAGACGGTCTTGAACGGGACTTGCGGCTGGCCGTTTTCGTCCTTGATGAAGTGCATGGTCATCATGATCATCCGGGCGATCCAGAAGAAGATGATGTCGAAGCCGCTCATCAGCACGTCGGTCGGGTGGAAGGTCTTGAGTGCCTCGGTGTTGTTCGGCCAGCCCAGGGTGGAGAAGGTCCACAGAGCGGAGCTGAACCAGGTGTCGAGCACGTCTTCGTCCTGACGCAGTACGGTTACGGCCGGGATGCTGTGCTTGGCGCGCACTTCATCTTCGCTGCGGCCAACGTAGACGTTGCCGGCATCGTCATACCATGCCGGGATGCGGTGACCCCACCACAGCTGACGGGAGACGCACCAGTCCTGAATGTCGCGCATCCAGGAGAAGTACATGTTTTCGTACTGCTTTGGCACGAACTGGATGCGGCCATCTTCCACCGCCTCGATGGCGGTCTTGGCCATCGGTGCCACGCGTACGTACCACTGGTCGGTCAGCATCGGCTCGATGGGCACGCCACCGCGATCGCCGTACGGCTGTTGCAGCACGTGATCCTTGATCTCGTCCAGCAGACCCAGCTCTTCGAGCTTGGCCAGAATCGCTTTACGGGCGGCGAAGCGCTCCAGGCCGGCGAACTCGGCCGGCAGGGCTGCGTCATAGGCGGTACTCGGGTTGCCGTTGGTATCGACCACTTCGGCCTCGGCACGCACGTGGGCATCCAGAGTGAAGATGTTGATCATCGGCAGGCTGTGGCGCTTGCCCACTTCGTTATCGTTGAAGTCGTGGGCCGGGGTGATCTTCACGCAACCGGTGCCCTTCTCCATGTCGGCGTGTTCGTCGGCAACGATGGGGATCAGACGGTTCACCAGCGGCAGCAGGATGTGCTGGCCGATCAGCGCCTTGTAGCGCGGGTCTTCCGGGTTCACTGCCACGGCGGTATCGCCCAGCATGGTCTCCGGACGGGTGGTGGCGACGATCAGGTAATCCTTGCCTTCGGCGGTTTTGGCGCCGTTGGCCAGCGGGTAGCGCAGGTGCCACATGTGGCCCTTGATTTCGCGGTTCTCCACTTCCAGATCGGAGATGGCGGTGTTGAGTTTCGGATCCCAGTTCACCAGACGCTTGCCGCGGTACATCAGGCCATCTTCGTAAAGACGAACAAATACTTCCTGCACGGCGGCGGAGAGACCCTCATCCATGGTAAAGCGCTCGCGCTCCCAATCCACGGAGTCGCCCAGACGGCGCATCTGGCGGGTGATGGTGCCACCGGACTCTTCCTTCCACTGCCAAATCTTGTCGATGAAGGCATCACGGCCGTAATCGTGGCGAGTTTTGCCCTCTTCTGCAGCGATCTTGCGTTCAACCACCATCTGGGTGGCGATACCGGCGTGGTCGGTACCTGCCTGCCACAGGGTGTTCTTGCCCTGCATGCGGTTGTAGCGGATCAGGGTATCCATCAGGGTTTGCTGGAAGGCGTGACCCATGTGCAGGCTGCCGGTGACGTTCGGCGGCGGGATCATGATGCAGAAGGAGTCTTTGCTGGTGTCGCCGTGGGGCTTGAAGTAACCCTGGGCTTCCCAGTGCTGGTAGAGCGCCTGTTCGATGGCGTTGTGATTAAAAGTCTTTTCCATGGTCTCGCCGTAATCTGGATGGATGGATTCTGGTGTTGATTCGTCGTGGATCACAGGCGGCGCAGTCAGGGCTGCGCCGGATCCGGTGCGGCAAGGACGGGCTGATCCCTCATCTCGAGGGCATGGCCTGCCTGGCGATAGTGCTTGTAGCGCTCGCGGGCTTGCTGCTTTTGTGTTTCGTCAGTGGGGACAAAATCTACCACTTGAGCGAAGTGTCCTGCAAACAAAGGTGTCTGTTTGGCCAGATTGATGAGGCGGGCGTAGCGCCGGCGTGGCGGCTGGTGGCCGATCTCCACCGGTGCCTGACCGCTTTCGCCCTGCAGCTGGTGCGGTACGAAGCGCTCCGGCGGCAGTTGCCACAGCAGCTCGTCGAGGCGCAGAGCCTGAGCCTCATCGTCGCAGAACAGGTAGATATGGCCCGCGCCCCACGACTCGGCCGCAAGAGTGCAGGCCAGTCGCTCGACCGCAGAGGCCTGCGCGTCATCCTGTTCGCTCATCAGGTAAAAGGTCACTTGGCTCATCAGGTTGATCCCGTTTTGCGGTGACGGACTGTTGACCGCCTCATGAGGCTGACGGGGCGTTTCCCGTCCGCAGCTCACTGATTCAAGAATGAAACAAGGAAGAGGCGGGCCTCTTCCTTGTGGTACTGGGTAACTCCCGGGCTTCCGATACATTCATCGAAAGGGGCAGGGAAGTTACTCCTTCTCTTCGATATCCACGCCAGCCCGGTTCAGCAGGAACTGGGTCAGCAGGGGCACCGGACGACCGGTGGAGCCTTTATCCTTGCCACTCTTCCAGGCGGTCCCGGCGATATCCAGGTGGGCCCAGTTGTACTTCTTGGTGAAGCGTGACAGGAAGGCGGCTGCGGTGATGGTCCCGGCCGGACGACCGCCGATGTTGGCCATGTCGGCGAACGGGCTGTCGATCTGCTCCTGATACTCGTCAAACAGCGGCAGACGCCAGGCGCGATCACCCGCCTGCTCGGAGGCGTTGAGCAGCTCGTGGGCCAGCGGGTTGTGGTTGGCCAGCAGACCCGAGGTGTGGTGGCCCAGCGCGATGACGCAGGCACCGGTCAGGGTCGCCACGTCGATCACGGTTTCCGGATCGAAGCGGTCCACATAGGTCAGCGCATCACACAGCACCAGACGACCTTCCGCATCGGTGTTGAGCACTTCGATGGTCTGGCCGGACATGGAGGTGAGGATGTCACCCGGGCGATAGGCGTTGCCACCCGGCATGTTCTCGCAGCCTGCCAGCACGCCGATGACGTTGATCGGCAGTTGCAGCTGGGCCAGCGCATGCATGGTACCGAGCACGGAGGCGGCGCCACCCATGTCGTACTTCATCTCGTCCATGCCGTCGGCCGGCTTGATGGAGATGCCGCCGGAGTCGAAGGTCAGACCCTTGCCGACCAGCACGATGGGCTTGGCATCCGGATGACCCTTGTATTCGATGATGGCCATCATGGCTTCGTTGTCGGAGCCGCGAGCCACGGCCAGATAGGAGTTCATGCCGAGTTCGGCCATCTCCTGCTCGCCCACCACCTTGGTGGTGATGTTGTCGTAGGCATCGGCCAGACGACGGGCCTGGGAGGCCAGATAGGCCGGGTTGCAGACGTTGGGCGGCATGTTCGCCACGTCGCGGCAGACCCGCACACCCTTGGCCACGGCCAGACCGTGAGCGATGGCTTTTTCACCAATGGTCAGTTCCCGACGCGTCGGCACGTTGAATACCAGCTTGCGCAGCGGGCGACGTGGCTCGGCCTTGTTGGTCTTGAACTGATCAAAGCTGTAGAGGCCCGCCTTGGTGGTTTCTACCGCCTGGCGCACCTTCCAATAGGTATCCCGACCCTTGACGTGCAGCTCGGTGAGGAAGCAGACCGCTTCCATGGAGCCGGTTTCGTTCAGGGTGGTGATGGTCTTGTTGATGATCTGCTTGTACTGGCGTTCGTCGAGTTCCCGCTCCTTGCCGCATCCGACCAGCAGTACGCGCTCGCTGAGCACGCCCGGTACTTGATGCAGCAGCAGCATCTGGCCTGGTTTCCCTTCCAGGTCGCCACGGCGCAGCAGCGAACTGATATAGCCATCGCTGATCTTGTCCAGTTGTTCGGCAACCGGAGAGAGGCGACGAGGCTCAAATACGCCGACTACGACGCAGGCGCTCCGTTGCTTCTCTGGACTGCCACTCTTTACACTGAACTCCATGGAATCTCCTACATCCTAAAGACAAAAGGCACCTTTTATTGAATAATGCGGTGCTTGTTGGGGTATCAGAGGCGGAGCGAACAGCCACAGGCTCCGCAGTTCAAACTGGTAAAAATCCAATATACGGCCCTATTTTTCAGGCATTCGACTAAAAACACAAGTTTACTTGGGAATGACTGTGATCGTTTTCCGATATTTGTTCAGGGAAACCCTGAAAACCCAGCTGGCAGTGTTATTCGTATTGCTGCTTATCTTTGTCAGCCAACAATTTATCAAGATCATCGGTGACGCCGCCGATGGCGAGGTGCCGACACGTCTGGTCTCCACCCTGCTGCTACTCAACTTGCCCAATATGGCGTTGTTGATGCTGCCTATCAGTCTCTTTTTAGCCATTTTGTTTGCCCATGGTCGCCTTTACGCCGAAAGCGAGATGACGGTGATGCATGCGGTCGGCTTCAGCCACCGTTTCGTGATGCGCAGCGCCATGTTGCTGGCCTTGCTGACGGCGGTGGTTGCGGCGTTCAACACCGGCTGGATCGCCCCGCAGGCCAAGGAGCGCGAGTCGCAGGTGATCGACCAGTTCAAAGCCGATCCGGGTATCTCCTTCCTGCAGCCTGGCCGCTTTATGGAGCTCGACAAGGGGCGTCTGGTTGCCTATATCCAGGATTTGAACGACAACGGCTCAAAACTGCAAAAGATCTTCGTGCTGCAGCGGGCGGAGGGGAATAGTCCTCCCTCGGTGGTGGTGGCGACCGAAGGGGTGGTGACGGTCGATGAGAACGGTCTGCAGTGGCTGACCCTGATGGATGGCTCCCGCTACGAGGGGAACTTCTCCGGCAAGCAGTTCCAGATCTCCGATTTTCGCGAATATGGTCTGGTGATCCGCCAGCAAGAGATGGAGCGTTCCAACCGCAAGGCGGCGGCCAAGCCGACCATGGAACTGTTCGGTACCCAGGACAACGCCATGATGGCGGAATTGCAGTGGCGTATCTCGCTGCCCCTCTCCATTCCGGTGCTGACCCTGCTGGTGGTACCGCTGGCGCGGGTCAACCCCCGTCAGGGGCGCTACGCCAAGCTGTTGCCGGCCATCATGCTCTATCTCTCCTACTTCCTGCTGCTCAGCGCCGCCCGTTCGGCCATCGACAGCGGTCGGCTGCCCTATTGGCCGGGGATGTTCCTGGTGCCGCTCGGTTACCTGCTGTTTATCGGCCTGCCCCTCAATCTGCAGGGCACCAGCTGGTGGAACGGGGTGAAAGGGCGCTATTTCAACAGAAAATCAGCATGATGCTGCAACATAGGAACTTCTGCTGATGTTTGGCATTCTCGATAGATATATCGGTAGGGTCATCTTTATGTCGATCCTGCTGTGTGAAATCACGCTCGTTGGTCTGGCGGCGCTCATCAAGTATGTGGAGCAGCTCAAGTCGGTCGGTGACGGCAACTACGACATGATCAACGCCCTCTACTATGTGCTGCTCTCCATGCCCAAGGAGGCGGTACTGTTCTTCCCGCTGGCCGCGTTGCTGGGTGGCCTGATTGGTCTGGGTCAGCTGGCGACCAGCTCCGAGCTGGTGGTGATGCAGGCGGCGGGTCGCTCCAAGATCAGTATCGTGATGGCGGCGCTCAAGACGGCGATCCCGCTGATGATCATGGTGGGGCTGATGGGGGAATATGTGGCCCCCGCCGCCAAGCGGATAGCTGATGACATCAAGGCGGGCGCGCTGTCCGAAGGTCGTCTGACGGTTTCCGCCTACGGGGTGTGGGCTCGCGATGGCAACAACTTCGTCAATATCAACGGGGTGCGCAACGATGGCGCCCTCACCGGCATCACCCTCTATCGCTTCACCCCCGAGCGCAAGCTGATCGACGTGGTGCAGGCGCAGGAGGGGGTGTTCGAGCGCCACCACTGGCTGCTCAAGCAGACCCAGGTTACCCGCTTCGACGATCCCGCGCAGATCCGCAGCGAGCAGCATGACAAGATGGAGTGGAGCTCGGAGCTGACGCCCAAACAGCTGGGGGTGGTGAGTATCGACCCCGAGAACCTCTCGGTCTCCGGTCTGCTCGACTACATCGGCTATCTCGATGCCAACAAGCAGGATGCCGGTCGCTACAAGCTGGAGATGTGGCGCAAATTGCTGTCACCACTCTCGGTGGTGGCGATGATCCTGCTGGCCTCCTCCTTCATCTTTGGCCCGCTACGCTCGGTGAGCATGGGGGCGCGGATGCTGATGGGGATCATGACCGGCTTCGCCGTCTACGTGAGTGATCGGGTGTTTGGCCCCATCAGTCTGGTCTATGCGGTACCGCCCATTCTGGCGGCTATCGCGCCCAGCCTGCTGTTTGGCGGTATCTCCTTCTACATCCTCAGCCGCAAGCAGTAATCCGCACGAGGTTATGAGGAAATGCAAAGAGGGCACCTGTTGGTGCCCTCTTTCGTTATTGCATTGATCCGGGATTACTTGTTCAACAATTCCAGATTTGCCTGCTTGCTCAGCACGATCACTTCGCACTCGGCCCAGATATCCTGAAACGCCCGCGGGCGCTGGCGATTGAACAGGCACATCAGGTTGCCCAGACCAAAGGCGGCAGTGGCGAGACGGATCAGCGCCTGGGTAATGCGGATGTGGCTGCCATCCTCGTTCTGAATGCGCAGCCGCCAGGCGCGCATACCGACGGTCTGGCCAGCGCGGGTCCAGAACCAGGTGTAGAAACCACAGATGACGAAGGCGAGCCACAGGGTGTAGATCAGGCTCAGGTGGTGGCGGGTCAGCAACCAGACGGTATCTTCACCCGCCGGTACGCTGGCCATGCCGGTGACCAGCAACAGCTTGGCGACACCCATGCCGATAAAGCCGGCGATGATCAGCAGCGAAGTCACCACCAGCGCATCATAGATCAGGGCGCCGAGGCGACGCAGCAGACCCGCTGACGGGTATGGCTGAGTGGCGGGAGAGGGGGATTTTTGTTGGACTTTTTTAGGCTTGGCCATCGTTTTTATTCCATTAAGATGATGGCGGCATTCTATGTAACTGGCCCCGCATCGGCAAGGCGTTGAATAAATGAACAAACGGGAGTGTTCAATCGAAAAACACCTTGCATGGCATCGCGCCATTCGTATAATCCCTCGCAGTTGCCCGGGTGGCGAAATCGGTAGACGCAGCGGATTCAAAATCCGCCGGTGAATAACCGTGTCGGTTCGAGTCCGACCCCGGGCACCATCAAATTCATGACAAAAGGCCATCAGCAATGATGGCCTTTTGTTTTTTGGCGTTCCTGCGCATTGGTGCGTTGCTGCTGAGCAGGCAGTACTTCCCGTTACCTCTTGGTATCCCTTCTCTTTTTCCGCTCTCCGTTATTTCCTTTTCTTGATGTGGCCGCTGACGACATCACCGCCAGCGGCCTGTTTCTATTGCGGTTTTCTTTCCAAACCTTGCTGCATCAGATCATGATTGCTGCGTTACCCCAGCAGGGCAAACAGCAGGGTGCCGAGGGTGCCAGCGAGTGTCAGCGCTATGATGGCTCTGGGTGTGCCGTGCAGCTTGGTCCACATAAACAGGCTGGTGAGGGCGAGCAGCAGCAGGGCCAGGGCGGCGATATCGCCAAACAGCTGCCAGCCGAGGCCGGTGCCCATACCGCGGTGCAGCCGGTTGAGGCTGGCGGCAAAGTTGGCCAGTTGCAGGTCGGTACGTACCAGCAAGGTGCCCTCAACATAGCTGGCGGCCACGCTCTGGCTGAGGGTAACGCCGCGCATCTCCCACTTGGCGGGCAGGGTGAGCGGGCCGTTCGGGGTGGGCAGGGTCTGGGCCGGGGTGATCATGGTTCGCCCGTCGGCAAAGGTATCGGGATAGCGCTGTTGCAGCAGGCTTTTCAGCTGCTCCGGGCTGGCGAGCGGCGCCTCCAGCACTATCTCTTCACTCGATTTGTCGGTGTGGGGGCCGGGGATGGGCAACACGGCACGGTGTTGCAGCCAGAGGCCGGTGATGCCGTACATCAGCATCAGGGCGAGGGTAAAAAAACCGGCCCAGGCATGGAGGCGGCGTACCCATTTGTTGTTGTGAAGGGGAACTCTTCTGCGTTTCATCGTGGTTGCTTCATAAAAAAACTGGCCAGCAAGGGCTGGCCAGTCGGGGTGGTTGTCACAGAGATCAGAAGCGGTAGGTTCCGGTCAGGCTCAGCTGACGGGGCGTACCCGGCATGATCTGGGTGGCACTGGTGGCGCTGACGAAGTACTCGTGGTCGGTCAGGTTTTCGGCGCTCAGTTCGGCTTCCCACTGCTGCCAGCGATAACCGGCGCGCGCATCGAAGCGAGCGTAACCGGGCAGAGTGGTGGTGTTGGCGTTGTCGGCAAAGCGATCGCCCACTGCCGTCACGCCGGTTTCGCCGAACCAGCCCTGCTCGCCACTCTTGTAGCCGAGATAGAACTGGCCATTCTGGCGGGAGACGTTCATCGGGCGCTTGCCCTGCAGATCCGCATCCGCCTTGACCTGCTCCGCATCCTGAATGGCGAAGCCGCCACGCAGGTAGATCTCGTCGGTCAGCTCGGCACGGGCGCTCAGCTCGACACCCTCGGTACGCTGCAGGCCGGTGAGGATCACCTTGGTGGGATCCAGCGGATCCTTGGTGCGCTTGTTGTACATCTCCAGTCGATAGAGGGAGAGAGTGGTCGCCAGCTTGCCGTTCAGCCAGTCACTCTTCACACCTCCTTCGTAGAGGCGGGTGTGCTGGGGTTCCAGCCCGTTGTTCTTGTCACCCGGGGTGATGCCGATCAGCTCGCCGCCCACCGGAGTGAAGGTCTTGCTGTAAGAGGTGTAGAAGGCGTGATCCTCGAGGGGGTTCCACACCAGACCGAGGCGCGGGCTCAGGCTGTTGACCGAGACGCTCTCCTCCTTGTTGAGGTCGTAGCGGCGACTGGTGACAGTGAAGTCGTCACGGCGCAGCCCGCCCACCAGATGCCAGTCACCCAGGCTGAGCTGATCCTGCAGATAGAGGCCATTGCCGCGCACTTTGTGTTTGGCGTCGCTGGAGAGCTTCATGGCGCCATTGTAGGTAGGCAGTGAGCCCGGATCGTAGAGATTGCCAGACGGGATGGCGGTGGCGTTCTGGTAGAGCTTGGGTGTGCGCTCCTGCCAGTTCTGCTCGAAGCCAACCAGCAGGCGATGTTCCACCGGGCCGGTCTGGAACAGACCTTCTGCCTCGGTGTTGCTGATCAGGTTCTTCGCTTTCAGATCCTGCTGCCAGCGGGAGCGGGTCACCTTATCCCCTTTGACGCTGGTGACATAGGTGTTGTCAAACTGGCTGTCGAGGGTGGAGTAACCGAGCTGCTGGCGCAACTGCCACTGATCGTTGATATCCCAGGAGAGGCGGGAGCGGGTGGATTGCGCCACGTCATCGATGAAGTCGCGGCTGGTATCGCTGTAAACATACTCCCTCGGCACATCGGCCGGACGGCCATTGACCCCGGGAATGCCGCGATCCGGGGTGCGGTCATGCTCGTTGCGCTCGTACTGTACCAGCCAGTTTAGGTTGTCGCTGATCTCCCAGTTGGCGGAAGGGGCCAGCAGGGTGCGCTTGCTCTTCACGCCGTTGCGGAAGCTATCTTTGTCCTCTTGCACCATGTTGAGGCGCAGTTGCACCTGCTCACTCGCCTCACCATTGAGGTCGGCGGCCAGTCGCTGACTGTCAAAGCTGCCGACCCGGGCGGTGACGCTGGACTCCTGCCCTTTTTGCGGCTTTTTGCTGACCCGGTTGACGATGCCCCCCGTGCTACCGCGGCCGTAGAGCACGGCAGCCGGGCCCTTGAGCACTTCCACCCGCTCGATGTTGCCGAGATCCCGGGTGTACTGCATGTCGTCGCGGAACCCATCGAGATAGAAGTCGTTGCTGGCGCTGAAGCCGCGGATATTGACCCCGTCGAAGCGGGTATCACCGTTGGCATTGACCCCGGGAATGCCGCTCAGGGCTTCACTCAGCGTCGGTTGGCCGAAGGCGGTCAGCTCGCTGACCTTGACGCTGTCGATGGTCTGGGGAACCAGCTTGGCTGGCGTATTGGTACGGGTTGCGGTGGCAACTTCCTGATGTTGGGATCGTTTGCCAACCACTGTCATGGTTTCATCGGCGGCTTGGGCAGTGAAGCCGGTGCCCAGCAGTGCCAGCGAGACCAGCGTTCTGCGAAAGTGAGGGTGCTGCATATTCAATATTGACTCTTTGGATGTCGACCTGACGGCTCGAACATATTGATTTAATTATAATTAGCCTGACCCGCCAAAGCGGGATGCCAATGATATTGATTTTCATTTGTCTGGCAAGGTGAAAATGGAGGGGAGCATTGGGGACTGGTTGTGCGGTCGGGGGGGCTCGGCTGAAAAGCAGAGCCATTGCAGCAAACCGCGAGAACGAAGCGAGGGAAAAGGGCTTAGCGGAAGAAAAAGGTGCGAAATGTGAAGCGATATCCGGCCCGATAGGACGGGCCGGATATCGGACTCAGCGAGTACGCAGCAGTCGATGGGCGAGTGGCAGGGCCGCCAGCAGGCGATAGGCCAGCAGAGACGATCCCAGCAGCAGCGGCACCTTGGCAATCTCCCACAGGATGGATGCGCCCTGCGGGCCAAGCACGAAGAGCCAGACCACCAGCATCATGTGCAGGCAGTAGATCCCGAGCACTTTGGGGGCCTGACGTTCAAGCCAGCTGCCCTTGCCCCACTCGGGGTTGGCCAGCAGCAGTCCAAACAGACCGAGAGACCAGGGAAGGGAGCCGAGCAGGAAGTCGTGGCGGGTGAGCGGCACTGCGGCGAAGTGCTGCAGCGCCCAGGCTTCACAGCCATAGAGCGCCACGCCCGCCAGCAGCAGTTGCCAGCCGATGCGGGCATCGGGCTGCCACTGACGCTGGCGCAGCAGGGCACCAAGCGCCACAAACAGCAGGGAGAAGAAGGGGCCGTTACGGGTGAGCAGTGGCCACTCGGCGCCCAGCAGCGGCTTGGCATAGGAGCCCCCCAGCAGCGCCAGCAGGTAAAGGCCAAGGCCCAGCCAGAGGGCGAGCGATGGTCTGCCAAGCCGGTAGCAGAGTGCCAGCAGGGCCACCGCCATGACCAGGGCTGGCAGAAACCAGAGGTGGATCATGCCGCCCACCAGCCAGCCGTTGAGGGGGTCGCCGAGCTGGAATTGCCACTGCCCGCGCAGGGAGGCCAGATAGCCCTGTTGCACGGCATCCAGCGGATTGAACGGCACCAGCAGGTAGACCAGACTCCAAACCAGCCAGAGCAACAGCAAGGGGCGGCAGTAGTGCCAGGCCACGGTCAGCGGCGCCTCGCGACTCAGTCTCGGCTGCAGAAAGTAACCGGCACAGAGGAAAAACAGCGGCACGGCAAAGCGGCATAACTGGTTGATGGTGCCGCTCAGCCAGAGCCAGGATCCACTTCCCCACAGGGCGGGATTGAACGGATTGGCGAAGGGGGATATGTGAATGGTCATCACGGCCAGAATGGCCAGTACCCGCCCGCACTCGATACTGGAAATACGCATGGTGGCTCGTCACTACAGGGGTTGTGACGGCACGCTAAAATTCTTGCCGAAAACTTACAACCAATTGATTCTATTAGTGTGAATCACGCTGTTGAGTAGTTACGTTTTGTAACGGGATGGTGGAAGGTGTTACCTGTAACGGGAGCAAGCTCCCGTTTTTTGGGCGCGCTCATGCAGATAAAAAAAGCGAGGCGGACGCCTCGCTTGGTTGGGGAGCTCGAGCTTACTGGTGAGTCAGCATGCTGCTCTGGTTGGCGGCCAGGGTGGTTCTGCCCGAGCTCTCCAGCCAGGTTTTGATCCGCTTGGCATCGGCGACCCTATCGTTGGTGGTCTCGGCATTGAGCAGCACCATGATCACCGGCTCGCGATTGACCTTGGTGCCCAGCACCAGACAGCGGCCCGCTTCGCGGATATAGCCGGTCTTGGAGAGAGTGAACTCCCATTGCCCTTCGCGGATCAGCCGGTTGGAGTTGAGGTAGTGCAGCTGACGCTTGTTGGTGCGTACATAACTCTGCTCGTCGGTGGAGTACTGGCGGATCAGCGGATAGGAGGCCGCTGCGGCGGCGAGTTTGGCGAGATCCTGCGCGGTGGAGACATTGCGCGGGTTGAGCCCTGTGCTGTCGGCGTAGCGGGTATTCCACATCCCCAGCATGCGGGCTTTGGCGTTCATCGCCTCGACGAAGGCACGCTGGCCGCCGGGATAGTGGCGGGCCAGCGCCGAGGCGGCGCGGTTTTCAGAGGACATCAGGGCGATATGGAGCATTTCGGCGCGGCTGAGCCTGGAGCCGATGGCCAGTCGTGAGCCGGTTCCCTTGATGCGGTCGATGTCGGCATTGGTCACGGTGAGCATTTCATTCAGGCGCAGGTTGGCATCCAGCACCACCAGCGCCGTCATCAGCTTGGTGAGTGAGGCGATGGGCATTACCCGGTTGCCGTTGCGCTCGGAGATCACCTCGCCGGTTCTGTGGTTGGCCACCACGAAGGCAGCCGAGCTGAGGTTGGGCACATCCCGTCGCTCGAGAAAGCCGCTGCTGCTCTTGCTGCTGGCGGAAAAGGGGTTGGCATGGGCACTGTCCATAGTGGCCGGCAGCATTACTGCGCCAAGCAACAGGGGAAGGAGGGAACGCATCATCATGATCAGCTCTACCGGACGAAATACAGGGATATCTCGCTAAGTTATATGTCGTGAACTGGCGCTTCACAATCATTCTCACCTTGATATTGATAATTTACGGCGTTGAGCGCGCTCTGACGGCGAGGAGAGCGCAAAATAGGTCTCTATGGAGTCTTTTCTTACATTAAAACTATGGACTGGTCGTGATGGCAAGCGGAAGCCGGCACTAAAAAAATCGGGACCAGAACAGTCCCGATTGGCATGGAGCATTGCTTGCCGTTTAGTGGGCATCTTCCTGCTTGATCTTGAAGCGCATGGCGATCACCACGAACAGCAGCGGGCCAATGATGGTCCAGACGCCGGTGGAGATATCGCCGGAGATAAAGGGGGCGACCACAGTAAAGACGTTGCCGAAGGCGACTAGGATCAGGCTGATGATGGTAGCCAGCAGCACGGAACCCGAGCTCTTGAAGAAGATCAGGTCCTTGCCCAGCGCCGGGTTGTTGCGATAGCGATACCAGGCGTAGATGAGGAACATGTAGGGCAGGGTCATGCCGACGTTGGTCATGGTGATGATCAGCTCATAGAGGGCGGCGGCCCCTTCCGGGTTGATCAGGGTAAAGATGGATTTGGCGGCAATGAACAGACAGACCACCCAGGCTTGCACCTTGAGGGCTTCAATGCGCACTCCATTCTCGTTCTCGCGCTGGAAACGCTCCGGCCAGAAGTAACTCGGGGTGCCGGTGATGAACTGGCGCAGTGGCGCGTAGGAGAGGGCGATAAAGGCACCCAGATAGCTCAGGAACATACCAAGGCCCGCAAAGCGCATGAATACCTGTCCCAGCCACTCGCCACCGAGATGGCGCCCCAGCTCCAGCATGATGATGAAGAGGGCGGAGAGAGAGGTGATCCCCTCGGCCGGGAAGTCGCTCCAGCGCATGATGGAGCCGACCGCCAGAAAGCCGATGATGTAGCAGAGCACGATGAAGGCGCCGGAGAGGAAGATGCCGCGCTTGAGGTCGCGCTCCGGATCTTCCAGTTCGTCAGCCACCCCGGCCATCGCCTCGACCCCGCCGTAGGCGAAGATGGCGAACACCATAAAGCCGAGGAAGGGGATGATGTCGTTGAAAGCGGCATTGGGAGAAGCCGTCAGCGATGCCTGGGTGAAGGGCTCCTGCAGAGTCATGCCGCTCACCGCGAAGGTGAAGATGCCACCGACCAGCAGCAACACGTTGAGTGCCACCACGGAGAGACCGCCGATGGCCGCCACTTTGGCGAAGCGGGCGCTACCCAGGGTGATGAGCTTGGTGACGATGACAACCAGTGCGATGGCGACCACTCCCAGAATAAAGGGGCCGAAGTCGATACCGGTGCCCAGGGTGACCGGGATGACGGTGATGTCGCGGCCAAACAGCATGAAGGAGAGGGGCACCCACATGGAGAGCGCCTTACCAAACATCCAGATGACGTAGGAGGCGAACCACATGGTCAGACCGATAAAGGCAAATCGGGTCGAGACCGAGTGGCGCATCCAGGTAAAGATGCCGCCCGCCTTTTTGCGAAAACCGGTACCAAACTCAATCATCATCAAAATGAACGGGATGAAGAAGAACAGACCGCCGATCACGAACATCGGAATGGCGGCATATCCCATTCGGTAAAAACCGATCCCGATATTAGTGACGCCAAATACCGATGTTAATATCATCAATATAAAGGCGCCCAACTTCAGCTTTTTTGCTGACATATTAAAAACTCCCTGATGGTGCTGGATTTAAAATAATCAAAAATTAAACAGACGAAACTGGGCCCATTAATAACGCGGTAGCGCCATGCCATCCTGCTGTGGCGGGCGCGATCGGGTCATCTCTGACCGGGCTGGCTTACCCGTCAGGCGGTCAATGAATGTATGGGCGGAGCGGCATGGTCTGTGCCATGCGCGGTATTGGTCAGCGTTGCCGAAAATTAACTGTGAACGATTTTATCATTAATGCTGCTGGGCAGGTAAGTTTCCCGAATGAAGCTGTGGTTGAAATAAACAGACCTGCCAGTTAATTGATACGTTGCGGATGTAAACATTTACGCCCGGGCCGACACTTATTTCCATTATTGGTATTCGGTATATTTGGCGGAGTGAATTACGCCATCCTGCCTGATAAATACGCACCAATGGCGACAGCGCTTATCCTCCCAGCCGGGTCAGCAGCACGCCGCCAGTGATAATGGCCGCCGCCGTCAGCCGCATGCGCCCGAGCGGCTCTTTCAGCAGCCAAACCGAGAGCAGCATGGCAAACAGCACACTGCTTTCGCGCAGAGCCGCAACCACGCCAATGGGGGCTTGGGTCATGGCCCAGATAACAATCCCGTAGGCGAGCAGTGACATGGCACCTCCTGCCATTCCCGCCATCGCATGGCGACGGATCTGGCGCCATGCGTTGCGTTTCTGGTGGACGAGCAGCACCAGCAGCATTGCCAGCCCGGTGCAGGCAAAGAGCCAGAGGGTGTAGCGTACCGGTTCACCCCCTGCGCGGGCGCCGGCCCCATCCGAGAGGGTATAGGTCGCCGTAAACATGGCCGTGACCAGTGCTGCCCGAACCGCTTTGCTGTCAAGGCGTTGCTGCCCACCTCGCCAGGCCATCAGCAAGACCCCCATGATCAGCACGCAGGCACCGATGATGCCGCCGTAACCGGGGTAGTCCCCCAGCAGCAGGGAACTTAACGCCATGGCGAGCAGTGGGGCACTGCCACGGGCCAGCGGATAGATCTGGCCAAAATCGCCCTGATTGTAGGCATGGCTGAGAAACAGGCAGTAACCGATATGGAGCAGGACTGAGAGGCCGAGCCAGGGCAGCTCGGCAGCAGAGGGAAGCCCCATGGGCAGCAGCGCCACGGCGGCGATAAGCCCTGAGAAGATCGCCACCAGTGACACGCCCACCAGCCGCTCTTCGCCAATTTTGACCAGCGCATTCCAGCTGGCGTGAAGCAGGGCTGCCAGCAAAACGGCAAAAAAGACGGTGGTGCTCATGGGAAAGGGCTCTCGGGCGATGGGGGTCAACAGCATACCCGCCCGGAGCCTGATTGGCCGAGATCTTTATCAAGGCTTCGGCTTTTCGAGGCTCGCCTCCTGCGTGGTGGCGTTACCCAGTTGCCCCAACACCAGTTTGGGATGGGGGTCGGTCTGCAGCGGAATATCCTGCAACTCTGTTCCCTGCTGGTGGCGGTGGATGATCCCGGCGGCCATCTTGCCCAGTGCCTCGTAGCTGCTGATGGTGCCAACGCTGCAGCCGTGCTCGACGAACAGCTCGGCACTGCAGATGGTAGGGATGGCAGCTGCGTTGAGCGCATTCAGCAGGCGGGGGGCGATGGAGAGCAGATAGCTGTCTGCGGCCAGAAAGACGATGTCGTTTTTGGCATCCTGTTGCAGCCGCTTCAGTTCGTTGTCCAGCCGCCGTGGGTCAGGGGCCATTCGCCAGGTGACCATCTGCCACTGGTAGCGTTTCGCTTCATTGAGCAACATATCGGCCACCAGCAGGGTGTTCTGCTCACGGGGGTTGAAGGGTAGCAGCAGCCGTTTTCCGGTGGCCAGGTGCTCGCTGGCGTTGGCCAGTTGCAGCGCCATCGGCACCATGTTGCTTACCCCGGCCACCATGCTGTTCTGGGCTTTGTCTTCCGAGAGGATGTCTGCCCCGATCGGATCGGAAACCACATTGAAAATCAGTGGCTTGCGGTTGGCAACCAGACTCTTGGTCATGGTGGTGGCGGTGGTGCCAAAGGTGTAGATGTAGTCGTATTCGGCCAGTTTCGGCAGCATCTGCTGGCGCAGCATGGTTGCCAGCGCCGTACGATCCTGATCGGCGTTATAGGTGGTGATGGTGGCCTGATAGCCAAGGCGGGTCAGCTCTGCCCGAAAGCCCGCTTCGGCTGCGGTTTCACCGCGCCACAGCACCATGGCGATAGAGAGGGCGTGAGCGGGAAGAGCCAGTAGTAACAGCAGGACGAAAAGCAGCCTGACCATGATCATCTCTCCGGCGATACATCTACTGTTGAGCCTAGGCCACTTTCTCCGGTCGTGAGCGACGCTCAGCAAAAAGCGCGATGGCAAGCCATCGCGCTTTGGGGATCCGCAAAACCTCGATTAGAAGTCGTAGCGGGCAGCCAGCTGGAAGTCATCTTTCACATCAAAGCGACCGCTTTCTTTGCTGTCCAGATTGTTGATACGGTACTCGCCAATCACCCGCAGGTTCTTGTTGAATTTGTACTGGGCACCCAGGGTGTAGTAATCAACAGCATCAGTTTTCTGGCCACCGGTTACTTCCTGCTCCTGCTTGTTCCACAGGGCCATCAGGCCGAAGCCATTCTCGAAGTTGTAGCCCAGCGCGGCTTCCCAACCGGTGTGATCGGTGCCGGTTTTGACAAAGTCTGCACCATCAGCGTAGGTCAGTGCTGCATACAGAGCCTTGTTATCGTATTTGGCGGAGATCAACCACAGTTTGGCATCCTTGGCGTCTTTATCCTGACGCTGGCCGACGTTGTAGGCGGTGCCCAGTGCCAGGTTGAACGGGAAGGTGTAGGAAAGCGCAGCGCCATAGGCTGGGTCGCTGTTCTTGTTACCTTTGTCTTCCACTTTGCCACCATCGAACTTGTAGCTGGTGTCGAACTGGAAGCCATTGAACAGGCCTGAATACTTCAGTACGGAGCCTGCTCGGTTGGTAGCAAACGTGTCAGTACCTGCCCCGGTGGCATCAGCGCCATAACCATCGGATAGTGCCACATCAGTCCAGTCAACCAGAGTTCCCATTGCCCCTTTTTGGCGTCCGAAAGTGATATTGCCCCAATCGGCACCGACACCGGCAAAGGCCAGGCGGGTACGCAAGTTGTCCGCGTTTCCATCTTTACCCAGGGTCTTTTCGCTGTCGTTGATGTACATCTGCACTTCGTACTGGGCCAGTGCTTTCAGACCGCTCTGGATCTGGGTCTCGGCTTTGGCGCCGAAACGGACAAACTGGTTGGCGCCCTGTTTGTTGCTGTACTCCTTGGTAGCATTGGTGTCGTCTTTCTTGTCACCGAAGAAGTGACCCGCATAGACGCGGCCATAGAGATCCAGCATGGAGGTGTCATTTTTGTACACTTCAACGGCTTGAGCCTGGAAGGCTGCGGTGAGAGCCAGTGCCACTACAGTCAGCTTTTTCATCTTAATCCCTTGTGGTGTTGCAAGCTTTTGTTTTGAAAACGGGGTCATGCTAGGTAGCGGGGATGACAGCGGGGTGACAGTTGGATGAAGAGTCGATGGCAATTGGGTTGCAATTGGATGAATTGGCTACATTCTTGCTCGCAGCGGCTACTTTTGTGCGCAAAGGTTTGCCCTTGTGGTAGAATGCCGCCCGTTTTCGAGCTCCATAGGTTGGATATGCGATGAGACGTGAACTGGCAATCGAGTTTTCCCGAGTGACGGAAGCGGCTGCACTGGCTGGCTACAAGTGGCTCGGACGTGGTGACAAGAATATCGCTGATGGGGCGGCCGTAGCGGCCATGCGCCACATTCTCAACCAGATCGAGATCGATGGTGAGATTGTGATCGGCGAAGGTGAAATTGATGAAGCGCCGATGCTCTATATCGGCGAGAAGGTCGGTACCGGACACGGCGACGCGGTGGATATCGCGGTCGATCCCATCGAGGGTACCCGCATGACTGCTATGGGTCAGGCCAACGCGCTGGCCGTGCTGGCGGTGGGCGACAAGGGGTCTTTCCTGAAAGCGCCTGATATGTACATGGAAAAGCTGATCGTCGGGCCCAAGGCCAAAGGCGCCATCGACCTGGATCAGGCTCTCGAGCTGAACCTGAAGTCCGTGGCCAAGGCGCTGGGCAAGCCGCTCTCCCGTCTGACCGTCATTACCCTGGCCAAGCCGCGTCATGACAAGGCAATCAAGGAGATGCAGGGTCTGGGCGTGCGGGTGTTCGCCATTCCTGATGGTGACGTTGCCGCCTCCATCCTCACCTGTCTGCCGGACAGCGAAGTCGACATGCTGTATGGCATCGGCGGCGCACCGGAAGGGGTGATCTCCGCGGCGGTGATCCGCGCGCTGGATGGTGACATGCAGGCCCGTTTGGTGCCGCGTCACCGCGTCAAGGGCGACAGCCCGGAAGTGCGTGCGCTGGGCGAGCAGGAAATTGCCCGCTGCGAAGCGCTGGGCATCGATGTCAACAAGGTGCTCAAGCTGGAAGACATGGCGAAGAATGACAACGTCATCTTCTCCGCCACCGGCATCACCAAGGGTGATCTGCTGGATGGCATCACCAGCGATGGCGTGATGGCGACCACCGAGACTCTGTTGATCCGTGGTAAATCCCGTACCATTCGTCGTATCAAGTCGATCCATTACCTGGAGCGCAAAGACAGCGTGGTACGCGATATCATCCTGTGATGATGGCTCGCTGAACCGGCTGTGTTGTCTGAAGCCCGATCGCCCGTGCGGTCGGGCTTTTTGTTGTGCGCCAGCTACGTTTGTGCCGCCGCTTCGGCTATGGTGGCTCAGACCATCCCAAAGGAGTGGAGTCTATGGAATGTCGTAGCGGCTGCGCTGCCTGTTGCATCGCCCCCAGTATCAGCAGTGCCATTCCCGGTATGCCAGATGGCAAACCGGCTGGCGTCCCCTGTATCCAGCTCGATAGCGCCCTTGGCTGCAAGATCTTCGGTCAACCGGAGCGGCCGGCGGTGTGCGGCGGTTTTCGCCCCATGATGGATGTGTGCGGCAGCCACCGTGCCGAGGCCATCTGGCTGATCGGCGAGCTGGAACGGCTCACCACCTGACGAGGGCAGGGCGAAGAGATAAAAAAAGAGGCCGCATCATGCGGCCTCTCGCGTTTCTGTTTGCCGGGGATCAGACTCCCGCCAGTTCCAGTGCCTGACGATAGTACTCGTTGGCCTTGTTGGTAAGGCGGCGCTTGTCCATCAGCTGGCCGAGGGCGTGGTAGGCGGCGGCGCTCGGCGCCCGCTCCACCTCCTGCTCCAGCAGCTTCTGGGCGTCGTCCAGCTGACCGGCCAGCAGATAGATCTGGGCCAGTGCGGTGTCCACCTCCGGTTGCCCCTGCTGTTTTTGCAGCAGTGCCAGCAGCGGCTGGTAGCTGTCGAGTTTCAGCTTGGGCAGGCGAGTCAGCAACTGCGGCATCGGCTGTTTGTGCAGCGCCTCCTGCCACAGGGTGGCGGCCTCGCCATCGGCACCCAGCTGGCGCAGCAGATCGCCGTAGCAGGCTAGCAGTTCCGGCTCGAGGCGTAGCTTGCGCGGCAGATCCTGCCATACCGCCTTGAGGGTTTCGAGGCTGCCAGCAGCCTGTTGCAGGCGACCACACCAAGCCTGTTGCAGCAGATCTTCTTCCTGTTTCGGGGTCAGCTTGCCCACCTTGTGCAGCGCCGGGATCAGGTCGCACAGGGCGCTCCAGTCCTGACGGGCCAGATGCACCTGGCGCAGCTGATCCAGCACCATGGGGTGGCGCGGGTTGAGGGCGTAGACCGACTCCAGCATCGCCAGCGCGGTATCGTACTGGCCCTGCTCGATTTGCAATTGGGTCTGGGTCAGGGTGAGCGCCAGCTCGGCCTTGGGATTCTCCTCCTGCGCTTTTTGCAGGTATTGATCCCGGCGGGCGTCGTCACCACGGGCCTGTGCCGCCTTGGCGGCGCTCAGGTAGTTGAGCAGCGGGGTGTCGCTGTTGCTGGCCCCCTTGATCAGCAGCTTTTCAGCCTGACTGTAGTGCCCTTCGGCCATCGCCAGGGTGGCGGCGACGGTCTGTTGATTGGCCTTGCGGCGGCGGCGCGAGCCATACCAGCCGAGGGTCTTGCGGCGCAGGCCGAATACCCGACCCAGCAGCCACTCGACGATCAGCAGGGCGCCGTAGAACAGCACGGCCATGATCACCGCGCTGGTGACGGAGGATTCGATGGTGTAATTGCCAAGGGCAATCAGCACATAGCCCTTGTTACCGGAGGCTTGTGGGCCAAAGATCAGCCCTGCGACCATCACGGCAACCAGAATAATTATACGGATCATGGTGCCCTCCTCAGCTGCTGGCCAGAATGCGTTGCAGGCGTTCGGTCAGCACCTGCTCCAGCATGGCCTGGGTCTTGAACTGGGCCGGATAGTCGATCTGGATCTGCTCACCCTTGAGCTTGTCGATCTCGCCCTGCATGTAGCGGGTGGCGCTGTTGTCGGTGTCGAAATACTGGGTCAGCCAGCGTTGGGCCTTGTCCAGGCTGTCTTCGTAGAGCGCCTGCTGCTCGCGATAGACGGAGAGCTGGGCCTGCAACAGCTTGGTCTTGAGGTTTTCACGCAGGAAGATCTCCTGCTGCGGGGAGAGCAGCGCCTCGACCGCGCCATCGCGGCGACGGATGGTGACGAAGTTCTCGGTGAACTTGACCCAGTTTTTCTTCAGGTTGCTCTCCCACTCGTCGGGATTGGTGCTGACCGCCTGATCCGGCTCGGCCTTGGCTTCCGGCATGCTGACGGTGGAGAGAGGCAGCAGCTCGATCTGGTCGGACAGGGCAGCCAGCTTGAGGGTCAGCCCCTCGCGGTCGATGCGCGGCATCCCCTTGAGCTTGGCGATATCCTCGGCCAGTGCCTTGCGGATCGGCATCAAGCTGGGGTCGTTGAGGGCGGCGATGCGCTCGTCAGCGTTGCCGAGCAATGTGATGGCGGAGACAAGGTCATGTTCCAGCCACAGTTTGCGGCCCGCCATCCGTACCAGATATTCGGATTCGGCCAGCATCCAGTCGTTGGGGCGCTTGTCATTCAGATCCAGTACCCGGTTCTGCAGACCCTGCATCTCCCCTTGCAGCCGCTGCTGGGTTTGATCCAGCGCGGCCAGCTGCTCGGCATCCTTGCTGCTGGTCTGGTCGATCTTGCTCAGGGCGCTCGCCAGCTGTTGCTTGAGCTGGGCCAGTTCGGCCTGCTGGGCAACGGCATTCTTGTGACCGTGCAGATAGAGACCGCCGGTCAGGCCAAGGGCCAGCAGGATGGCAACCCCTCCCAGTACGGCACCGGAGCGGCTCTTGCTGCCATTGACCGCAGCGGTCGGCTGGGGTTTGACCTGGGATTCTTGTTGTTCTGTCATTCCATCTTCCTCAGTTCCAGTGCGGCCGTCAGGGCCTGGTTGGATGCACCTTGGGCAATCGTGATATGGATAAAGCCCGCGGAGTGGGCCATCTCGGCCACGCGCGGGCTGGGGACCACCAGCAGGCGGTCAAAAAGCCAGGGCCGCTGGTGGTCGGGAACCAGCTCCAGCAGCCGTTGCAACAGTTCACCACTGGTAATGAGCAGGCTGTCCAGCCCCGCTGCCTGCCAGTGGCGGGTTAATGTGTCCCCGTCTAGCTCGGGGTAGTGGCGCTCATAGGCCGCACAATAGTGCACCAGAGCACCGCGTGAGGCCAGTGTGCTGGCGATGAGATCCCGCCCGCCATTGCCGCGCAGGATCAGTACCCGTTTGCCTGCTACCTGCTGCAGAGCGGGCAGGGCCAGCAGCCCTTCGCTGCGCGGGTCATCCGGGCAACTTGCCGTGATGCCGATGGCGGCAAACGCATCGGCGCTGGCCTGACCCACCGCAAAGTACTCAATATGTGGCCAGGTCTGACCAGTTTGCAACAGAAAATCGTGTGCAAAATGAACGGCATGGATGCTGACGGCGATAACCACGTCGGCACTGCGCAGCAGGTCGGGCAGGAGAGGGAGTTCACTGCCCGCCACGGTTTCCAGCAGCGGGCAGCAGAGTGGTGCATGGCCGTGCTGGCGCAGCAACTGCACCAGCTCGGCGGCCTGAATGGCCGGACGCACCACCAGCGGGGTCATGCGCGGTAGACCTCGGCCAGGATCTCGTCGGCACCAGCGGCCAGCAGGCGCTGGGCCAGCTGCTCGCCGAGGGCCTCACCATCGGCCAGCGGACCGCGGATCTCGTCGCGGATGACGCAGGTGCCATCCGGGCTACCCACCAGACCGCGCAGCCATATCTGCTCGCCTTCGACCAGTGCGTAGGCTCCGATAGGCACCTGACATCCCCCTTGCAGAGCGCGGTTCATGGCGCGTTCGGTCAGCACCCGGGCGCGGGTCTCGGTGTGTTCCAGCGGCGCCAGCAGGGCGTGCAGTTCAACATCGTCGAGGCGGCATTCGATGCCGACGGCGCCCTGACCGTTGGCCGGCAGGCTCTGCTCCGGCTCGATAAAGGCGGTGATGCGGTGCGCCATCTCCAATCGTTTCAGACCGGCGGCGGCGAGGATGATGGCGTCGTACTCACCGGCATCCAGCTTGGCGAGGCGAGTGTTGACGTTGCCACGCAGGTCGCGGATCACCAGATCCGGGCGGGCGGCGCGCAGCTGGCACTGGCGGCGCAGGCTGGAGGTGCCGACCACGGCCCCTTGTGGCAGTTCGGCAATGGCCTTGAAACGATTGGAGACGAAGGCATCGCGGGGATCTTCCCGCTCGCAGATGGTGTGCAGACCAAGTCCCTCGGGGAACTCCACCGGCACATCTTTCATGGAGTGAACGGCGATATCGGCCCGTCCTTCCAGCATGGCGGTCTCCAGCTCCTTGACGAACAATCCCTTGCCGCCTACTTTGGCCAGCGGGGTATCGAGGATCTTGTCACCCTGAGTGCTCATGGGCACCAGTTCGACCTGCAACTGCGGGTGCAGGGCTTCGAGCTGGTCTTTGACAAAGTTGGCCTGCCACAGGGCCAGCGGGCTCTTGCGAGTGGCAATTTTCAGGGTTCGGGCTGCCATATCAATCAGTTGTTTCATTTTTAGAAGGAAATCGATATTACCACCCTTTGCCCGGGCTTTCATGGCGGAGCCGGCAAAAGCGGGGCCAAGCTCAAAAATGCATGCTGAAAATGATTTTCATTAAGCAAGGGGTGTTGATTAATTCATTGAATGTATTGGGATTTAATGATTTCCCCTGATACTTGATGTGGTCATACCAGAAATAATCTGGTGTTTAGCTGAAGGCTTGTTTACCACCGCTGTTTGCATTGTTAACATGATCACACTTTTTTGACGTATCCCCCTTTTGGTGCGTCATTTTCACTTAGGTGATAGGCAGGGCATTGCAGGAACACATCGATACGCTGGTTGCGCGTTATGACGACATTACCCGTCTCAAGACGCAACGGGCGTTAGGCCTCATGAGTCGCTATGGGCAGCAGGTATTCCAACTGCTGCCTGTCATGCTGCACTTCAATCATCCCCTGCTGCCCGGTTATGTATCCGGTGATGTTCCTCATGGTATCTGGAGCTTCAGCGCCACCGCCGAGCAGCAAGCCTTTATCGATGACCTCTGCCGCAACGCCAACTGCCAGAGTGGTCTTGCCACCCATGATCGAGCCATTCAGGGGCTCTACTCCATGGGCAGCACCTCCTCCATCGGCCAGTGCTGTCACTCCGATCTTGATATCTGGGTCTGCCACGTGGCCGGTTTGTCGCAGGAGCGGCTCGATCTGCTGGAGCTGAAATGCCAACAACTCTCCAAGTGGGCCGAACAGCGCGGGGTCGATCTCAACTTCTTCCTGATCCCGGAAGACAAGTTCCGCCAGACCAACGATGCCCAGATGCAGGGGGAGAGCTGCGGCAGTGCCCAGCACCTGCTGTTGCTCGACGAGTTCTACCGCAGTGCCATGCGTATCGCAGGCAAACGCTTGATCTGGTATCTGGTGCCCACCGAGTGTGATGATCACTACGATGAGTATGTGAACGAGCTGTTCGAGAGCGGCAAGCTCAAGCAGGACGACTGGCTCGATCTAGGCAGTTTTGACCGTATTCCGGCCGAAGAGTATTTCGGCTCCGCCCTGTGGCAGCTCTACAAGGGGATCGACTCCCCCTACAAGGCGGTGCTCAAGTCGGTGCTGATGGAAGCCTACTCGCACGAGTATCCCAATACCCGCCTGCTGTCGATGATTGGTCGCGACTGGTTCCAGCACAACGAGGGGATGCACTACCGGCTCGACAACTACTGTCTGATGCTGGACAAGGTGACCAACTACCTCAAGTCCATCGGCGACATGGCGCGGCTCGATCTGGTACGCCGCTGCTTCTACCTCAAGGTGTGCGACGGTCTCAGTCATCCCAAGGATGATCACTCCCCCGAGTGGCGCCGCGAGCAGATGAGCCAGCTGGTCTCCTACTGGGGCTGGAGTCAGGACAAACTCTATCAACTCGATCATCGCCACGAGTGGAAGATCGAAGAGGTGAAGATCGCTCACGCCGAGCTGCTGGAAGCCCTGATGCAGAGCTACCGCAACCTGATCCAGTTCGCCCGCCGCAACAACATCAGCGAGTCGATCAACCCGGAAGATATCGGCATTCTGTCGCGCAAACTCTACGCCGCGTTCGAGAGCCTGCCGGGCAAGGTGCAGCGCATCAACCTCAAGATTGCGCCGGATCTCAGCGAGCCGGACCTCAGCTTCGTGCAGGTGCCGCACGGTCGCCTAAATCGCGCCGGCTGGTATCTCTACAAACATTCGCTGGAGCCGGTGGACATCATTGGCCGCGCGCCGCTGGAGTTCAACGGTTACATCAGCAAGCTGGTCTCCTGGGCCTACTTCAACGATCTGTTGACGCCCCAGTCGCGGGTGCACCTGTTCAATCAGGGTTCGGATCTGCACATCGACAATCTGCACCAGTTCTGCCGCGATCTCTCCGGCTGTTTCCCCGAGAAGTACCCGCTGGCCACCAACCTTGCCCTCAGTCGGCCGTGCGAGATCCGTCAGCTCTCGATCTTCCTCAATCTGGAGATGGACCCGACCAGCCACTGGGTCGGTCAGGTGATCGAGTTTGACGCCAACACCGTGGATGTCTTCTCGTTCGGCCGCAATCAGGAGTGTCTGGTCGGTTCGGTGGATCTGGTCTATCGCAACTCCTGGAGCGAGATCCGCACCCTGCATTTTCAGGGGGACGAGGCGGTGGTCGATGCCCTCACCACCATCCTCGGCAAGATGCATCAGGATGCCGCCGCCCCCGAGATGATCGAGGTGTTCTGCTACAGCCAGCACTTCCGTTCTCTGGTGCGCTCCCGTTTCCAGACGCTGGTGGCGGAGTGTATCGATCTGCGCCTTGCCCGCGACAAGCAGCAGTTGGTCAAGACCATGGCCCTTGGCCGCGAGAAGTACGGCATCTTCTTCGAGCGGCGCGGGGTGTCGGTGAAGAAGCTGGAAAACGCCATCGATTTTTACCGTCACATCTCCCACAACAAGCTGGATCACCTGCCGCTGCGGCTCGACAAGACCCACAGCCAGCATCTGCCGAGCATCGTCGATGCCTACGCCAGCGAAGGCTTGGTGCAGTTTTTCTTCGATACCCGGGATGCGGGCACCAACATCTATATCCTCGATGAGGCGAACCGGGTGGAGATCTACCAGCACTTTGCCGGAAACAAGGATGAGCTGGTGGCGGGGGTCAACCGCTTCTACACCTCCAATCACGAGCGGTTCAGCGATGATGGGCAGTTCATCAACTTCAACCTGCCGCAGTACTACGAGATAGTACAAGTGAATGGCGAGCTGGATGTGATCCCCTATCGCAGTCAGGGCACTCTGCGCGAACAGGTGCCGCCCGCTCGAGAAGTGGGCTGACCCGTCAGTTGGAATCGCCATAAAAAACGGCCTGCAGATGCAGGCCGTTTGCTTTACTGGAGAGGCTCAGGCGCCGAGGCGAGCCAGCAGCCAGCTGCGAATGTCGCCGAGCTGCGGACGGCAGATCTCGTGACGCATCGGGTACTCGTGCCACTCGGGGACTAGTCCGGCGCTTTCCAGCCGGTTCTTGGCATCCCAACCGAGCGACAGGCTCACCACATCGTCGTAGATGCCGTGCATGTAACAGATGGGCAGGGTGCGGGCGGACTCGCTCATCTCGCCGAGCAGCTTGTCGGGGGCGGCCAGATAGGTGGACATGCAGAGCAGGCCCGCCAGCGTTGCCTGATAGCGCAGCGCGGTGAAGGAGGCAATCACCCCGCCCTGAGAGAAACCTGCCAGCACGATATGCTCGGGGGCAAACCCGTCGGCCACCAGCTGATCCAGCAGGGCGCTGATCTGGTCGGCCGATTCACGGACATGGGACTCCACGGCCCGCTCGGCGGGATCCTCGAAGCTTTTGATGTCGTACCAGCCGCGCATCTTGTAGCCCATGTTGATGGTGATGGGGCGCTCGGGGGCATCCGGCAGCAGGTGACGCACCGGTAGCTCGGCGGGCAGGTCCAGCGCGTCCACCAGCGGGGCAAGACCGGCGCCGGAATCACCCAGCCCGTGCAGCCAGATCACTGCGTGACGGGCGCCCTGCGGGTGCAGGTCGATCATGGGAACACCACCTCTTCGCCCGCCTGGGCGGTGCAGGATTGGCTCAGTAGCGCCTTGAGCTCGTGGCCGAAGCGGTTGTCGATCCAGGTGTCACCCTGCAGTTCGAAGTGGAAGCCGTTCTCGCGGGTGGCGACCCAAATCTGGTGCAGTGGCTCCTGCTTGTTGATGATGACCTTGGTCTTGTTCTCGAAAGAGAGGGTCAATACGCCGCCGTTGCGTTCGCAGTCGATATCCGGATACCCCTCGTCGAGCGTGTCTTCCACATATTGGAAAAAGGCGTCGGTCAGGGCGTGATACTCGTGATCCTTCATCGGTTTATCCTGTTGCTTTTAACAATGTGAGTGCGATTATAGAGGGCCAAAAATTTTTTCGCAGCGAACCATTATGATCACTCAGTTCACCAAGTGTCTGCTTGCCACTCTTCTGTCCCTCGGGTTGGCCGCGTGCGGTCTGAAGGGGCCGCTCTATATGCCGCCCCCCGAGCAGCCACAGAGCCAGAGTACACCGCAAGCAGCACCGCCTGCGACCACTGAGGCTGCCACCGAGGCCGCGCCGCACTAATGCCGCACCCATTCTAGGAAGGAACCGCCCCCTTGGATCACTTTAACTACGACGCCGCCGGCCAGCTTCAGGCCGAGCAAACCTCGCTGCAACAGCTTGCCGAGCAGTACGGTACCCCGCTTTACGTCTACTCCCGTGCGACCCTCGAGCGCCACTGGCACGCCTTCGACAAGGCCGCTGGCGATATTCCCCATCTGATCTGCTATGCGGTGAAGGCCAACTCCAACCTGGCGCTGCTCAACCTGCTGGCCCGACTGGGCTCGGGGTTTGACATCGTCTCCGGTGGCGAGCTGTCGCGGGTACTGGCGGCGGGCGGTGATCCGGCCAAGGTGGTCTTCTCCGGCGTGGCCAAGAGTGAAGCGGAGATGCGCCTTGCGCTGGATAAAGAGATCCTCTGCTTCAATCTGGAGTCGGAAGCCGAGCTGGAGCGCCTCAATCGGGTGGCGGGCAGCATGGGCAAGAAGGCTCGCGTCTCGGTGCGGGTCAATCCGGATATCGATGCCGGTACTCACCCCTATATCTCCACTGGCCTCAAGCAGAACAAGTTCGGCATTCCCATCGAGCTGGCGCCAGCCATCTATCGCAAGGCGGCCGCGATGGCGAATATCGAGATCGTCGGGGTGGATTGCCATATCGGCTCGCAACTCACTGAATTGAATCCCTTTATGGAAGCGGCTGACAAGTTGCTTCGGTTGATCGACGGTCTGGCGGCGGAAGGGATTCATATCCACCATCTGGATGTGGGCGGCGGTCTGGGGGTCAACTATGGTTCCGAGCAGCCACCCCATCCGACCGAGTATGCCGAAGCGCTGAAGCAGAAGCTGGCGGGCCGGGATCTGACCCTGCTGTTCGAGCCGGGCCGTGCCATCGTCGCCAATGCCGGCGTGCTGCTGACCCGGGTCGAGTACCTGAAGCCGGGCGAGACCCGCAACTTCGCGCTGATCGATGCCGGCATGAACGACATGCTGCGCCCTTCGCTCTACGGCGCCTGGATGAACATCATCGAGGTGGATAGCCGTGCCGGCCATGCTCCCGCGATCTATGACGTGGTGGGCCCGGTGTGCGAGACCGGCGACTTCCTCGGCAAGGAGCGCACCCTGGCGATTGCCGAGGGTTCCCTGCTGGCGGTGCGTTCGGCCGGAGCCTACGGCTTTACCATGTCATCCAACTACAACACCCGTCCGCGCGCAGCCGAAGTGTTGGTGGATGGTGCCGAAGCACACCTGATCCGTGAGCGTGAGCAGTTGGCCGATCTCTGGCGTGGTGAGCACCTGCTGCCCTGATGCCGTAGATAGAGACGACAGAATTTTACAGCCCTGACAGCACAGGAGTGCGCGATGTGGACAGATTGTTCCAGGATGCATGGGGCTGTGGCCAATGACTTCATAGTGGTTGATGGCGAGTATTTACAGCCCTAACAGCACAGGAATGCACGATGTTGATAGATTTTTCCAAGATGCATGGCTTGGGCAACGACTTCATGGTGGTGGATGGCGTCACCCAGAAGGTATTTTTCAGCAATGACGTCATCAAGAAGCTGGCAGATCGCCACTTCGGTATCGGCTTTGACCAGCTGCTGCTGGTGGAGCCGCCCTATGACCCTGAACTCGACTTTCACTATCGCATTTTCAATGCCGATGGCAGCGAGGTGGAGCAGTGTGGCAACGGTGCCCGCTGTTTTGCCCGTTTCGTGCGTCTCAAGGGGCTGATAAACCGGGATCGCATCGCGGTCAGTACCGCCCGGGGTCGCATCGTATTGCAGCTGGAGGGGGAGAATCAGGTCACGGTCAACATGGGGGTTCCCCAGTTTGAGCCGGGCAAGATCCCGTTCCGGGCCCAGAAGGCAGAGAAAACCTATCTGCTGCGGGCGCAGGAGCATACCGTGATGTGTGGCGTGGTCTCCATGGGCAATCCCCACTGCGTCATCGAGGTGCCTTCGGTCGCCGATGCGCCGGTCGAGACGCTCGGTGCCATCATGGAGCGCCATGAGCGTTTTCCCGAACGGGTCAACGTCGGCTTCATGGAGATGGTCAATGCTACCGAGATCAAACTGCGTGTATTCGAGCGGGGCTGTGGCGAGACCCTGGCCTGCGGCACCGGTGCCTGTGCGGCGGCGGTGATTGGCATCAGTCAGGGCAAGCTCAAGGAGCGGGTCACCGTCAGTCTGCCGGGCGGCAAGCTGACCATCGCCTGGAAGGGGCCGGGCCAGCCGGTCTATATGACAGGTCCCGCCGAGCATGTGTTTGACGGCCAGATAGAGGTTTAGCCGATAAAGGTTCAGGTACGGGGGGCGTTGGCCCCCTTTGCCCATGATGTCGGGGCAGCGAGCCCCATTTCTCTGATGGATCAACCAATTTATGAGCGAACTCAAACGGCAGGAGCAATCGGTGGATGAAGCCACTGTGCTGGAGTACCTGGCCCGTTATCCCGAGTTTTTCCAACGCCATGCCGCCGTGCTGGACCGGATCCGCATTCCCCATGAACGCAAAGGGTCGGTCTCGCTGGTCGAGCGCCAGCTGGAGCGTCAGCGCGAGCGGATCGAACAGCTGGAGCAGGAGATCACCGAATTGATGGGGATCGCCAGCGAGAACGAACGGATCTTCCGGGTCTATGCCGATCTCTACGGCGAGCTGTACGGTTGCCAGACCCTGTTCGAAGTGAGTGCCGTGATGGGCAAGGCCTTTGTCCAGCGGCTGCGCCTGACCGGGCTGCGACTCTGGCTCAACCCCAAGAAGTTTGCTCTGAGCGGGCCCGAGCAGCGCTTTCTGGCACAGGGCAAGCAGCTCGAATCCCTGCTGGGTCAGCGTCTGCCGGGGCAGGATTACTACTTTGGCCGCCTGAGCCAGAGCGAGAAGCAGGCGCTGTTTGGCCACGATGTGCTGGTCAACTCGGTGGCCCTGATGCGGCTCGGCGATCTCGGTGTGCTGGCCTTCGCCAGCTCGGATCCCAGCCACTTTACTCCCCACAACGATACCCTGCTGCTGGGCCAACTGGGGCGCCTGCTGCAACTGCGTCTGCCCGAGTTGACTCATGGCTAGAACACCGGCCAGGGCGCCCGCCAAAACTCCCGTCGTCGCACCGCCACTGCCTGCGGCACTGGCGGACGAACTGGCGGCCTTTATCGAATACCTGAGGGTCGAGCGCCAGCTCAGCCCTCATACCCGCAATAACTATCAAGCCCATCTGGAGGCGATGACCGCCGAGCTGGTGGCCCTCGGGCTCACTGACTGGGCTCGGCTCGAGGCGAGTCAGGTGCGCACTCTGCTGACCCGGATGCACAAGGCGGGCCTTGCTCCTCGTTCCCTTTCCTCCAAGGTCTCGGCCCTGCGCAGCTTTTGCGACTGGCAGGTGCGGCAGGGGCGGCTGACCGCCAATCCGGCCCGTGGCATCGTCACCCCCAAACAGGGGCGGCCGCTGCCGAAAAACCTCGATGTGGACGAGATGCACCAGCTGCTCAACATCACCGACGAGCAGGATCCGCTGGCGGTGCGGGATCGCGCCATCATGGAGCTGATGTACTCTTCAGGGCTGCGTCTGGCTGAGCTGGTGGGGATCAATCTGGTGGATCTGAAGCTCGACGACCGTCAGCTCAAGGTGACTGGCAAGGGCTCGCGGGAGCGGGTGCTGCCTATCGGCCGGATGGCGGTCGAGTGGCTGCAGAAGTGGCTCAAGGTGCGCCCGCTGCTGGCCGGGGACGAGAGCGAGGCGCTGTTTGTCTCCAGCCGCAAGCAGCGGCTGTCGGCCCGCTCGGTGCAGGCCCGTCTCGATGGCTGGGGCAACAAGCAGGCGCTCAACGCCCATGTCCACCCCCACAAGCTGCGCCACAGCTTCGCCACCCATATGCTGGAGTCCTCCGGCGATCTGCGGGCGGTGCAGGAGCTGCTGGGACATGCAGACCTCTCTACCACCCAGATCTATACCCACCTCGACTTCCAGCATCTGGCCAAGGTTTACGACAGCGCCCACCCCAGGGCCAAGCGTGGCCCGGATGCGCAGGACGATGAATAACGGGCCCTGAACCCCGTTGCAGAGGAGAGTCCATGCACTTCTATCGCCGCTGGCAGCCGGTTGCTGCCATCTCGTTTGACCTCGATGACACCCTCTATGACAACGGCCCCGCCATCGTGCGCGCCGAGCAGTGGATGCTGAGCCATCTGCGCAGCGAATATCTGGCCACCGCCATGCTCGACAAGCCGCGTTGGCTGGAGCTAAAACGCGCCGTGTTGCTGGCCTGGCCCGAGCTGCGCCACGATGTCAGCCTGGCGCGCCAGCAGACCATCCGCGCCGCCATGGTCGAGGGGGGGATGGCCGACCAGCAGGCCAGTCGTGAGGCGGAGCAGGTCTTTGCCGCGTTTCTGGCAGAACGCTCGAAGATCGAGGTGAGCGAGTCCACTCATCAGCTGTTGGCCAGACTGGCCGAACGCTATCCGCTGGTGGTGATCACCAACGGCAATCTGGATCTGGTTCAGGCAGGGCTGGATCGCTACTTCACGCTGGTCTGCAAGGCGGGGGCGGGCGCCAGGATGAAACCGGCACCGGATATGTTTGAGCAGACCCGCAGCGCCCTCAAGTTGCCAGCGGAGCGGATCCTCCATGTGGGGGATCATCCCGAGACCGATGTGCTGGGTGCCTGCTTGCACGGCTTTCGCGCCGCCTGGCTCAACGAGCGGCAACAACCGTGGCAACAGCTGCAACTGTTGCCGGACGTGGAGCTGACGGCACTGGAGGAGCTGGCCGAGCTGCTGCTCTGATGGCGCTGGCGGGTGGCCCGGCTCAGGCGGTAATGGCTGTCAGCGAATAGCAATATATGGCAAGGGGTTACGCCGGCTATTTGCGACAAACCAGCCCGAGCAGGGTGTAGCGATCGCGCTGGTTGACGCGGCAGTAACTGATGCCGACGGGCAGCGCCTGCTGCAGGGTGATGGCGCTGTTCTGATAGCGGCAGACCAGATAGAGCGGGCGCAGGCTGCTATCGAGCTGGCTCCAGTAATGGATCTCGTCGCTGTCGCCATTATCCGGTTTGAGTTGGGCCAGTTCGGCAGGATCTCCGTCGAACAGGGCCAGATTATCGAGCCGGTGACTGAGGGTTTCGTCCGGTTTGCCATCGTCATTGCGGGTGAACGCCTGCCAGCCCTGCTGCGGGGTCAGCAGCTGCTGGCGAGTCTCGATGGTGGCGGGACAATCAAATTGCAGGCTGGCGGCAAGGGCCAGGGTTGTCAGTAACATGGCTGCGGTTCTCTCTTCACGTCCTCAATATCGTGCCATGCTACGTCATCTTCCACCGAACAACTTCATCAGTTTATCAAGGAGATCAAGCTGTTGTGGTGGCTGTTTCATGGCTTCCGCCTCCCGCTCCAGCAGCGCCCGCTGCTCCTGCTGGCGGTCGCTCAGCACCCGGTAGAGGGGCTCGACCAGCGACTCGCGCTGCATCACCAACTCCTGAAACATTGCCTGATTGATGCGATAGGTTTCGACGGTGGCCACCGCCCGCACCGTGAAGGAGCTGGGCTCGCCGGTGAGCAGGCTCAGTTCGCCAAAAAAGTCTCCCGCGTTGAGCGTACCGAGTTTCAGCTCTCGCCCTTCGACATTGACCACCATCTCGGCCTCCCCTTTGACCAGCACGAACAGCCAGCTGGAGACATCCCCCTGCTCCAGCATGATGTCGCCGCTGACGAAGGGGGCGAACTTCACCTGATCGGCCAGCTGGAGCAGCTCGTTCTCCTGCAACATGGCAAACAGCGGCAGCTTGCGCAGGGTATCGGTTCGTTCGGCGGTGTGGCGCTTGTGGCGAGCATCCAGATGCTGCTTCTCCTTGGCCATAAAGACGTTGAAGATCGGCGGGGTGAGGCGGCGATCGTTGCGGCGCAGGGCTGCATCGATCAGGCTGCGCACCATGGAGTCGGTCGGATCGTCGCGAGCCAGGTCAGTGAGCCAGTAGCGCACCGCATAGCGGGCGATGCCCCCCTCGACATTCATCAGCAGGCAGTCCGGTTGCGGATGCTTGGCGACACAGGGGAGCTTGGTCTCCCGCAGGGATTTCTCGATCAGCGCGATGATCTGGGTCGGCAGGGTATCCAGGGTCAGATCGAACCAGACCCAGCGCCGCCACTGCAAGGGTTCGCCACGGCGGCGCCCGAGCACGGTGAAGCGCTGTTTGAGCAGGTGGCTGTTGGGGATGACGACTGTCTCCCAGTTGCGGGTTTCGATGGTGGTGGCACGCCAGTTGATCTCCACCACCCGGCCCTGGGTGGCGTCGACTTGCAGCCAGTCACCGATGGCGATGGAGTTGTCGAGCTGAATGGAGACCCCGGCCAGCAGGTTGCCAAGGGTGTCCTGCATGGCGAAGGCGATGACCGCGGTGATCACCGCCGAGGTGGTGACTATCTCCCCGAGCGCCATGCCGGAGGCGTAGAGGCGAAACAGACCCCAGCCGATATAGCCGATGGTGATGACGATATCGGCGATGATCCGCGGGATCCGCACATGGCAGAGGGGGAGCAGAAACTCGAACAGCAGGATCCCCCATATCTTGACCAGTATCAGGCCGGCCAGCAGGGTGGAGATCTCGATCAGCAATTGATGGGGCAGCGGCAGTTTGAACCAGCCCCCTTCCAGCTGGATCAGCAGGATCACCACCGCGCTTATCATCACGAAACTGAGCTCGGAGAGCAGCTCCCGTCGCTGTCCCGGACGGCGCCAGAAGTGGATCAGCATCAGGGAGAGGGTGAGCAGGGTCCAGAACGGGTGTTCGCCAATCCAGATCAGCGTCGGTAGCGCGGTGAGGTTTTCGCCAGCCATAGCAGCACCTTATTGTGGTTTTATTTCCAGCATAGCTGCTGCGGCGCGGGGAAATGGTGCGTTGGGGCGGCAATTTATTTATCCTGTGCAGAACCGGGCAAAGGAGTGCTATTGAGTGAAATTTTCAAAGAAAATCATCTGTTTGATGGCCCTGTTGCCATTGGTTGGCTGCGACCTGCTGGCCGAGAAGTATCGGGTCGAATTCCGGGATGGCTCCTGGCGTGAAATAGCCATTACCCCCTTCTCCAGCGAGGCGCGCTGGCGCGAGGGGTGTGCCACCGGCGAGGTGCTGAGCGACATGAAGGTTCCCATCAAGCGGGGTGATACGGTCAATGGCCGCGAGCAGTTGCTGATCGGCGGCGAGAAGTTCGAGCTGGATGACAACAACCTCTACCGCAGCAACGGCATGGTGTTTGGTCATTCGCCTGACCATATCCAGCGCGGGCTCAAGGGGATGGATATCTGCCGCACCTTGCGCCCCGAGCGCGGTGGACTGCCCAAGCTCAAGGCGCGCGGGTTTGGCGACTGAATCGATGAGGGATTAACTCGCTGCCATCAATGTACAGCGTTGGCGGCAGGCATCGCCAAAGGCTTGAAAGATCTTGATGGAGTGGGGGTTTTCATTGGCCTTCCACTCCGGATGCCACTGCACTGCCAGCAAAAAGGGTGACAGTGCGGGAGCATGAAGTGCCTCTATCAGCCCATCTTCGGCGTGGGCCAACGGCTCCAGACCCTTCCCCAACCGGTTGATGCCCTGCCCATGCAGGGAGTTGACCGGAATCTGTTCTTCCCCCATCAGTTCGGCAAACCAGCTGCCGGGCAGCAGTTTGATCTGATGGCTCGGCCCATACTGCTCGTCGACCGGATCGTCGGCATCCTCCCGGTGATCGTCATAACCCGGCTCGCTGTAGACCTTCTGATGGATGTCTCCCCCCAGCGCCACGTTGATCTCCTGCATTCCGCGGCAGATCCCGAGGAGCGGCAAGCCACGGGCGAGCGCCCCCTTGATGAGGGGCAGATCGAACAGATCGCGATCCCTGTCCTGCTGTTTCTCCGGCGTGAGGTTCTCTTGGCCGTAGAGGGCTGGATCGATGTTGGAGCCGGCGCCGCTCAGATAGACCCCATCGGCGAGATCCAGATACTGCTCCAGATCGGCGGTGCCGCAGCAGGTGGGTACCAGCAGCGGGACGCAGCCGCTTATCTCCACCAGCGGCATGATGTATTTGTGGGTCATCACCTGATAGGCGTGGCCGTTGCGGGGCTGGGCGCCCATGGTCATCAGCACGACAGGTTTACGGGTGGCGGGAGGCTGGGGATTTGGCATAGGGCACCTTGATTATCCTTGGCGTTGAAGTCTCATCCTTCGCCTTGGGCAGGCCCTTGCAAACCGTCAGGGCAAGGGCATGCCTCAAGGCATGGTCATGGGATCCCGCGTCGGGCCGGGTGGCAGAATCGTTGGTCAGCCTGGGCAGCGATAGCCTGGATCCTCTCTTCAGTCTGCCAAGGCCGTTCAATATGTCAAACAAAATGATACCAAATTGTTAACGTGTCTGTTTTGGTCTGCTCTGAAGCGCCGATTTAACGGGGTTGTTGAGATGGGCCGTTATGGCTGGGGTAGAAAAATGGTGGATATATTAAACGCACAGGGATGTGGAGAGGAAAAGGCATCAATAGAAGCACGCCTCCGCAAGGGGAGGCGTGTTTCGGGGATCACAGCAGGTCTTCGATCTCGCCGCGCAGATACTGGTACATCTCGCGGTAGGCGACAGGCGGCTTGTTCAGCTCCCGCTCCTTGTTGGCGGAGCGGATCAGCTGGCGCAGCTTCTGGCGATCCAGCTCGTGGAACTGGGACATCAGCTCGTTGAGGGCGCTGTCACCTTCGGTGATCAGGCGCTCGCGCCACTGCTCCAGGCGATGCAGGCGGGCATTCACGGTGGAGTGACGGTTCTTGATGATAGAGAGCGCTTCGGCAATCGGCTCGATATCGCGGCTGCGCATCAGGCGGCCGATGAACTGCAGATGGCGACGGAAGGACTCATCCTTCTTCGGCTTGAGTTTGCGACCCAGCTCGACAGCTTCTGCAAGCTCTTCATCCAACGGGATTTTTTCCAGTTCGCTGTGGCTGAGGGAGACGATCTCTTCCCCCATTTTCTGCAATGCTTCGGCATCGCGCTTGAGCTGGCTCTTGCTGGGGCCCCAGTCTTCGAACTCGTTGTCGTCTTGATATTGACTCATCGGTCTCTTGATTCCTGTCATTCACGTTTGGCGGATATGTTACCAGCTTCTCCCGCTGGGCGCAGGGGTCTGATATGCTTACCCCCCTTTCCTTCTTTCATACAGATGTGAGTTATGGATCAGCAAGACCAAATCCGCCAGGATCAAGCCCATCTCGAGGCCGTGGTTGCCGAAGCCCTGGAGATAGCCAAAGGACTGGGCGCCTCGCTGGCCGAAGTCTCCATCAGCAAGCAGACCGGGTTGTCGGTGAACACCCGGGGTTGTGAACTGGAAAGCATTGAATTCAATAAGGATGGCGCCCTCGGTATCGCCGTCTATCGCGATGGTTGCAAGGGATCCTCCTCGACCACCGATCTGAGCAAACCCGCCATTCGTGCCGCCGTTGAAGCGGCCATCGAGATTGCTCGCCACACCTCGGCCGATGATTGCGCCGGTCTGGCGGACGCCGAGCTGCTGGCCTGGGATGCCCCCGATCTGCAACTGTGTCACCAAATCGAACTGGATCCCCAGCGCGGCATCGAACTGGCCATCGAGTGCGAACGACTCGCTCTGGGTCGCGATGCCCGCATCAAGCACTCCGACGGTGCCGGTTTCTCCAGCCATCTCGGCATCAAGGTCTATGGCAACAGCCACGGCTTCGTCAAAGGCTACGCGGCGTCGCGCAACTCACTGAGCTGCGTGCTGATCGGCGAGCAGGATGGCGATATGCAGCGTGATTACGGCTACTCCTCCAGCCGTACCCTCGACGGGCTCTGGAGCCCGCAGCGCATTGCCGACGAAGCCGTTGAGCGTACCGTCTCCCGCCTCGGCGCCCGCAAGATCTCTACCCGTCATGCCCCTGTGCTGTTCCACCCTGACACAGCCTCCGGTCTGTGGGGCCATCTGGTGATGGCCATCAGCGGTGGCAACCTCTATCGCAAGTCGAGCTTCCTGCTCGACAAATTGGGCAAGCAGATCCTGCCCGAGTGGCTCACCATTCAGGAGTTCCCCCACCTGCTGGGCGGGCTCGCCAGTACCCCGTTCGATGGCGAAGGGGTGCGTACCCGCGACATGGATATCATCCGTAACGGCGAGCTGATGAGCTGGCTGCTTACCTCCTACTCTGCGCGCAAGCTGGGGCTGACCACTACGGGTCACGCCGGTGGCATCCACAACTGGCAGGTCTCCAATACCGGCCAGGATTTTCAAGGCATGCTGCAAGAGATGGGCACCGGTCTGCTGGTGACCGAGCTGATGGGGCAGGGGGTCAATATCGTCAATGGTGACTACTCCCGCGGTGCTGCCGGTTTCTGGGTCGAGAATGGCGAGATAGCCTATCCGGTCGAGGAGATCACCATCGCCGGCAATCTGGCCGAGATGTTCAGCCATATCGTGGCGGTGGGTCGTGACGAGGATGAGCGCTCCAGTCTCAAGACCGGCTCGGTGCTGGTAGAGAATATGAAGCTGGCGGGTCACTGATCCCGGTTTCAACAGAACCGAAGCCATGAAAAAGGCCCTCTCGCCAACGCGAGGGGGCCTTTTTATCGGCTGGCGATCAGTGGGCTATCAGCCCTTGATACGCTCGATGCGGCCACCCAGACCCTGAAGCTTCTGCTCGATGTCTTCGTAGCCACGGTCGATGTGATAGATACGGTCGACGATGGTGGAGCCTTCGGCCACGAAGCCGGCCAGCACCAGACTGGCGGAGGCGCGCAGATCGGTCGCCATCACCTGGGCACCCTTGAGCTGCTCGGTGTCACGGCAGATGGCTACGTTGCCCTGCAGTTCGATGTCTGCGCCCATCCGTACCAGCTCGGGAACGTGCATGAAGCGGTTCTCGAAGATGGTCTCGGTGACCATGCCGGTGCCTTTGGCGACGGCGTTCAGCACGGTGAACTGGGCCTGCATGTCGGTCGGGAAGGCCGGATAAGGGGCAGTCTTGATGGTGACCGGCTTGAGGGTGCGGCCAGTCATGTCGAGGGTGATCCAGTCTTCACCCTTCTCAATCAGGGCGCCAGCTTCTTCCAGCTTGACCAGTACCGCTTCCAGCAGGGTCGGGTCGGTCTTGCGGCAGGTGATCTTGCCGCCGGTGACCGCTGCACCCACCAGGAAGGTACCGGTTTCGATGCGGTCAGGCTGCACGCTGTAGTTGCCGCCGTGCAGACGCTCGACACCGTCGATGGTCAGAGTATCGGTGCCCGCGCCCTGGATCTTGGCGCCCAGAGTATTGAGGAAGTTGGCCAGATCGACTACTTCCGGCTCGCGCGCGGCGTTTTCGATCACGGTGCGGCCATCAGCCAGGGCCGCAGCCATCATCAGGTTTTCGGTACCGGTCACGGAGACCATATCCATAAGGATGTGGGCGCCTTTCAGGCGGCCATCGACACGGGCCTTGATGTAACCATCTTCGATGGTGATCTTGGCACCCATCAACTCCAGGCCGTGGACGTGCAGGTTGACCGGACGGGCACCGATGGCGCAGCCGCCGGGCAGGGAGACATCAGCGGCGCCGAAACGGGCAGCCAGCGGGCCCAGCGCCAGAATGGAGGCGCGCATGGTCTTCACCAGCTCGTAGGGAGCGACATGGTTGTTCACCGCACCGGTCAGCACGGTGACGTTGCCGTTGACCTTGGTGGTCGCGCCCAGCATCTCCAGCAGCTTGATGGTGGTGCCCACATCTTTCAGGCGCGGCACGTTGGAGAGGTGTACCTCTTCATCACAGAGCAGGGTCGCGAACAGGATCGGCAGTGCGGCGTTTTTGGCGCCGGAGATGGTCACTTCGCCGTTGAGAGTACAACGACCATCGATTTTGAATTTGTCCATTTTTACTTCGTTACCAAATCAGGAGGGCAATAGGAATTTACGTTCGCGTTTCCACTCGGCGTCGGTGAACGCCTTGATGGAGAGGGCGTGAATGGCGTTGCTGGCGATCTTGTCCATCAGCGGGGCATAGATGGCTTGCTGCTTCTTGACCCGGCTCATGCCGTCAAACATGTCACCGACGGCGATCACTTGGTAGTGACTACCGTCCCCTTTGACATGGACTTCGGACAATGGCAGAGCCTCAAGGAGTATCGCTTCAATTTCAGAGACTTGCATTATGCGTCCTCAGTTGTGAGCGGGGTTGACTGAAACAGCCCGGCCACCCCGTAGAGGTTGGCCAGGGTATAGAAATCACTGGAGGCGCCCACCAGTTGCGGTGTGGCGCCTCGCGCTAATACGGCTTTGGCCCATTTGACCAGCAGGGCCAGTCCGGCAGAGTCGAGGGTGGTGACGCCGCCGAGCTCAAGCTGGTCGTCCTGCCACCATTCAGCGCGGCGTTGCCACAGGTCATTGACCTGTGGCGCCTGCAGCTCACCGCTGAGGGTCATGGTTTGAGTACCAGCGGCTTGGCGTTGTGCTCGCGCAACTGGGCGATCACCGCATCGATGCCGTTCTGGCGGATCAAACCGCCCAGCTCGCTCTGCTTGGCGGAGAGCAGGCTGATCCCCTCTGCCACCATGTCGAAGGCTTTCCACTCGCCGGTCTTGTTGTTCTTGCGCAGCTTGAACTCGAGGAAGATGTCCGGCTTGCCGGCCTCTTTCACGCTGACGTTGACGGCGGTGATATTGCCGCTGGGGGCTTTGCCCGGCTCGACCTTGACGGTCTGCTTGTCAAAATGGGCCAGCGCATCGGCGTAGGAGCTCACCATGTACTCGGTGAACACCTCGACGAAGGCATTGCGCTGCGCTTCGGTGGTCTCTTTAATCTGGTTGCCAAGCACCTTGTAGGCGGCGAAGCGGTTGTCCACATAGGGCAGCAGCTCTTCGCGGATGATCACCCGCAGGTGATCCGGATTGCTCTTCACTTGGGCCTGATCGGCTTTCAGGCGGGCAAAGGTCTGCTTGGCAGCCTGGTCCACCAGCGCGTTGGGGTCGGTGGCATCGACTGCGGCCTGGGCAGACAGGGAAAAGAGCATGCTGGTCATCAGACCCAGCAGCAGGGCGATTTTCTTGAACATGGTTACTCCTTCTTGCTGTCTGATTTGCTGTCGGAGGATTGGCTGTAGAGGAACTTGCCAATCAGATCTTCCAGCACGATGGCGGATTTGGTGTCTTCAATCAGGTCGCCATCCTTGAGCATCTCGGTGCCCATCTCCTCATCGCTGAAGCCGGGGGCCAGACCGATGTACTGCTCGCCGAGCAGACCGGAGGTGAGGATGGAGAGGGAACTGGTATCGGCAAACTGGCCAGCGCTCTTTTGCATCATCAGGGTCACTTCGGGCACCTGGGTTTTCGGGTCCAGTACGATGTCGCTGACCCGGCCTACCACCACGCCGCCGACCTTGACCGGCGAACGGACTTTCAGGCCGCCGATATTATCGAAATGCGCGCGCAGGGTATAGGTTTCTCCTTCCGGTTTGAAGCTCAAACCGGCCACTTGCAGGGCCAGTGCCAGAATGGCACCGATGCCAGCCAGCATGAAGGTGCCGACCAAGAATTCTACTTTGCTGAACTTCATCTTTACCTTATCCAAACATGACTGCAGTGAGTATAAAATCCAGGCCGAGCACGGCGAGGGATGAGTGGACCACGGTACGGGTCGTGGCCTGACTGATCCCGGCCGAGGTCGGCTTGGCATCATAGCCGTTAAAGAGCGCAATCCAGGTGACCACCAGGGCGAAAATCAGGCTCTTGATGGCGCCCTGCATGATGTCTTCATGCCAGTCGACGGAGGCCTGCATGGCAGACCAGAAGCCCCCTTCGTCCACGCCGAGCCAGTCCACACCGACCAGCTTGCCGCCGAAGATACCGATCAGGCTGAACATAAAGGCCAGCAGCGGCATGCTGATGACGCCAGCCCAGAAGCGGGGGGCAACCACTCGACGCAGCGGGTCGACCGCCATCATCTCGAGGCTTGAAAGCTGCTCGGTGGCTTTCATCAGGCCGATTTCAGCGGTCAGGGCCGAACCGGCACGGCCGGCAAACAGCAGCGCCGTGACTACAGGGCCCAGCTCACGCAGCAGGGAGAGGGAGACCAGCGGTCCCAGGCTCTGCTCGGCGCCGAAATCCTTCAATACGTTGTAACCCTGCAGCGAGAGCACCATGCCGATGAACAGGCCGGAGACCAGAATGATGGCCACCGACTGCACACCCACCACATAGAGCTGCTGGACAAGCAGCGGGAAGTGCTTGTGCGGCTCGGGTTTGCCCGCCAGCGCATGGAACAACATGATGGTGGCGCGACCGACGGAGCTGATAAACCGCACTCCGACCCGCCCCAGCTTGCTTATTTGACTTATCAACATCAGAGATCCTGTAGCAGATCGCCTGCCGGAAAATGAAACGGGACAGGACCATCGGGCAATCCTTTGAGGAACTGCTCGACTTCGGGATTGTGCTCCTCGCGCAGCTGATCCGGCGTACCGTGCGCCACCACCTTGCGATTGGCAATGATGTAGGCGTAATCGGCGATGCTCAGCACCTCTTTCACATCGTGGGTGACGATGACGGAGGTGATACCGAGGGCATCGTTCAGCTCCTTGATCAGCTTGACCAGCACCGCCATGGTGATGGGGTCCTGCCCGACGAACGGCTCGTCATACATGATGAGGTCAGGATCGAGCGCAATTGCCCGTGCCAGCGCCGCCCGGCGCGCCATGCCGCCGGAGAGCTCGGAGGGCATCAGTTTCGCCGCGCCGCGCAAGCCCACCGCCTGCAGCTTCATCATGACGATGGTGTGGATCAGCTCCTCCGGCAGGCCGGAGTGTTCCCGCAGCGGGAAGGCCACGTTGTCGTAGACCGTCATGCCGGTAAACAGGGCGCCGCTCTGGAACAGCATGCTCATCCGTTTGCGCACTTCATAGAGGCGCGAACGGGAGAGGGTGGGGATATCTTCCCCGTCAAACAGAATGTGACCGGACTCCGGCTTGAGCTGGCCACCGATCAGCCGCAGCAGGGTGGTTTTACCGATGCCGCTCGGGCCCATGACGGCGGTCACCTTGCCACGAGGAATGGTCAGGTTGATCCCGTCATACAACAGCCGATCTCCGTGACTGAAGGTCAGATCGGAGATGGTGATCAGGTCATTGTTCAAACAATTGTCCATCCGGTGTAAATGAGGTGCGAATTTTATGGGGTAGTCTAGGTCTAAGCAACAGCAAGGAACAACTATTGAACAGGCTGCAAGCCCATTTGCACGACAGTTTTCTGTAACAAAGTGCGTCATTGAGAGCGGGACTCGCCATCCGATTCGCTTATCCGGGCAGACTTTTTTATAATCCCGCAGCTAATTTCGGCCCGGAGCTGTGTCTTTATGTCTGTAAAGCCTGAGAAAGTGTCTGAACTGTTCGATTTTCGTCGCAGTGCCCGCGCGGTGCTGGACACAGAAAAGCAAGCCATTGATGGACTCTATCAGTATCTGAATGACGCCTTCGACAAGGCGTGCGAAATGGTGCTGCGCTGCGGTGGCAAGATAGTGGTCACCGGCATGGGCAAATCGGGCCATATCGGCAGCAAGATCGCCGCCACCCTCGCCAGCACCGGCACCCCGGCCTTCTTCCTTCACCCGGGAGAAGCGAGTCACGGCGATCTGGGGATGATCTCCAGTGGCGACCTTATTATCGCCATCTCCAACTCCGGCGAGAGTGACGAAATCCTGGCCCTGCTGCCGGTACTCAAGCGCCGCGGCATTCCGCTCATCTGCATGACTGGCAATCCCGCCTCCACCATGGCCAAAGAGGCCAACGTGCACCTGTGTATCAAGGTGGAGAAAGAGGCCTGCCCGCTGGGTCTGGCACCCACTTCCAGCACCACGGCAACCTTAGTCATGGGCGATGCCCTGGCGGTCGCCCTGCTGGAAGCACGCGGTTTTACCGCCGATGACTTCGCCCTCTCTCACCCGGGCGGTTCCCTTGGCAAGCGTCTGTTGCTGCGGGTTGGCGATCTGATGCACAGCGGCGAGCTGTTGCCCCGGGTGGGGATAGATGCCACCATCAGCCAAGCGCTGCTGGAAGTGAGCCGCAAGGGGCTCGGTATGACGGCGGTGGTCGATGGCAATGGCCTGCTGGCCGGGCTCTTTACCGATGGCGACCTGCGCCGCATTCTTGACCAGCAGATCGATATCCATCACACCCCCATCAGCCGTGTGATGACGGCCAACTGTGTTACCGTAGGTCCAGAGATGATGGCTGCAGAAGCCGTCAAGCTGATGGAAACGAGAAAAATCAACGGATTACTGGTCGTGGATGAAGAGAAACGCCTGCTCGGCGCCTTCAACATGCACGACCTGCTGAAAGCCGGAGTAATTTGATGCAAAACGTACCGACCCTCTATGGTCCGGTGACGCGCAGCCAGTTCGACAAGGCGGCGCAAATCCGCCTGCTGGTGTGCGATGTGGACGGGGTGCTCTCCAACGGCCTCATCTACATGGGAAACAACGGCGAAGAGCTGAAAACCTTCTGTACCCGCGATGGTGCGGGCATGCGAGCATTGCTCAATGCCGGGATCGAGATCGCCATTATCACCGGGCGCAACTCCCGTATCGTCAGCGATCGGATGAAAAGCCTGGGGGTGGCTCATGTGGTGCAGGGGGCTGATAAAAAGCTGCCTAACTTCGAAGCGCTGCTGGCCAAGCTGGGGCTGACTGCTGAACAGGCCGCCTATATGGGCGATGACACCATCGATCTGCCGGTGATGGCCGCTTGCGGCCTGGGTATCGCGGTGGCCGATGCCCATCCGCTGGTGCTGAGTCGTGCCGATATGGTGACCCGGCTTGGCGGTGGCATGGGCGCGGTGCGCGAGGTGTGTGACCTCATTTTGCAGGCGCAGGGCCACGACGATTATCAGCCCGAGGCCTCGGTATGAGCAGACAGACCCTGTTGTTTGCCCTGCTGTTTCTGGTTGCGCTTGTTGCCTGGCAGTTGGGCAAGGTGGAGCTGGTGCCTGAGAGCGCCGTCAAAATCGAAAACTATCAGCCGGATTTTGTCGCCAAAGATCTGGTGACCACCCGTTTTGATATCAATGGCAAGCGCACCGAGCGGCTGGAGTCGACCTACGCCGAGTATTATCAAATCCTCGAGCAGGCCACCTTCGACAAGCCGGTGGTCTACATGTATGACAATCAGGGTGCCGCCGAGTGGAAGGTGACCGCCGAAACCGGCGTGCTCAACACCGGCGACAACGTCATCCTGCGGGACAAGGTGCATCTGGATGGTCTGCTACCCACCTCCTTTATCTCCACACTGGATACCCCCTATCTGGAGCTGGATCTGGTGACACAGGATGTGCGCAGCAACCGGGAAGTGAACATTCTGGGTCGGGATTTCCAGACCCAAGGGGTTGGCCTCAAGGGCCATCTGGACCGCAAATATTTTGAGTTACTGGATCAAGGCCATGCCATCTATTTCAATGAAAAACGCTAATCTGGCCCTCGTAGCCCTGTTGTTGTGTGGTGCGGTGACTGCCAAAGAGTCCGACTTTGCCGAGAAGGTCTACGTCGATGCCGTCAAACAGGTGGCCGAGATGCAGGACAACCGCATCACCTTCGAAGAGGATGTGACCATCAATCAGGGCACCATCCGGATCAAGGCTGACAAGGTGGTAGTGACCCGCTCCGGCGAGAAAGGGGCGGAGGTGATGACTGCCTACGGCAAGCCCGCCACCTTCTTCCAGATCCTGGATAACGGCAAGCCGGTCAATGCCCACGGCAATACCATCCGCTACGAGCTGAAGAACCGGCTGGTGACCATCACCGGCAACGGTCAGCTCAAGCAGGAAGATAGTCAGGTCAATGGCGATCTGATCCGCTACGACATCGTCAAACAGAAGATGATCGCCGAGAGCAAAAGCCCGAGCCAGCGGGTCAAAACCGTGTTCCTGCCGGATCAGGTAGAGAATTTCGACAAGCCCGCCGACCAGAAGCAGCAGGGAAAATAAGCCATGGCAGTGTTAAAAGCAGTGGGCCTGCAGAAGAGCTACAAGCGCCGCATGGTGGTGAGTGACGTCAGCCTTGAAGTGGGCACTGGCCAGATTGTCGGCCTGCTCGGCCCCAACGGGGCGGGCAAGACCACTTCCTTCTACATGATCGTGGGGCTGGTGCAGCGCGATGCCGGTCTCATCACCATCGACGATCAGGACATCAGCCTGCAGCCCATGCATGTGCGGGCGCGCAACGGCATCGGTTACCTGCCGCAGGAGGCCTCCATCTTCCGTCGCCTGTCGGTATTCGACAACCTGATGGGAGTGATGCAGACCCGCAAAGGGTTGAGTCGCGAGGAGCGTGAGGACAAAGTTCAGCAACTGCTGGAAGAGTTCAATATCACCCACATTCGCGACAACCTGGGTCAGAGCCTCTCCGGCGGTGAGCGCCGTCGGGTCGAGATCGCCCGTGCGCTGGCGGCCGAGCCGCGTTTTATTCTGCTGGATGAACCCTTTGCAGGGGTTGACCCGATTTCTGTGATAGACATCAAGAAGATCATTCAGCATCTGAAAGATAGAGGCCTTGGCGTCTTGATTACCGACCACAACGTCAGAGAGACTCTGGACGTATGTGAGAAGGCCTATATCGTCAGCCACGGCAAGATGATTGCCGAAGGTGCACCGGCTGACATCCTTGCCGATGAGCAGGTCAAGCGCGTCTATTTGGGCGATCAATTCAGTCTATAGTAAGGGGGCATGCCTTCATTTCCTTTGACGAGTGCCTCGCTGAACATAAGGATATCCCGACGTAGATGAAGCCGACATTACAGTTGCGTCTCGGTCAGTCCCTGACCATGACGCCGCAATTACAACAAGCGATTCGTCTGCTCCAGCTCTCCACTCTGGAACTTCAGCAGGAAATTCAGCAAGCGCTCGAAAACAACCCTCTGCTGGAGCAGGAAGAGAGCGAGGCGCAAGAGACCAGTCCGGAAGCGCCGGTCGATGCCAGCCAGCTGGATTCCAGCGATGCCATGGCTCAGGAGCAGATGCCGGACGAGTTACCGGTGGATACCACCTGGGACGAGGTTTACTCTGCCGGCACCGCCCAGAGCGCGGGCCCCATCCATGATGGGGAAGATAGCGTCTATCAGGGGGAAACCACCGAAAACCTGCAGGATTATCTGCTGTGGCAGATGCGGCTCACACCGTTCAGCGATGTGGATGCCGCCATCGCGCTCGCCATCATCGATGCCATCGACGAATCCGGTTATCTGACCGTTGAGCTGGAGGATATCCAGGCTGCCGTCACCAGTGATGACGTAGAGGTGGAGCTCGATGAGGTCGAAGCGGTACTCAAGCGGGTGCAGCACTTCGATCCGGTCGGCATTGCTGCCCGTTCTGTGCAGGAGTGTTTGCTCATTCAGCTGGATCAGTATGACCCGCAGACCCCCTGGCTCAACGAGGCCAAGGAGGTGATCCTCGAGCACATGGAGCTGCTCGGCAACCGGGATTACCGCACCCTCGCCCGCAAGACAAAACTCAAAGAGAGCGACCTCAAGGAGGTGCTGGATCTGATCCAGCTACTGGAGCCGCGTCCCGGCAACGGCATCATCCAGAGCGACTCCCAGTACGTGATCCCCGACGTCTCCGTGGTCAAGAAGGGCAGCAAGTGGGTGGTCGAGCTCAATCCCGACTCTGCCCCCCGCATTCGGGTCAACGAGACCTATGCCGCCATGGCCCGCAACGCCCGAAGCAGCACCGACACCCAGTTTATCCGCTCCCATTTGCAGGAAGCCAAGTGGTTCATCAAGAGCCTGGAAAGTCGCAATGACACCCTGCTGAAAGTGGCCAGTTGCATTGTCGAGCAGCAACAGGCCTTTTTCGAGTATGGTGAAGAGGCGATGAAGCCGATGGTGCTCAATGATATCGCCGAAGCGGTGGAGATGCATGAGTCGACCATCTCCCGGGTGACGACCCAGAAGTACATGCATACCCCCCGTGGTATCTTCGAATTGAAGTTTTTTTTCTCCAGCCATGTGAACACCGAAGGAGGAGGAGAGTGCTCATCGACCGCAATTCGCGCGCTCATCAAGAAGCTGGTCACGGCAGAGAATCCTGCCAAGCCGTTAAGTGATAGCAAGATCGCGGATTTGCTGGCCGAACAGGGTATTATGGTGGCGAGACGCACGATCGCTAAGTATCGCGAATCCTTGTTTATCCCACCTTCCAATCAGCGCAAACGCCTGGTTTAGGCAAACAAAAGGATGATGTTATGCAAATTAACCTGACCGGACACCATGTCGAGATCACCGAAGCTCTGCGTGATTATGTGAATAACAAATTTGCCAAACTCGAGCGTCACTTCGACCACATCAACAATGTTCATGTGGTGCTTAGCGTGGAAAAACTGAACCAGATAGCGGAAGCCAAATTGCACGTCAGCGGTGGCGAAGTGTTTGCCAACTCTGAACATGCCGATATGTATGCTGCGATAGACACCTTGCTCGACAAGCTGGACAGGCAGATCATCAAGCACAAAGATAAGTTAAATAAAAAATAACCATGCAACTTGAACACATACTGAGTCGGGACTGCACCAAGAGTGCAGTCCCTTGTACCAGCAAGAAACGCGCCCTCGAAATCATCAGCGAGCTGGCCGCCGAACGCCTTGGCACCTCCCGTCAGGCGCTGTTTGAATGCTTGCTGGCCCGCGAAAAAATGGGTAGTACCGGGATCGGTGCCGGTATTGCGATCCCCCACGGTCGCATTGACGATGAGTTCCCGCCAACCGCGATCCTGATGACCTTTGCCGACCCTATTCCTTTCGACTCCATCGACAATCAACCGGTTGACCTGCTGTTTGCCTTGCTGGTGCCGGAAAGCGAGTGCAAGCAGCATCTCAAGACCCTTTCTCTGATGGCTTCCAAGCTGGGTGACAAGGCGGTTTGCCGCCAGTTGCGTCAGGCAACCAGCGACGAAGAGCTCTATCAGATCATGACCTCGGCCTGACAGCAGGCCAAGGATGAAACACCCGTTTTGGCGTGAGGGAACAAGATGCAGTTAATCGTGGTAAGTGGACGTTCGGGCTCCGGTAAAACGGTAGCCCTGCGAGTGCTGGAAGATCTGGGTTACTACTGTGTGGACAACCTGCCGGTCAATCTGCTGCCCCAGCTGATCGTCTCGGTCGAGAGCCAGTATGACAAGCTGGCGGTCAGCATCGATGTGCGCAACCTGCCGAGCGATCCGGAGAAACTGGAAAATCTGCTGGCACAGGTGCGCAATGAGGGGCGGGTAGAGTTCTCCAGCTTTTTCTTCGACGCCGACAACGGCACCCTGCTCAAGCGCTATGGCGAGAGCCGCCGTTTGCACCCCCTCTCGCGCAACAAGCTGTCGCTGGATGAGGCGATTCGGGAGGAGACCCACCTGCTGGCGCCACTCTCCTCGACTGCTGACCTGCGTATCGACACCACCACCCTCAGCATTCACGACCTGAGCGAGCTCATCAAGACCCGGGTACTCGGCAAGAAAGAGAATGAGTTGGTGCTGGTGTTCGAGTCGTTCGGCTTCAAGTACGGCATTCCCAAGGATGCCGACTTCGTGTTCGATGCCCGCTTCCTGCCTAACCCGCACTGGATCACCGAGCTCAAGCCGTTCACCGGCAAGGATGAGCCGGTTGCCAACTACCTCTCGGCGCAGGCCGATGTGATGCTGTTTACCCAGCAGATCGAAAACATGCTGGTGACATGGTTGCCCCATCTGGAGCGTAACAATCGCAGCTACCTCACTGTCGGCATCGGTTGCACCGGCGGTCAGCACCGCTCGGTCTTTATTGCAGAACGGCTGGCCAGTGCATTTCGTTTGCTCGGCAAGAACGTGCAGATCCGCCACCGCACTCTCGACAAGAGTGCTCCCCAATCCTGACGGACCAATAGGACGACCCGATGACTGTTTCCGCCTCGGTTGAAGTGAAAAACAAGCTGGGTATTCATGCCAGACCAGCCATGATGCTGTTCGAGCTGGTGCAGGGTTTCGATGCCCACGTGCTACTGCGCAATGAAGATGGTGTGGAGGCCGATGCTGACAGCATCATCGGCCTGCTGATGCTGGATTCCGCGCAAGGGCGGCAGGTGGAAGTGCAGGTTGAGGGGCCCGAAGAGGTCGAGGCCCTGGCCGCCGTGGTGGAGCTGTTCACCTCCGGCTTCAATGAGGAGTAGTCACTCCTCGTTTTATGTTATGAACCGGTACGCGCCAGCGCTTTGAAGCTGGCAAAATCCCGACAAGCCAGCAGATTCCTGCTGGCTTTTTCGTTCATCAGTGCCAGAAACAGGTCGTAGAGACCCATCGCCTCCTCGTAGTCGGCCTTGCTGATGGCCAGCACGAAGATGAGCGTCGCGATTTCTCCGTTGCCCCAGTCGATCCCCTGCGGGGCCAGTACGGTGTAAACCAGAGTGCGGCGCGCCAGCAGACCGAGGGAGTGGGGCAGGGCGATCCCTTCTCCCAGCATGGTGGAGACGATCCGCTCCCGCTCCTGCAGTGAGGCTCTGAAGCCGCTCTCCACCAGGTCTTCAGCCTCCAGCTGATCACAGATACGGGCAAACAGTTCGGCCTGGGTGAGGGGCTCTTTGACCACCATGAAGTGGTCGGCATCGAAATATTTGTCGAGCATGTAGGGGCGGGTGCGGTCGATCAGCACCAGCTTGCCAAGCTGCTCCAGCTGATATTGGGTCGGGAAGGGGGCAACGAGTACCACGGGGGCGTTTTTTTCGTTCACCTTGACGGTACTGATGACAAAGTCCTGCGCGATTTGCGCCAGCCCTTCGTAATCCCGCACCGACTCCAGCGTGGTCAGCTGCAACTGGGGATACTCCCGCTTGATGCGCGCCTCCAGCACCCGGAAGGTGGCGTTACCCGCATCGCACAGCAGCAATGCCTGCGGGCGTCTGGTATAGCCGATGTCGTAATGGCGCTCCAGCCCGACCCCGATGTGGATCACCAGATAACCGATCTCGTGGTGGGTCAGTCGGTAGGGGGTCTGCTTGATCCACTCCGAAATGGCCGCCAACGTGATGTCATAGGCGAGCGGGTAGTACTGCTTGATGTGATCGGCCAGCGGGTTGTGGTTGCCAATCTGGTATTTGACCCGCAGCAGCATGGCGCTGATATGGGTTTGCAGGTCGGCCCGCAGCTGTTGGTCGCCTCGCAGGTCGTAAGGGTAGTGTTGATGAATGTAGGTCAGCAGATGCTCCACCAGCTGTTCGCTCTCGGCGGCCATTGCCGGGCTGAGCTGGGGAGTATCGGCAATCAGGCGCGCCTGGATCTGGATGGCGAGACCGGCGATCTCGTCCTCTACGGGGGGCGTCAAGGTTGGCAATACCGCATATATATCGCGAGATACTGCCAGCAGCGGCAGAGTCAGATCCTCGCTGGCGAAGTGGCGCAACTCGTGACCGGATGCCTGACGCAGCAGGGCAACGGCGCAGTAGATGGTGAGCTGCTGCAGGCTCTCGTCAGCGAGACGCAGCTGATGTCGGGCAAGCTGGGCATGGATGTGATTGCCCACTACCTCCATCGTCTTGCTGGGGCAGAGGTTGGGTAGCAGGGTTTGCAACTGGTTGTTGTGCAGCAACTCCTGATAGAGCAGCTGGGTCAGGCAGGCCCGGATCGCCGTCTCCTCACCCTGAATGCGCATCCCCAGGCGGGGTTTGCTCTCAACGCTGAGCCTGAAGTGGCTGAGTTGCTCACGGACTTCCGCCATATCCCCCTGCAGTGCCGCCCGGCTCAGATACCAGGTATCAGCCAGCTCATCGAGCTTGATCCCCTGCTCTGCCGTCAATAGCAGGATCTGCAGGTGCAGCACCCGCTCGCGGCTGGTGCGTGGCAGGCCGCTATCCTGACCCTGTGCCGCCAGCAGAGCCTCGAACAGTCCCTGATTGTAGATTTTCAGCTGGTAGCCGCTGCCACGTTGGTGGATCAGGTGAGCGCCGTGCGTGGCAATCAGTTCGTTGAGGGTCGCCACATCGGTGCGCACCGTGCGGGTGGAGACATTGAGGCGGCGAGCCAGCTCCTCCTGTGGCAGTGGTTCGGCATGGAGCTGGATCAGCAGTTGATGGAGCCTGGGGTGTGGCAGCTTGATCATAGGGGGTATGCAAGACTCCTGTTGCGAGATAAAGGGTCGATGTTAACAAGTGGGTCATCAACAAGCCAGGCACCGGTCAGTGATTGAACCGGTGCCGTGACTGCCATCAGGCCAACAGTCGTTTCACTATGGCCAGCAGAGCGCGCACATCCTCGGGGCGAGTGTGCCCGCTCGCGCTGTCGATGATGGAGCTGTAGACGTGAGGGATCATCTTCTCGACTCCGGCATCCAGCGCAATCCGCACTATCTCCTCGAAGTTCTCCAGATCGATGCCGCCGGTGGGCTCTAGCCAGAAGCCGTGGCGGGCACAAGCCTCGGCTACTGCCTGATACTCGTCGCGGCAGGCCAGCCCGCCCATGGGGAAGAACTTGACCGAGCTGCCGCCCATGTCCTTGAGCAAGGCAATGGCGGTATCGATGGGCACTATGCCATCCGGCTGCCCGGCGCTGAGTGGACCGGTGGAGATCTTTACCATGCCCGGCATGCCGGTAGGGGAGATCAGCCCATTCACCAGCGTTTGTGATTGGCCGAGCAGCGCCCGGCTGGCGCCGACACCGGTGAACACCTGATTGACGTGCTGGGGCTGCAGCTGGCAGGCCAGCTCGGCCACCATGGCGGATTGGCGTGGATCGCCAGCGCCCAGTCCGATGGAGAGGGCGTTGTCGATAAGCTTGGCGTACTCCTTCATATCGGCAACTGCGGAGGGAATATCCGGGTAGTTTTTGGAGAGCACACCGACCAGCACGTGGCCTTCGGCTGCGTCGTATACCTCGACGGCATTCTCCTTGGAACCTGCCAGCACGTTGAGACAGACCCGATCACGGTAGTAGTTGGGGGTAAGGGACATCAGCGATTCTCCTGAACGAGGTTGGCAATGGCGGAGTGGATTTGGTCGAGCTGGGGCACGGTGACGCTGCGCACATCGATCTCGATGTGCTCCTCGTTGGCCTTGTAGCCGCGGCAGTAGATGGCAGGCGTGCCCTGTTGCAGACGGGTGACGACCTGCACTGTGGTCATGCCGAGCTGCTGGTGGTCGAAGGCGATATCGGTGCGGGCGATGTCGCGCCCTGCGCTGTCCCACACCACCTTGGCGGTGACGCCGGGCAGCAGGTTGAGGCGCTCGATGAAGGGGCTCATCTTGGCGACCATGGCGGCGCCGCTCTCTTTCTCTTTGGCCAGATAGCGCTCGATAGCGTGGGTCAGGCCGAGGATCCCCTCCTTGCCCACCTTCATGGCGCGACCGATGCCATTGGCTTGCTGCTTGACCCACTCCACGTACTGACGCTTGCCAACTACCAGCCCGCTGGTGGGGCCTTCAATGGCCTTGGCGCCGCTGTAGATGACCAGATCCGCTCCCTGGTTGTAGTAGAGGCGCAGATCCTCTTCGGCAGCCGCATCGACGATGAGCGGGAGCCCGTGGGTCTTGGCGACCTCGGCGGCCTCTGCCACCGACAGAATGCTCTTCTGCACGCAGTGGTGGGACTTGATATAGAGGATCGCAGCGGTGTTGGCATTGATGGCGGCTGCCAGCTGGGAAGGGGAGCACTCGTTGGCGTAACCGGCTTCCACTACTTTGCCGCCACCCAGATTGACCATGGTACCGACCGGGGCGCCGAAGTTGACGTTATGCCCCTTGGGCAGCACGATTTCACTCGGCACCTCATGGGGATGGGCATGCAGGTGCTCGAGGCGGTAGGGATCGCCGCGCACTATCATGGCGGCGACTGACTGGGCGATGCCGGCACTGGCACAGGAGACCACCACCGCATCTTCCACATCCAGTAAACCAGCCAGATAGGCGCCGGTCTTGTTGACCAGATCCTTGACCTCGAAGTAGTGGCCCAGGCCAAAATTGACCGCATCGACCACCTCCTGCTCGGGGGTGGAGACGCCGAGAATGGTCATGCGCCCGGAGGCGTTGATCACAGGTTTGAGCTGATATTTCTCATAAACAGAAGGCATGGTGTGATTTCCCATAGTGAGTCAGAACCAGTTCGCCACCGACCAGGGCGGCGAGAGGCTGCAGTTGTTGGTCACCGCTGCGGGACTGGGCTTCGGTATCCATAAACAGGGTCGGGCCGCTGGTGACCTCGAACAGGGTCAGATCGGCATCGGCGCCCACCTCGAGCCGCCCCTTGCCGGAAAGGCGCAGGGCATCGGCGGCCTGATGGGTGACGCAGGCGATCACCTGCTCCAGCGTCATGCCGATGGCGAGAAACTTCGACATCACGTGGGCCAGACTGTAGACCGGCCCCTTGATGCGGTTCTTGCAGTAGATGTCGGAGCTGATGGTGCGGGGCAGGATCCCCTGCCGGATAGCCAGCTCCGCCACCTCGAAGCTGAAGCTGGCGCCGCCGTGGCCGATGTCGAGCAAAAGGCCCCGTTTCATCGCCTCGCGCACCGCGACCCGCAGCTCGCCAGCCGGAGTCAGGATGCGGTTCGGTTTGCCGTTGAAGCAGTGGGTCAGCAGATCGCCATCCCCCAGCAGGGCGACGATCTCGTCCAGATCCGGCGGTGTGTTACCCACGTGCACCATCAGCGGCAGCTGGTCGTGAGCCTGTTGCAGCGCCTTGGCCATGCGCAGCGGTTGCAGACCGTTCTCGCCTACCACGCTACCGCTCATCCGCGCCTTGATACCAACGATAAAGTCGGGGTGGCGGCGAATGGCTGCCGAGGCGAGATCCATATCGAGGTCCCGGCTATCCGCCAGCTCGTTCTGGCGCAGCAGACCGATGCGGGAGATGTTGAGCAGGGCATGCACCCGGGTCTTGCAGCCCGCAGCGATCTGCTGGAAGTCATCCACATCATCGGCTCCGGTGCTGCCGGCGTCGATGACGGTGGTGACGCCGGACTCTACGCCCACCTTGTCCGGCTCATCGTGATAGATGGGGGAGGCGGGGTAGCAGTGGGTGTGGCCATCGATCCAGCCAGCGCTCACATGCACCCTGCCGCCGAGATCCAGGGTCTGCTGCGCCGCTGCCATCTCCGGCAGGGAGCCGATGGCGGCGATTTTGCCCTCCCTGATGGCGATATCGACGAGCTGGCCATCTCCCTGGCGCCCCGCTTTGATGATGATGTCGTACATGCTGAGAACCTCTGGCGAGCCGCCCCGCAGGGCGGCTGGTACTTACACAAGGGCGACCGGGAAGAAGGTACCCAGCAGCATGGCTCCCAGAATGGCACCGCCGGTGATGGGCTTGCCCCACACGTAGAACAGCAGCGCACCCAGCAGGGAACCGATGCCGATGGGAATGGAGGCGCCCATGGCGGAGAGGATGATGAGGGGGCCGAGGAAGCGGCCAGAGCTGTTGCCAGCACCCATCATCACGTCAGCACCATAAGTGGAGTTGCTCTGGTTGATGGTGAACTTGCGCGCCAGAATGATGACGTAGCCGATGGCCAGACCAATCCCCATGCCTGTTGCCAGCGAGGCACCGAAGTTCTCCACCGGATAGACGATGCCGGCCCCCAACAGCAGGGCGGGAACGCCCAGTCCGACCCCGGTCTGGATGGCACCGCCGATATCCAGGATCCCCACCAGGGATCCCTCGATGATGCGGGCGAACAGGAAGCTGGCACCGAACGCGGCTACCGCGCCGTAGGCACCCGTGTCCATTCCGGCTTTCAGCATGGCGACGAAGGCTACCTCGTTGAAGGCACCGACCCCGTACAGATAGAACATGTGGGTACCGGCAAAGACCCCGGCCGAGAGCAGGCCGACGAAGATAGGGAATGACCAGTCGGCATACCAGAAGTTGTTTTTCAGTTTCTCATCCATGGTGTGACCCCTTATTTGCCGCTCAGCAGGTTATGGACGTTTTCCAGCCACAGGGGGACGCCCATATGGAAGGATTCAATCAGTTTCATGTCGAAGCCGCGGAAGAAGCCGCTCAGCACGAACAGCAGGACAATGGCTGCCATCATCACCTTGGTGACATGGTTCCAACCGCTCTCTTCCACACCCTTGCCGATCAGGATGCCGAGCACCAGACCCGGTACCGCGTTGCCCATGATGAGCTGGGCCAGACCGCCGAAGATGGTGGCCCAGAAACCGGATTTCTTGCCCGCCTCGATGGCAGCGAGCCAGAAGATCACCGGCATAACGGTGTTGACCAGCAGGTTGGCGGCCGGTACCAGCACCTTGACCGCAGTGACCTGCAGGGCGGCCGGGACGGCTGCGGCCGTGCTGTTGAGAAAGGCAACCACGATGGCACCTATGATGCCGCCGGCGATGGCCATCTTTTTCGGGTCGTGCAGGGTGGTGGCGAGATCCCGATTTTTGAACAGCAGTGCCGCCGTGGCCCAGTGCGGGATGATGCGGTGATCCACATCCTGGGTGAAGGCGCCTGCCGCCACGGTCGAGGCCCAGGCGTTGAAGAAGAAGCCCAGACCAAACGAGAAGTGGGAAGCGGGATCCCCTTCGCAGGAGTTAAGTTCGCCCAGGGTGCGGAAGGCACCCATGCCCTGTACGGTCGGGGCGTGGAACATCCGCGCCGCGCCGGCCCCCACCCCGACGCCAACCAGGCCGCCAATGATGAGTGACTTGATAAAAATGATTAGAAACATCCAACGTATCCTTCTTGTGGGGTTGTGCCTGCGCAGGCATCACACCTGGGTGAACGTCACCTTGGCGACATCCAGACTGGTGACCTGAACCTTGATCTCCAGCTGGACGCGGTATTCGCGGCGCTGGCGCGGCAGGAAGAAGAACAGGAACTTCTCCACCCGGACCGACTCCTCGGCTTTGAGCACCTGTACATCGACCGGCTCAATGCGCAGCAGTACCTGCTGGTTGTCCTTGAGCAGTGTGGGTTGCACCTGGCTGAGGGCGGAGGCAAACGCCTGCTGGCGTGTCGTCCCCTTGCCGTTGACGATGACCTGGGTGGTGAAGTTCTCTTTCATCAGGCGCGTCCGTGCTTCTTGGCGAAGGCTTCGACCAGCTTCTGGCCCAGCTCTTCCTTGTCCATGAAACCGAAGCCCAGCACCACGCACCCTTCGTTGATGGCGGTGACGCCCTCTTCAACAGAGCGCATGCCGTAGCGGCACTTGTAGCCGTATTTGGTCTGGGCGGTGATCGCCCCGGCGCCGCCGCTGCCGCAGAAGGAGATGCCGAGATCCGCCTGCTCCTTGTTCATCACGTCGCCGAGCTTCATGTCAGCGGCCATGCCTGGGATGATGGTCACGTTGGCCCCGGCAGCTTCCGCGCCTGCGCCCACTTTCTGACCCTTGCCGAGACGGTCTCCAATCACGAGTTTGATGGCTGTCATATCGATTTCTCCTTGAGTTACGGGTTCTGCACCGAGCTGAGTTCGTTTTCTTTGGCGACTTCAAAATGGACGGACAAGAGGTGTGCCTCCTCATAAGCAAGCTGATCCAGCCAGCTGACGACCTGTTCGGCGAGACGCAGTGAGAGGGGGGAGATCTCTTCAAACAGGCTGAGGTCAACCTCCGGCAGGGGCTCGCCGCTGTGGGAGCGCCACACCATGGCTTTGACATGGGAGGCCAGCATCTGCCGTTGCACCTCGTTGGGGATGATGCCCTGTTCGGCCAGCAGGGGATAAATGCGCGCGAGGATATGATCGGTCTGGCGCAGCAACTCCGGGCTGTTCGGGGTCAGGGTCTGGTCGTGAGTCTCTGTTTGCAATGTCTGCTCTCCAAGGCTGGCAGAAGGTATGGCGTTACCCTAAGCCTGCGCGTCGATGTGGAGGAGGCAGCGTTTTTCCGATTCGAAGCGGAAATTCCTGAGGAAATGGCCCCAAAGTGATCGTTTGGATACTGAAAAGACAAAAGGAGTGCTTATTGGGGCCTGTTTTGTGTGATCGGTAGCGCACAAATAGGGGGGCGGGGGCAGGGCAAGCGTTGCGGGAAACTGTGAGTCATCTCACGATAAGAGACGTAGCCGAGGGGACAGATATGGAAAAGGGCGGTTTCCCGCCCTTCTCATTAAAAGGAGTTACGCTAGCTGGCCGATGCTGCGCTCGAGCTGGCCGTTCTCTGCTGATAGCGCAGGTCTTCCTCTATGGTGACCACCACTTCCAGCGGCTTGCCGGAGCGGAATACCGAGATGGTCAGCTTGGTGCCGGGGCGGCTCTCGACAATCTTGTCCATGGCGCTGCGTACGCCACTGATGGCCTCTCCGTTGATCTTGAGCAGCACATCCCCTCGCTGCAGGCCGCCTTTGGCCGCCGGGCCGTTGGGATCCAGACTTTCCACCACCAGACCACGCAGGTCGCCGAGGTTCATCATCCGCGCGACTATGGGGTTGATCTCGACACTGGAGATCCCGAGGTAGCCGCGGATCACCCGGCCGTTGGCGATCAGCTCATCCATGATCCGTTTTGCCAGTCGGTAGGGGATGGCGAAGCTGATGCCGTAGCTCTCCTGATTGCCGTTGAGGTGATAGGTGGCGGTGTTGATACCCACCAGATCGCCACGGCCGTTGACCAGCGCGCCACCCGAGTTGCCCTCGTTGATGGCGGCATCGGTCTGCAGCAGATCCTGACGGCCATTGCTGTCGGGTCCCATGCTGGAGAGGCCGGTACGGCCGGTCGCACTGATGATGCCCTGAGTGATGGTCTGGCCGACGTTGTAGGGGTTGCCGATGGCGAGCACCACATCCCCCACTTCTGGTAGCCGCTCGGGATCCTGCGGGATCACCGGCAGGTTGTCTGACTCGATATAGAGCACGGCGAGGTCGGTGAGCTGATCGGTGCCGACCAGCTCGGCACTGAAGACCCGACCATCCTGCAACGCGACGATGATCTGGTCGGCATCGGCGATGACGTGGTAGTTGGTCAGTACATAGCCGCGCTGATTCATGATGACGCCAGAACCCAGCCCTTGCGGGCGCAGTTCCCCCTGATTGCCCTGATTGGGGGCAAAGCTGCGGGTGTAGATGTTGACGACGGCAGGGCCTGCCCGATGGGCGGCATAGGAGAAACTCAGTTCACGGGCATTGGTGATGATGCCGGGCAGTTGGGCACCACCGCGAAAATGGGGAAACAGCAGCAACAGCAGCGCTGCGACGGTCAATCCAAAACCGACAGACTTGCCCAAGTAACTGACTAAAGGGGGGATTTTCATGTCATTCTCATCCGTACAGGCTGCGCGCAGAGAATAACACTATCGATGGATAAAAATCACCCGCGGTGAAGGCCGCGGGTGATAGAGAGAGTAGCGAACAACTTGAGCGTTAGCGGATCACCAGATAGAGCGAGGAGTCGCCGCGCTGGATGTTGAGCGCCAGCACGTCAGGCTTGTTCTTGAGCGCCTTGGTCAGCTCGCCCAGGGTGTTGATGCGCAGGCGGTTGACCCCGATGATGATATCACCCTTCTGCAGGCCGGAAGCGGCTGCCGGAGAGCGCGGATCAATATCGGCCACCGCGACGCCGGAGACCGGGTCGGTAGTGGTGCTCAGCTTGGCCCCTTCCAGTGCCGGATGCAGCGCGCTGGCGCGTACTTCGCTGTCATCAGCCTGCTTCAGGGTCACCTTGGCCGTTTGTGACTTGCCATCGCGGATCAGTCCCAGCTCGACCTGCTTGCCAGCGCCCATGGTAGCGATCTTGGCACGCAGCTCGCCAAAGGAGCGAACCGGTTTGCCATCGATGCTGACGATGATATCGCCAGCCTTGATGCCCGCCTTGTCGGCCGCCGAATCAGGCATGACCTGATTGACGAAGGCACCATCCTTCTTGTTGTAGCCGAAGGTTTTAGCGATGTCGGAGGTGAGCTCGGTGCCGGTAATCCCCAGCTGGCCACGACGCACTTCACCGTACTTGACGATCTGCTCGGTCAGATCCCGCACCATGTTGGAGGGGATGGCAAAGCCGATGCCAATGTTGCCGCCGTTCGGGCCCAGAATCGCGGTGTTGATACCGATCAGCTCGCCACGCAGGTTGAGCAGAGCGCCGCCGGAGTTACCGGAGTTGATGGCCGCATCGGTCTGGATGAAGTTCTCCAGATTCTCGATGTTGAGGCCGCTGCGACCCAGCGCACTGACAATACCGGAGGTGACGGTCTGACCCAGACCAAACGGGTTGCCGATGGCCAGCGCATAGTCACCCACCCGCAGCTCGTCGGAGTCGGCAAACTTGATCTGCACCAGATCCTCGGCCTTGATTTGCAGCAGGGCGATGTCGGACTGCTTGTCTTCACCGATCTTCTTGGCCGCGTACTCACGACCATCCTTCAGGTTGACCTTGATCTCGTCCGCCTCGTGAACCACATGGGCGTTGGTGATCACGTAACCCTTCTTGGCATCGACTATGACACCGGAGCCGAGCGCCTGGAACGGCTGCTCGCTCACCTGTTCATCGGGCATGTTGGGGCCGAAGAAGAACTTGAACTGTTCCGGCAGACGCTGACGGGTAATTTTTTTGCCAGAAACCGAGATATTGACCACCGCCGGGGTGACCTGTTCGAGAACAGGCGCCAGGCTTGGCATCTCCTGATTTGAACCTAACAGGGAAGGCAGTGCAGCCTGAGCAGGGGCCGCAGACATGGCGATACCGACACTGAGGGCTAGCACACTGAGCATGGAAAGAGGTTTACGCATATGAAAAACAGCTCCCAGAAAAAGTTGCATTGCAATCGTCAAGGTCAGACCACGGGACTGGCCAATTAGTTCCGCGAGGAACTAGTTTGGTTGCTTGAGCAGTCCGGAAGAGGCGCCAGCATAGTCGCGAGGCGGAACGCCCGGTTCTTCTGCCACATTGGCAGGGGCTTCTTCTACCAATGACTCGCGGAACAGCGGTTCCTGCGCCTTGGCCAGGAATTTGCTCTGCTCGGCCATGTGGCGATAGAGGGTCTGATACTGCTCGGCCAGTTGCTCCATCAGGGCAGCGCTGTCGGCGAAGTGGGTGTTGATCTGGCCCTGATAACTCTCGAGCTCCTTGTGGGCCTTCTTCAGTTCCTGTTCCAGACGGCCAGCATCGCGGCTACGCACCGAAAAACGGCCGAGAACGATACCGATAATCAAGGCCGTGACAGCCAGCAGGATCCCAGTTAACAGACTCATAGATGCTCCTTGTTACAGCTAAAACAGAGTGGGTTTATGCGGTCGTCATAACCGCCATGCCTTGATGGCACTATACCGTGCGTCCTGAGGCCGTGATACCATTTTGTCCTCGATTCAGGTACTTGGAGAGGCGCTCAAGGATGACACCGCAGCAAAAATACCAGCAGGATCTGCTGCGCCCCGGCTTTGTGGCCGACCCCGCGCAGGGGATGGCCATTAGCAGGCTGGAGCGACTGTATCAGGATTTGCTACGGCGCCCGACTCCGACCAGATCTCGAGGGCTGCTGGGTTGGCTGCAAAAGCCCAAGCCGCCGGAGCCCGTCCTCGGTATCTATATGTGGGGCGGAGTGGGCCGAGGCAAGACCTGGCTGATGGATACTTTTTTCGACAGCCTGCCTGGGACGCGCAAGATGCGCAGCCATTTCCACCGTTTCATGCACCGCATTCACGATGAACTGCAGGAGCTGAGCGGGCAGTCCGATCCCCTCAAGCTGGTGGCCAGCAAGCTTGCCAGTGAAACAGACATCATCTGTTTCGACGAATTTTTTGTCTCCGACATCACCGATGCCATGTTGTTGGGCACGCTGTTTCAGGAGCTGTTTGGTCACGGTGTTGTGCTGGTCGCCACTTCAAATATTCCGCCGCAGGATCTTTATCGCAACGGGCTGCAGCGAGCCCGTTTTCTGCCAGCTATCGAGCTTATCGAGCGTCATTGCGAGGTACTTAACGTGGATGGCGGTATCGACTATCGCCTGCGTACGCTGGAACAAGCGGAGATTTATCACTGCCCGCTGGACTTGCAGGCAAAAGCCAATCTTGACCACTATTTTCAGCAATTAACCGGTGGGCACACGGCTTGCGAGGGGACGTTCGAGGTCAATCATCGTCAGCTGGCGTCGCTCGGGATGGGGGAAGGGGTGCTCTACATGGAATTTGAGCAACTTTGCTGTACTCCCCGCTCCCAGAACGACTATATCGAGCTGGCCAGGCTGTTCCATACTGTTCTGTTGGCCAATGTGCAACCAATGGGCACAGGCACGGATGACGCGGCTCGCCGCTTCATTGCCATGGTCGATGAGTTTTACGAACGGCACGTCAAACTCATCATGTCGGCAGCGGTTCCCATGACAGAACTCTACGGCGAAGGGCTGCTGAATTTCGAATTCAAACGCTGTCTTTCGCGGCTTCAGGAAATGCAATCGCACGAATACCTTGCCAGAGTGCACCTTCCTTAGTCACAATACCGCGCCTGCCAGTCGGATGGGCATCTGCGGCAGGTAGGGCCGGGCGACATTTGCTGGTTTCATGGCAGTGAAATTAGCAGGTGATATTTAAGGCAACTTCACTTATAATCGCTCGGCCCACGTTACAGCTGTCGATAAGACAGCAACACTTTAAGCTTTACTTGTATTCGAAGGGGTACAGGTAGGCCATCGTTTGTTGTTTGTGGGAGAGCCCCCATAAGCAATTGGGTCTGTAACAGGTAATTGGGTTTAACTTAATGAAAACTTTCGTTGCCAAGCCAGAAACCGTAAAACGTGACTGGTACATTGTGGACGCAGAAGGTAAAACTCTGGGTCGTATCGCAACCGAGATCGCTGCTCGTCTGCGTGGTAAGCACAAAGCTGAGTACACTCCGCACGTTGACACCGGTGATTACATCATCGTTGTAAACGCTGAGAAGGTACACGTAACCGGTAAGAAATTTACCGACAAAATGTACCACGCTCACTCCGGTTTCCCGGGTGGTATCAAGTCAATCAGCTTCGACAAGCTGATTCAGCGTAAACCGGAAATGGTAATCGAAGCAGCCGTCAAAGGCATGCTGCCGAAAGGTCCTCTGGGCCGTGCCATGTTCCGTAAACTGAAAGTTTACGCAGGCGCCGAGCATGCTCATGCTGCTCAGCAACCTCAAGTACTGGATATCTAATCGGGAACTGGCAACATGGCAGAAAATCAATACTACGGTACCGGCCGTCGCAAAAGCTCCACTGCTCGCGTATTTATCAAAGCGGGTAGCGGCAAGATCGTAATCAACCAGCGCTCCCTGGAGCAGTACTTCGGCCGTCCGACTGCCCGCATGGTAGTTCGTCAGCCGCTGGAACTGGTTGAGATGACCGAGAAACTGGACCTGTACATCACCGTTAACGGTGGTGGCATCTCTGGTCAAGCTGGTGCGATCCGCCACGGTATCACTCGTGCTCTGATGCAGTACGACGAAACCCTGCGTTCCGAACTGCGTAAAGCTGGCTTTGTTACTCGTGATGCCCGTAAGGTTGAGCGTAAGAAAGTTGGTCTGCACAAAGCTCGTAAGCGTCCGCAGTACTCCAAGCGTTAATTCGCTTTTGGTACTCACTCTTTCGAGTGTCAAAAAAGCCTGGCGGTTGCCAGGCTTTTTTTATTGGTAATATTACCGACATCAATGCTAACCACGCGTCACAAAAGACAAAAAATTGTTTCTTTATTGTTTTCATTGCTCACCGCTCTTTCTTGTCAAGTTGTTATCTTTTCTTTAAAATTTCCCCTGTTTTCTGTGGCAATTGTAAATCCAGCTTCCGCCGCTGTTGTCACGGGAAAAATGGGGAACAGGGACACTATAAGAATGTGCGGAGTCCACATGGGAGAGTTTTTGGATGAGCAATGCGCCAGTTGATACCGGTCGCCGCAGATTTCTTACCTGGTCAACGGTTGCCGTTGGTGGGGTAGGAGCTGCGTTTACCGCAGTGCCGTTTATAAAGTCATGGAATCCGAGCGCCAAGGCCAAAGCAGCCGGTGCGCCGGTTGAAGTCGATATCAGCAAGTTGGAACCGGGTCAGCTCATCCGTGTCGAGTGGCGAGGCAAGCCTGTCTGGGTGGTGAAACGCACCAAACAGACGCTGGATGCCTTGGCCGCGCATGATGACAAGCTGCGGGATCCCTCATCTGAAGAGCCGCAGCAGCCTGACTATGCCCATAACGGGTACAGATCGATCAAGCCCGAAATTTTTGTCGCGGTCGGTATTTGCACCCACTTGGGGTGTTCACCTTCCTATCTGCCTGACAGCTTTGGCGAGCAGGTGCAGGGCGTTACGTCCGGCTTCTTCTGCCCGTGCCATGGCTCCAAGTTCGACATGGCCGGCCGTGTGTTCCAGGGGGTGCCTGCACCGCTGAACTTGGTCATTCCGCCCTATCAATTCATTAATAATGACACCACCATCCTGGTCGGTGCCGATGGCAAGGAGGCCTGACCATGTTGAGTAAACTGATGGGCTGGATCGATTATCGATTCCCGCTCACGGCCATGTACAACGACCACATGGCCAAGTATCCGGCACCGAAGAACCTGAACTTCTGGTACTTCTTCGGCTCGCTGGCCATGCTGGTGCTGGTTAACCAGATCATCACCGGTATCTGGTTGACCATGAACTACAACCCCTCTGCGGAAGGTGCGTTTGCCTCCGTGGAGTACATCATGCGCGATGTGGAGTACGGCTGGCTGCTGCGTTACATGCACTCAACCGGTGCGTCTGCATTCTTCATCGTGGTCTACATGCACATGTTCCGCGGCATGATCTATGGCTCTTATCAGAAGCCTCGTGAACTGTTGTGGATCTTCGGCATGCTGATCTTCCTGGTGCTGATGGCAGAGGCCTTTATGGGCTACTTGCTGCCCTGGGGCCAGATGTCATTCTGGGGGGCTCAGGTCATCATCTCGCTGTTTGGCGCCATTCCGGTCATCGGTGACGATCTGACCCTGTGGATCCGCGGTGACTACGTGATCTCCGGTGCGACCCTGAACCGCTTCTTCGCGCTGCACGTCATCGCGTTGCCGCTGGTGCTGGTGATGCTGGTTGCCATGCACATTCTGGCGTTGCACGAAGTGGGCTCCAACAACCCGGATGGTATCGACATCAAGAAGCACAAGGACGAAAACGGCTGGCCGCTGGATGCGGTGGCGTTCCACCCTTATTTCACCGTCAAGGACATGATCGGTGTGGCGGGCTTCCTGTTCTTCTTCTGCGCCATCATTTTCTTCAAGCCGGATATGTGGGGTTACTTCCTCGAGAAGCCGAACTTTGAAGTGGCCAACGGCCTGAAGACTCCTGCTCACATCGCGCCTGTGTGGTACTTCACTCCCTTCTACGCGATTTTGCGTGCCGTACCCGACAAGCTTCTGGGCGTCATCATGATGGGCCTCTCTATTGTGGTGTTGTTCCTGCTGCCTTGGCTGGATCGCTGCAAGGTGCGTTCTGTTCGCTATCGCAGCAAGCTGCACAAGCTTAACATCGCCCAGTTCGTGGTCTGCTTTATCATCCTGGGGGTGCTGGGTGTACTGCCGTCGACGCCGACCCTGACGCTGGCTGCCCAGATTTGTACCTTGGGTTATTTCGGTTTCTTCGTGCTGTTGTTCTTCTACAGCAAAAACGAACGCACCAAGCCGCTGCCGGAGAGGGTTACATTTAAATGAAAAAAATAATATTTGCAGTGCTGACCCTGCTGCCATCACTGGTGTTTGCCAATGCTGGGGCCGTGCATCTGGACAAAGCCAATTATGATCTGAGCGACAAGGCATCCCTGCAACGTGGAGCTGCCACCTTCATGAACTATTGTGCAGGCTGCCACTCTACCCAGTATCAACGCTACAACCGGGTTGCTGCCGATCTGGAGATCCCCGAGGAGCTGATGAAGGAGAACCTCATCTTCACCGGCGCCAAAGTGGGTGATCTGATGAAGAGCGCCATGTCCGAGAAGGATGCCGCCAAGTGGTTTGGTGCTCCCCCTCCGGATCTGACTCTGGTTGCCCGGGTACGTGGTGCGGACTGGATTTACACCTATCTGCGTTCTTTTTACGTGGATCCGACTCGTCCGTTTGGGGTGAATAATGTGGTGTTCCCGTCTGTGGGTATGCCTCATGTGTTGGAACCGTTGCAGGGAACCCCCCGTGCCGAGTTCGTCACTCACACGGTCGATGGAGTGGAAACCCAGCAGGTTGTCAGCATCAAATCTGACGGTAATGGTGAAATGGATGACGAAGAGTATGATCAGACGGTACTGGATCTGGTAAACTTCTTGGTCTACTCGGCTGAACCGGTACAACAGGAGCGTGAACGCATGGGCTTCTGGGTGCTTGGTTTCATCGTGATCTTCTTCATCTTCACTGTGCTGTTGAAGAAGGAATTCTGGCGCGACGTTCACTAAGCGACCAGATACGGGTAATATAATGCACGGCAATGAAGACCAAGATGCTTCATTGCCGTTTCTGCTTTTTAATGACGGGAGGGTTCAATGGCTGTAGCTGCCAATAAGCGTTCGGTAATGACGCTGTTTTCCGGTGCCAACGATATGTTCAGCCATCAGGTGCGTATTGTCCTGGCGGAGAAGGGTGTTAGCGTGGATATCTGCCAGGTTGATCCAGCCAATCTGCCGGATGAGCTGGCCGAGCTGAACCCGTACAACTCTGTACCGACCCTGGTTGATCGTGAGCTGGCACTCTACACCTCGCGCATCATCATGGAGTATCTGGACGAGCGCTTCCCGCATCCGCCCTTGATGCCTGTTTACCCGGTTGCCCGTGGTAACAGCCGTCTGATGATGCACCGCATCGAGCTGGACTGGTACTCCCTGGCCGACAAGATCATGGCCGGTACCGATGCTGAAGCAGCACGCAACGAACTGCGTGACAACCTGCTGGCCATCGCGCCGATCTTCGGTGAAATGCCCTATTTCATGAGCGAAGAGTTCGGTCTGGTGGATTGCTACATGGCACCGCTGCTGTGGCGTCTGCCGAGTCTTGGTATCGACCTGACCGGTCGTGGTGCCAAAGAGCTGAAGGCCTACATGGTTCGTCTGTTCGAGCGTGAGTCCTTCCAGGCTTCCCTGACCGAAGCCGAACGCGAGATCCGTGCTGGCGTATGAGCATGGAACCGACAATGACACCGAGCCGCCCGTACTTGTTACGGGCGTTCTTTGACTGGTTGCTGGACAACGATCTGACCCCTCATCTGGTGGTCAACGTCAACATTCCCCATGTGATGGTGCCGATGCAGTTTGCTCAGGACGGGCAAATTGTGCTGAATATCGCGCCCCGAGCCGTGATGCAATTTCACATGGATAACGAGGCTATCAGCTTCAGTGCTCGCTTTGGCGGGGTCTCCCAGCAGGTTTACATCCCGATGGCAGCCGTACTGGCTATCCATGCCCGGGAGAACGGCGTGGGCACCATGTTCCCGCCTGAGCCGGGTTACGATATCTGGCTGGAGCAGGCTGAAGCGCCGGTGGAGCCTGAGCCGGAACCGCCGCGTCCAAGCGGTCGTCCGACCCTGAAGGTGATCAAATAAAAAACGCAGCCGATTGGCTGCGTTTTTTTATGTGCGGTCGGGCTTAGTTCTGGGCGAATTCGAAGGCCTTGATCACGCGCTTCACGCCGGTGACATGGCGGGCGATGTTGACTGCCTGCTCTCCCTCCTGGCGAGTCACCAGACCAATCAGGAACACCTCGCCGTTCTCGGTGACCACCTTGACCTTGGTGCTGTCGAAGTTCTTGGTGCCGAACATGTCGGCTTTCACCTTGGAGGTGATCCAGGAGTCATTGCTGCGGGTGGTGAAACTGGCAGGTTGGCCGATGCGCAATTCGTTGTAGACGTGGCGGACCCCTTCGATGCGACTGACAATTTTGCCCGCCTCAATCTTGTAAACGTCAGAAGGTGTCTGGCCGACCAGCAGGACGCGGCCATTGTTGCTGTAGACGCTGATCTTGCTGGCTGCGCTGAGGGGTTTGTTGTCGGCCAGCAGATTGGCCGCTTTCAGCTCGATGGTCTGGTCATCCCACTGCGCGCCCAGGGTTCGGCGATCGCCAGAGGCCTTGGCAGTCCCTGCGGCGCCGCCAACAACCAGGGCTGCGCAGCCTTGCAGCAGCAGGGTGCTAACCAGCAGACCGAGCAGGATAGTGTGCTTTTTCATGGTTTCAATCTTCCTGTTGCGGGAAAAGTGTCTGGTCGATGAGATCACACAGGCAGTGCAGGGTCAACAGGTTCACTTCCAGAATGCGAGGGCGACGGGCGGAGGGAACACGGATCTCCACATCGTTTGGGCCGAGCAGACCTGCCATTTCGCCACCGTCACCCCCGCTCAGCACCACTATGGTCATGTCGCGGGAGAGGGCAGCCTCGGCGGCCTTGATCAGGCTGCGGCTGTGGCCGGAGGTGGTGATGACCACCAGAATGTCGCCAGGCTGGCCCAGCGCGCGGATCTGCTTGGAGTAGACCTCTTCAAAACCGTGGTCGGTGGCGATGGCGCTGATGGTTGCCATGTCCGGGGTCAGGGCCATGCCGGGCAGGGAGGGGCGCTGGGTCTCGTAGCAGTTGACCAGCTCGGAGATAAACAGTTGCGCCAGTGCGGCAGAAGGACCGTTACCGCATGCCAGCACCTTGTGGCCATTGAGCAGGCAGATGGTGATCATCTGGGCTGCAGTATGGATGGCATCCGGCAACGCCTCGGCGGCGGCTATCTTGGTCTGGATGCTTTCGGTGTAGTTCTCTTTGATGCGGTCAGTCATAGGGTCCTCTTAAAATGCGTTCTGGATCCAGGCTGGTTGGTCGCCCTCGAACGCAATCACATCGAATCGGCAGGCCTGATTGGCCTCGTTGATGGCATGTTGCTTCAAATAGTGGCGCGCTGCCAGCATGATCTTGTGCTGTTTGCTGCGGGTGACCGAGCTGGCGGCCCCGCCATGGCTGCCGGTGGCCCGGTAGCGCACCTCAACAAACACCAGGGTCTGGCCCTGGTGCATGATGAGATCAATTTCACCGCCACGACAGCGGTAGTTGCGAGCTACCGGTTGCAGGCCCCGAGCCTGCAACCAGCGTTCAGCGACTTGTTCAAAGTGCTGTCCCTTGCTCGTTGGTGAGGGGAACAGGTTCGGCAACTGCTGGCGTATCCGTTTCCATAGTTCCTTCATTGGAGGGCTCCTCCAGTTGCTGAACGGCGTTCTCGTCGACCAGTTTGCCGTTCTGGTAAGTACCCCAGCTCAGCATCCGCACGATATTGCCCTGGGCATCCACGCTCAGCTGACCGCTCATGCCGGCCTGCTGCATGCCACCCACCTTGCGCATCTGCTGCAGGTTCTCAGCCAGGCTGACGGCATCGTAGCCCATGGCAAACAGACGCAACAGGTCACCCTGAGTCTGCGGCCAGAGCAGGGCGATTTGCTCGCGCTGTTTCTCGTAGCCACCCAGCAGCAGCGGCATATCGGCGATATGCATGCCGTTGAGCTCGGAGGCGACCTCGGTTGCGGCGCTGTCGTAGCCACGGGAGCTGGTGTAGATGGGCAGGCTGCCCATCGGATTGACCGAGATATCAACGTAGGGCTTGATCATCCGGGTTTCCAGGCTGTTGGCCACCACATAAACGGCATCGATGCTGCGCGGTGCGGCATCAGAGAGTTGCACCACTTCACCAGCTCGGGCGGTAGAACGGCCGCTCAGGGCATTCTTGACCATCCCCTGCACTTCGTTGCGGGCACCGAAGGTGGCAACGACCGGCTTATCCTGGCTCAGGGTGGCCCAGCTCTGCTCGAACGCTTTGATACTGCTGTAACCGATCCGCCCCTGAGCGGCAATCAGCAGCGGTTTGCGGTAGCCCTGGGTGTAGAGGTACTGGGCTGCCTGCGCGGCATCTGCGGCGGCAGAGAGGGAGAAGTAGTAGGTGGTGTCGTTGACGACCGGCTTGTCCAGCTCGTTGAGCGCCAGTACCGGCACGGTCGGATTGGCCTTGAGCAGCTCCTCGACCCGGTCTTTCAGCAGCGGGCCGATGATCATGTCCGCCCCTTCCTGAATCGCCTGCTTGTAAAGCTCGCCGGTCGACTTGCTCTGGGTGTCGTAGAAGTTCAGAGTGAATTGCCCCTGATTTTCCTTATAAGACATCAGCATACCGTTACGGATGGCGGCACCCTGCGGCTCCAGATTGCCGGAGAGGGGCAGCAGCACAGCGATCTGTTGCACCGAGGTGCTGGCAGTGGCCGCCAGATCGCCCAATCCTGCCGGCATATCCTTCTGGGCTGGATGGTTGGGGAAGTCGCGCTTCCAGCCTGCCAGCTGGCGGGCCAGCAAGTTCGGCTGGGCGCCAAACTCGTTGACCAGTGCCGCCAGTCGTAGCCAGCCGGTGGTCACATCAGGGGCCGGAGCCTCTTCCAGCGCTTGCAGGGTGGAGGGGGTCATGCTTTTGAGTAACGACCAGATCTGCTGATGGTTGGTCGCCTGCTCGCTCTGATTGAGGTAGGGCTCCAGTGCAATCAACGACTTGGCTGCGCCAAACTTGTTGTTGATGTCGAGCTGCAGCACTACGCGCTGGCGATACCAATCCTTCTGGGTATCGGCATCCAGCGCCACCTCGGGTTTGCCTTCCAGCAGGATCAGCGCCTGATTGGCGTGGCCTTGCGCCAGCAACAGATGGGCTTGCAGCAGTTGCAACTGCGCCTTCTGAACGGGATCCTTGGCCTGCTTCTGCAATTGCTGGAACAGTGCCGAGGCCGGTTTGGCCTGGCCCAGCGCCAGATAGCTGCGTGCCGCCAGCATCTGCCAAGTAAAGGCTTCGGCTGGCTTGGCCGGGTCCACCTGCTCAAGATACCACTGGGCATTCTTGGTCAGATTGGAGAACGCTGAGGGCATGCCTGACTGCCCTGACGGTTGATTGGGCTCCGACGCACAGGCGGCGAGCAGTACTGCCGCGAGTATGATGCCGAAGAGTCGTGATACACTTAGCTGCTTTGTAACCCGGTTCAAGTTCATTCCCCGACCAGTGTTGAAGTTCCCCATAGTGTAAACGGGCCAATATGGCGACACAATTGTCGGGGCACTCGGAGATCCCATGAGTGACATCCCAACCCTGTATATAGTCCCCACTCCGATCGGCAATCTGGCGGACATCACCCAGCGTGCATTGGACATTTTACGCAGTGTCGATCTGGTGGCAGCTGAAGATACCCGTCATACCGGTATCCTGCTCAGCCACTACCAAATCTCGGTGCCGACCTTCGCCCTGCACGATCACAACGAGCAGCAGAAAGCCGATGTGCTGATCGGCCGGATCAAAGAGGGTAAGAGTGTTGCGCTGGTCTCCGATGCCGGCACCCCGCTCATCAGCGACCCCGGTTATCACTTGGTCACCCGCTGTCGTGAAGCCGGGGTCAAAGTGGTGCCGCTGCCTGGGCCCTGTGCCGCCATTACCGCCCTGAGCGCGGCCGGTCTGCCCACTGATCGCTTTGCCTTTGAAGGCTTCCTGCCCGCTAAGAGCAAGGGGCGTGACGATCGCCTGCAAGCCGTTATCGAAGATACCCGTTCGCTGGTGTTTTACGAATCTCCGCGCCGTGTGCAGGATACAGTGGAAGCGATTGCTCGCATTCTCGGTGAGCGTCAGGTGGTAGTTTGCCGCGAGTTGACCAAGACCTTCGAGTCGATCCACGGTCTGCCAGCCTCTGAAATGCTGGCCTGGCTTGGTGAAGATGACAACCGCTGCCGCGGCGAGATCGTGCTGGTGGTTGCCGGTGCCAGTAAAGAGGAAGAGGAGCTGCCGGCCGAGGCGATCCGCACTCTGGGTCTGCTGGTTGCCGAGCTGCCGCTCAAAAAAGCAGCAGCGCTAACCGCCGAGATCCACGGCGTGAAGAAGAATGCCCTCTACAAGTACGGTCTCGAGCACTATTGAGCCGATGAAATAGTCTGGCTGACTGCTTTTTGACCTGTGCAATCCCTTGTATCGACAATTAGTCAGCCTGTAAACGGGGGCCAAAGCGCGATAAATGGCTGTAAACGGGAATTGCCGGTTTACCCCGTGCGTATCGCAAGGCTATAATTCGCGCCTCGGAGTTGGCTGGGCAATCGCTGCTTCGTCGTTGTGTCCCTCGGGACAGACGGGCGGAGGGGAGGAAAGTCCGGGCTTCACAGGGCAGGGTGCCAGGTAACGCCTGGGGGGCGTGAGCCTACGACCAGTGCAACAGAGAGCAGACCGCCGATGGCCCGCAAGGGATCAGGTAAGGGTGAAAGGGTGCGGTAAGAGCGCACCGCGCGACTGGTAACAGTTCGTGGCACGGTAAACTCCACCCGAAGCAAGACCAAATAGGCCCCTATTGGCGCGGCCCGCGTTGGGGGCGGGTAGGTTGCTTGAGCCAGCGAGCGATTGCTGGCCTAGAGGAATGATTGCTACCCGGGGCAACCCGGTACAGAACCCGGCTTACAGGCCGACTCCGACCTCATTCCGCGTGAACCGTCACGCTAAAATCCCGGTGCCTAACGGCACCGGGATTTTTATTATTCACGCCGAGATGCACTGCATGGCGGCTTTCTGGAATTTGTAATAAAGTTCTCACCCTTTTTGGTCGATATACGTCGGCTGGACTGTCTGTATCTATCACACTGCTGGCCTGATGAGCGACCCTGTGGCAATAAGGCGAGATGAAATGGTTAAGGTGGATTATTAATGTCATCAAGCAGCGCAATGCTCACACCTTCCCGGCTGCTTAGCGCAGAACGTGGCAGAACCCTGCCTCATTATGATCTGTTGGGTGTCGAGCGGCTTAATCACGCCCGCTTGAAGCAGGTCAATGGCCAGTTGAGCACATTTTCCCTGCAAGCTGCGAGTTGTATGGCCCAGCTGTTCAATAGTGCAGAGTGCGAACTGAATTATGGCGAGTTCGCCTTTTCCGGTCCGGCAGAGATAGATGACGCTCATATCTGGGTCGAGGCGAGAAGTCCGCTTGAACCTCAGCGCGCCGTCTATTTCTCGATCGCACCTCTGGTCATCTATCGTCTGGCGGTCCTCTTTTTCGGTGGCACCTTGCAGCAAAAAGAGGAGCCCGTTCAGTCTGGCAAAGGGCTGACCGATACCGAACAGCGGCTGTTATTGCGGCTTTGCCAGTATCAGGTTGATATCTGGTGTGCTTGTCTGGGGTTGGGGGATTTGAAGTGGCAGTTGCATGTCGTGCCACGGGATTCCATCGCCCACCGTCAGCTCTGGACCACGCAGGCAACCCTGCATGCAGGTAATTGCACGCATCACTGGCAGATGTGGCTGCTTCCCCCCGAGGAGTCCATTTCTCAGGTCAGTCATTCATTGCCGCAAGGTCAGCTGGAACAGGCTCTGACTCATGTCCCGGTTCGTCTGCGGGTGGTGATGGGCCAATTGTCCATGACACTGGCGGATCTTGAGTGTCTCAAGGTGGGTGATGTGCTGTCACTGGACCTGCCTGAGGTGGTGCCAGCACTGATTGGCAGCCGTCCCTGCTTCAGTGGACGAATCGCAGAACACAAAGGCAGCCTGGTCTATCAGGTTGCGACGGTTGTAGAGGAGTAAATTGAATCATGAGCGAGCACAATATGAATGATCCGCTGGATCTGGATGGACTGGATCAACTGTTTGGTGACGACATCAGCATGCCTAGCGCTGCAGACTACTTGGCCCCCACCAGTAGCAGCAAACAGCGGGATCTCTCCTTCTTTCGCCAGATCCCGGTCAAGGTGACGCTGGAAGTGGCCAGTACCGAAGTGCCGCTCGGCGATTTGATGCGCGTCGAGGAGGGGGCTGTCATTGAGCTGGACAAGCTGGCGGGTGAACCGCTGGATGTGCGGGTGAATGGCCGTCTGCTTGCCAAGGGCGAAGTCGTCGTCGTGAATGGCAAATATGGTCTGCGCCTGGTCGATGTCATCGATACCAACCTGCTGGGTGGCATGGACGACTGATGCGCTATCTGCTGCTGACGCTGCTGTTATTTTCGCTGCCCGGCTGGGGGGCGGACATGACCCTGTTCTCGGTATCGCCAGGCGCTTCAGGGGGCGAGGACTACAACATCAAGTTGCAGATCCTCTTCTTCATGACCCTGTTGGGTCTGCTTCCGACCTTGTTACTGATGATGACCAGTTTTACCCGGATCATCATCGTACTGGCCATATTGAGACAGGCACTTGGCTTGCAGCAGAGCCCTCCCAACCGGGTGCTGATCGGCATCAGCCTCATCCTGACTGTGGTGATTATGCGTCCGGTCTGGACGGACATGTATCAAAATGCATTTGTCCCTTATGACCAGAATGAAATAACCCTGTCAGAGGGGATCGCCAAGGCAGAAAAACCCCTGCGTAAATTCATGCTGGCCCAAACCCGTGAACCGGATCTGGAGCAGATGCTGCGCATCTCTGGCGAACCAACTACGGTCGCCAAAGAGGATGTGCCTTTCGGTGTGCTGTTACCCGCGTTTGTCTTGAGTGAGTTGAATACCGCATTTCAGATTGGCTTTATGCTGTTTATCCCCTTTCTGGTGATTGACTTGGTGGTCGCCAGCGTCTTGATGGCGATGGGGATGATGATGCTCTCACCGCTGATCATCTCGTTACCCTTCAAACTGATGGTGTTTGTGCTGGTCGATGGCTGGTCGATGACCGTCGGCACTTTGGCTGCCAGCTTTGGTGGGGGAGGCTGATATGACCCCTGAGCAGAGCGTTGCCCTGGTTGGTGGCGCGGTCAATCTGGTGGTGACCATGGTCTCGGTGCTGATTGTACCGGGCCTGATCGTAGGTTTGGTGGTCAGTATTTTTCAGGCGGCCACCCAGATCCAGGAGCAGACACTCAGTTTTCTTCCCCGTTTTATCGTGACTCTGATGACCCTTATCTTTACGGGTAACTGGCTGTTGTCGCAGATCACCACTTTGTTCCAGGATCTTTTTCTTAAAATCCCCGGGTTTATCGGATGAATTCGCTGCTGTCCCTCAGTGCTGCTGACCTGACCGCATGGTTGGGACAGTGGTGGTGGCCGTTTATCCGGATCGGCATGGCATTCTGGGTGATGCCGGTCTTTGGGGATACCCGGGTGCCTGCGCAAGTTCGCCTGATGCTGGCGTTCATCATCAGCCTGCTGCTTGCCCCCATGATGAAAGATATGCCGGTTGTCGATCCTTTCAGTGCCGGTGCGCTGGTTCTGGCGGTGGAGCAGCTGCTGTTTGGTTTGCTGTTTGGTCTGTGTGTCCAGTTGCTCTATATGGTGATGACCACTGCGGGGCAGATCCTCTCCATGCAGATGGGGCTCGCGATGGCGGTGATGAATGATCCGGTCAACGGGGATTCTGCCCCCATCATCAGTCAGGTCATGATGGTGTTCTGCGCCTTGCTCTTTCTGGGGCTGAATGGCCATCTGGTGGTACTGGATATTCTGGTGCAGAGCCTGCGTAGCTGGCCGCCGGGTTCATCTCTGGATCTGATCGATATGAAAGGTGTGATCGGGTTGTTTGGCTGGTCTATCGGTGCCGCCCTGTTGCTGACGTTGCCTGCCGTTGTTGCCATGTTGATGGTTAACCTGACCTTCGGGGTGATGAACCGGACCGCCCCTTCGCTCAATATCTTCTCCCTCGGTTTTCCCATGACCCTGTTGCTCGGGTTGCTCACCATGGCGCTCTCCATCAGTGGTGTGCCCTCCCGTTATCTGGATTTGGTTACCCATGTGCTTGAACAGCTGCGAGGCTTGACCCCGGCATGAGTCAGAACAGCGCACAGGACAAAACCGAAGAGGCCTCCAGCCAGAAACGCCAGAAAGCGAGAGATGAGGGGCAGATCGCCCGCTCAAAAGAGCTCAGTTCTGCCGGTTTGCTGCTGCTTGGCGGGTTGGTGATGCAGTGGATGGTGCCGGGGTTTGGCCAGTTCTTTGCCGAGTTGATGAAGCGTCCGCAGCGTTTTGACTGGCAAGGTGCCCGTGACCCGCAGATGATGATCCATTGGCTGGGGGAAGCGCTCATAAACATGCTGTGGGTGCTGCTGCCCCTGTTTGGTTTTCTGGCTCTGATGCTGGTGTTGCTCAGCATAGTGCCGGGCGGTATGGCGTTGACCTGGAAAAAGCTGCTACCCAGTGGCGAGAAGATGAACCCTTTGAAGGGGCTGGGGCGCATGTTCTCCAAGAACAGCCTGATGGAGTTGCTGAAGTCACTGCTCAAGGTGACGCTGATCGGCGGCACGCTGGCGTTGATGTTAAATCATCAATGGCCTTCCTTGTTGATGATGAACCGGATGCCCCCTCAGGCGGCCCTCGAACAGGCGCTACGAATCCTCTCCCAGGCATTTATTCTGCTGGGGAGTGTACAGATGCTGATTGCCGTGCTGGATGTGCCCTATCAGCGCTGGTCGCTTAACAAGCAGCTCAGGATGACCAAACAAGAGGTCAAGGATGAGCACAAGAACAGCGAAGGGCGTCCCGAAATCAAAGCTAAAATCCGCCAGGTACAGGGAATGCTTGCTCGTGCGCGTATCGAGCAGCGGGTACCGCAGGCAGATGTGATTATCGTTAACCCGACCCATTATGCGGTGGCAATAAAATATGATGCGACTCGTGCCAATGCCCCTTTCGTGATTGCCAAAGGGGTCGACAGTATGGCTGAGCGGATCCGTCAGGTTGCCAAGCAGCATGACAAGATGGTGATGAGCTTGCCTGAGTTGACGCGAGCCATCTATCACTCGACCAAGGTGGATCAGGAAGTCCCCGCAGGGCTGTACACGGCAGTTGCCTATGTATTGAACCATGTATTGCAGTTAAGGGCGTATGAGGCAGGCAAGGGGAGGAAACCGACCCCTCTTGCCCCGTTATATGTACCGCCCGAGTTACGTCAACCTGAGAGGTAAGTTGTGAACTGGCGTGTATTCACCCAATCCTATACCGCAATTCCGCTGATGTTATTGGCCATTCTGGCCATGATGATCCTGCCTCTGCCCGGTTGGCTGCTGGATGCGCTCTTTACCTTCAACATCGTGTTGGCGGTTCTGGTGTTGCTGGTATCTGTCTCGGCCCGCAGACCACTCGATTTCTCGGTATTCCCAACCGTGTTGCTGGTTGCCACCTTGATGCGGCTGTCGCTGAACGTGGCCTCTACCCGGGTGGTGTTGCTGCACGGTCACGAAGGGCATGAAGCAGCCGGTAAGGTCATCCAGGCATTCGGTGAAGTCGTGATCGGTGGCAACTATGTCGTCGGTCTGGTGGTCTTTGTGATCCTGATGATCATCAACTTTGTGGTGATCACCAAGGGTGGCGAGCGGATTTCGGAAGTATCCGCCCGCTTCACTCTGGATGCCATGCCGGGCAAGCAGATGGCCATCGATGCCGACTTGAATGCCGGCACCATGGATCAGCATCAGGCCAGGGCTCGCCGTGAGGAGATCGCGCGCGAGGCGGACTTCTATGGTGCAATGGATGGTGCTTCCAAGTTCGTTCGTGGTGACGCGATAGCTGGCATGTTGGTACTGATCATCAACCTGGTGGGTGGGTTGGCCATCGGTATCTTCCAGCATGCCTTGCCCGTCGCGGAGGCCTTCCAGCGCTATGCACTGCTGACCATTGGTGATGGTCTGGTTGCCCAGATCCCGTCCCTGCTGATGTCGACTGCTGCGGCCATTATCGTGACCCGGGTCAGTGATGAGGGGGAGATGGCTGATCAGGTTGGTCAGCAGATCCTGGCATCCCCTCGCGTTATCTATACCTCGGCAACCATCATGCTGATCCTGGGTCTGGTGCCCGGGATGCCGATGCTCGCATTCCTCAGTTTCGCAGCTGTACTGGCCTGGACTGGCTGGAGTGTCAGCAAGCGAGCCGTCAATGTGCCGGATCTAGATGCAGCGCAAGAGCTGACTCGTCAAATGATTCTGCCTGAACAGCAGGCACTGGAGTGGCAGGATTTGCCGCCAGTCGATACAGTCGCCATCGAGCTTGGTTATCGTCTGGTGCCATTGGCTGAAACGGATAAAGGGGCTGAACTGCTTGCACGAGTGCGCGGGATCCGCAAAACCCTCTCCGAGCAGTACGGTTTTCTGCTCCCCGAGATTCGGGTGCGCGACAATCTGCAGTTGCAGCCGGATCAGTACCGGATCAAGTTGTCCGGTGTCGCGTTGGCGATGGGGAATGTGGATTGCCAGCGCTTGATGGCCATCAGCAGTGGTGAGACCTATGGCGCGCTAGATGGCGAGTTGACCCAGGACCCGGCCTACGGCATGAGTGCGGTCTGGATCTCCCCGGAGCAAAAGGCCAAGGCCCTTAATCTTGGTTACTCGGTGGTAGATTCGGCCACCGTGATTGCCACTCACGCCAGCAAGCTGTTGCGTGAACAGCTTGATGCACTGTTTGGTCACGATGAAGTTGGCAAACTGGGCCAATATCTCGCCAGTCAGTCCCCCCGGTTGGCTGAAGAGCTGAATCTGGCGCTGACCCAGATGCAGCAATTGAGAGTGTTTCGTCAATTGCTAAAGGAGCAGGTCAGTCTTACCGATATACGAACCGTTGCCACGACGCTGCTGGATGCGAGCGAGCTGACCAAAGACCCTGTCTTGCTGGCATCCGATGTGCGCTGTGCCTTGAAGCGCCAGATTGTACGGCAGGCCATTGGTAATCGCGATGTGTTGGCTACGTTTACGCTGGATGATCGCCTTGAGCAGACATTGCTGGCTGCAATGAATCAGTCACAACAGCAGGGCAAAATCCAGCTGGACAGCTTCCCGGTTGATCCACAACTGCTGGCCCAATTGCAGCAAAATATGCCGTTGGTGAAGGAGCAGTTGCAGCAGTTGGGACATGCTCCCGTATTGGTTGTTATGCCGCAACTGAGACCATTAATAGCCCGTTATGCCCGATCATTTTCAAAGGGACTCAAAGTGCTTTCTTATAACGAAATACCGGAAGAGTTACGTGTGGAAGTAATTGGTACGCTGGGTTGATGTGTGCTTAATTAATATCCTAAAGGGAAGTGATTTTTCCGCATTTGGCTTGAATTGCCGTATGAATACTATATTATGTGGCGAAATTTGACGCAGCAATGTGTGCAATATAAATAACAAAAAAGACAATACAATGTGTTACTTCACGGTCAATTGAACATTCTGGCCGTGTCGTCCGGTTCCGGACTATCACATGATAAGGGCAAACTGAACTGAAAAGTCAGGACGCAAAGCCTCCGGTCTAACAGCAGGAAAGCTAATGACAGCGGGGTTACCAAGGTGTATCTGGACATATCCTTGATACCATCTCTAAACAAAATCACGCCGTTTTTGGTGTGATTTTGTACAGCGTCTTTGTGTCTGACTCTCCATTTTTATTGATTGTTCTATCCACTGTAACAGGTGTCAGACTTCTATGTTTTCGGGATTATCCATAAATACAACAGTCGGGGTGTGTAGTCGCAGTTCCACACCACATATATTATTGATACAGCCAGTATTAACGGCTGAAAATGATGTCAAACAGGCCTTGTCCACAGAGGGATTCAGGGTATCAAGTGTAAATTCTGTTAAACAATCAAAGGGCATTATCGCTGATGATAGTGTCAATTTGATCCTGCTCGATATGGATGCCATGACCGAGCTCGGGCCGCGTATTCTGCGTGAATTTAATGGTCTCGATTGTGTCATCATTGTCAATGAACATCAGGCAGCCATTGCTGCTGAGGCCATGTGTGCCGGAGCTATCGACTATATAGTCAAACCCTTCTGCCCCCAGCAATTGCTCGATGCTGTCCGTGGTGCTTTACGCCTTCGTCAGGCAATCCCTAATCTTATCGCCGTTTCTCCCATGAGCCTGCAGGTGTTGCAACTGGCCCGACGAGCAGCCAAAACCTCTGCCACCATTCTGATTGGTGGTGAGTCAGGAACAGGTAAAGAGCGGTTAGCCCGTTATATTCACGAAATGTCTGCCAGAGCGGAAAAACCTTTTTTGGCGATTAATTGTGCAGCCATTCCTGAGGCAATGCTTGAGTCAATTCTTTTTGGCCACAATAAAGGTGCATTTACCGGTGCTGTTTCTGCCCAGCCCGGCAAATTTGAGTTGGCACAGGGGGGAACCTTGTTGCTGGATGAAATATCAGAGCTTCCTTTGAACCTGCAGGCAAAATTATTACGGGTGCTGCAAGAAAAAGAAGTTGAGCGACTTGGCAGCAATCAAACGATTGCTCTTGATGTTCGAATCATTGCCGCCAGCAATAAAGATCTGCGTAAACTGGTTGCCGATGGATTGTTTCGTGAAGACCTTTTCTATCGTCTGGATGTATTGCCGATGAATTGGCCCGCATTGCGGGAGCGCCCTGACGATATTATTCCGCTGGCCAACTACTTTATTGAACGTTATGCATCCCAGCGGGGCTATCGCCTGAGTGAACGTGCCTGTCAGCTATTGCTGTCATATGAATGGCCAGGAAATGTACGAGAGCTGGATAATGTCATTCAACGGTCATTAATTATGGCGCGTGGTTTGCATATTCAAGCGGTCGATCTGATGCTGCCACACTGTGTGGCAGAGCCAGAAATGGTTGAATCAGAGGCGTGGCATGTTCCGGAGGGGTTGAGTGAAACCCGGCGGCATGCCGAGTTCCAATTTGTATTAGAGACCTTGCGCCGCTTTCGTGGCCATCGTACCCGCACAGCCGATGCACTGGGCATGACAACCCGGGCATTGCGCTACAAGCTTGCGGCGATGCGTGAGCAAGGCATTGATATTGAACAGCAGATTCAAGCAGAGGGATAAAGAGTGAAGATTCAGATGATGTCATCACAGGTGACGCTACTGCAGCAGATGCAGGAGATGCAGCGTGTCGCAAGTCAGACCCCTTCTATCGAATCCAATGATCTGTCGGGAGCATCATTTACCGATGCCATGCGGGATGTGGTCGGGCGTGTCAATGAACAGCAGAATGTCGCGTCAAAATTAATGGCATCGGTTGATGCTGGGCAGAGCGATGATCTGGTGGGCGCCATGGTGGCGAGTCAAAAAGCCGGCTTGAGTTTTTCAGCCTTGATGCAGGTTCGCAACAAGCTGATGACCGGTTTTGACGACATTATGCGCATGCCGCTCTGAGGTAACAGATGACTGAACTGGTAACGTCTCCTCAGGGGGCAGCCCCTGATTCGCTCAAAATCAGGCTACAAGAGGGATTACGCAACTGGCGTACCCTCTCCCGTGACAACAAATCGATCCTGACCATTGCTCTGCTGGCTGCCATTGTGGCAGGCACCATAGTCGTTATCCTGTGGACCTCCAGCAAAAACTATGTACCCCTGTATGGCAAACAGGAGCTATACGATACCGCCAACATCATGGAGATGCTGGAGAAAGAGCAGGTGCCTTTCCGTCTGGAAAAGAGTACTGGTCAGGTACTGGTTCCTGAAAACCAGCTTGCTCATGTCCGGATGGCGCTTGCTGCACGAGGGGTGCGTGCAGCCATGCCGTCTGGTCTGGAAGGGCTGGACAACGTAACCGGACTGGGTACCAGCGAATTTATGGAAGGGGCGCGTTATCGTCATGCCCTGGAAGGGGAGCTGGCCCGTACCATCATAGCCCTCGATGCCGTGCGCAGTGCCCGCGTTCATCTGGCTATTCCGAAACGCACGTTGTTCGTGGGGCGCGATGAGGAGAAACCCAGCGCATCGGTAATGCTCGATATGCAACCGGGCCAATCCATCGAAGCGGGTCAGGTCGAGGCGATTGCCAATCTGGTGGCGGGCAGTATTTCCGGAATGAAACCTGGTGCCGTGACCGTGGTGGACCAATCTGGCCAGTTGCTCAGCGCAGAGCTGGGGGACAAGGTCGGTTTTGGCAAGCAGAGCGTTCAACAGATGGAGTATGTCCGCAAGCTGGAACAATACATTCGTCAGCGTGCCAATGACATGCTCTATCCCATACTGGGCAGCACCAATTTCAAGGTGCAGATTGCGGCAGACGTTAACTTCAACGCTGTCGAAGAGACCCAGCAGCAGCTCGATCCGCAAGGTGTGGTGACTCGCGAGTCCAACAAGTCAGACAAGACCATCGATGCGTTGGCGATGGGGATCCCGGGGGCGTTATCCAACCGCCCGCCTGAAACGGCGGCAAAAGATGAAAAGGCTGGTGCTGACAAAGGCAATGCCAATACCGCTACACAACAGAATGACACTCGTACCGAGCGTCAGGAAGTCAGCAAGCAGTACGAAAACAGTCGCACCATAGTGCACACCCGTTACCAGCAGGGGCGGCTGGAGCGAATTAACGTCTCCATTCTGCTCAATCAGCAGATCGCTCCGAAAGGTGGTTGGAGTGCCGAGCAACTGGAACAGATCCGTCAGATGGTAGAGCGTGCTGTCGGTTTCGATGAGACGCGTGGCGATCAGATTAGTCTGCAGGCCTTCGATTTCAATGGTGCAGTACAAGTAGCCGCTCCCGAATCCAGTTGGTGGGAGACCCCTTACTGGCAAGACTCCCTGCGTTATCTGGTCGGCGGTTTGCTTGGCCTGACACTGGTCTTCTTCGGTATTCGGCCGTTGGTGAAACATCTGGTTCGCACCCAGCAACAGCCGGATATGGAAATGAGTGAGACTGAGGAAGATCTGGAGCCCACAGTCGGATTGTCCATGCGCAGGGATGACGATGATCCCCAGCTGACGTCTGCACTTTCAAATAGTCTGATCCGTACTGACAACAAGATGGAGCCCCAGTTCTCGTCACTCGATATGGAGTCGTTGCCGGAACCTGGATCCGAGCTGGAGGTTCAGCTCAAGCATTTGCAGTTGCTGGTTGAAAAAGATACCGCCCGGGTGGCGGAGGTTGTCAGAGCATGGGTGAGTGGCAATGAACAGCGTTAACTTGAATCAAAGTGCCGTTGATATCGATATCGACAACCTTGAGAAGGCCGCCATCTTGTTGCTGAGCATGGGGACAGAGTCAGCAGCCAAGGTAATGCAAAAGCTCTCCCGTGACGAAGTGCAGCGTTTGATTTCCAAGATGGCCTCTCTCTCTGGCGTCAGCTCGATGGAAGCCAAGTGGACGTTGCAGCAGTTCTTCAATCACTACCGTGAGCAGAGCGGAATTGGCAGTGCCTCACGGGAGTATCTGGAACAGACGCTGGATCTTGCTCTGGGGCAACGACTCTCCCGTAGTCTGCTCGACAGTCTGTACGGCGATGTGATGAGTCAGGATATCCAGCGCCTGCAATGGGTGCCTGCCGATGTGCTTGCCCGTTTCTTCCGCAACGAGCATCCCCAGATGCAGGCTGTGCTGCTGGCCTTCCTGCCGCCCCAGACCGCATCAGCCGTGCTCGATGCCTTGCCCGGCTCGGTGCATGACGATTTGCTGGTGCGCGTCGCCAGTCTCAGCAGTGTCAGTGAACATGTGCTGGGCGAACTCAGGCTGACACTGGATCGCTGTCTCACCTACGTGGCAGATCAATCCGGTGCCAAGGTAAACGGGGTACGGCAGGTAGCCGATATTCTCAACCGTTATCAGGGTGACAAGGAGCAGATGCTCTCCCTGTTGCGGGAACACGATGGTGATATGGCGCTTGAAATTGAGAAGAACATGTTCGATTTCATGGCGTTGCGCCGTCAGAGCGACGACACCTTGCAACGGTTGGTGCAGGAGCTGCCCAGCGAATTGCTGGCATTGGCTCTCAAGAACACCGAAACCAGCTTCCGCAAGGTGGTGTTGGGTGCCATGCCGAAGCGGATGGCTCAGGCGCTGGACGATCAGATCCAGAACCAGGGCAGTGTCTCTTTGCGCAAGGTCGAACAGGCAAGGGAAGAGGTCATGCAACTGGTCCGCGAGTTGGTGGAGCAGGGCGAGATCGAGTTCCAGCTGTTCGAAGAGCCCACCGTCAGTTAACAGGAGGCATTCATGAGTCACAATGTGCGCAAATTGATGCCTGGGGCGACCCGTCTGTATCGTTTCCCTGCGCTCGGTCAGAGTGGGGAAGAGGCCCGGAGCCAGCAAGAACAGTTTGAATTCGGCTATCAGCAGGGGCTGGAGCAAGGTCATGACGAAGGTTATCAAGCCGGCTATCAGCAAGGGCTGACCAGCGGCCTGCAGGAAGGCGAGAGCACCGGTTTGCAACAAGGGCAAACCCGCGGGTTTGCTCAGGGCCTTTCGGAGGGACGCGCTGCCTTCGAACAGGCAATGGTGCCGTTTGCCAAGCTGCAAGAGCAGTGGGAGTCACTGAGCCGGGCCCGGATGGCCGAGCAGAAAGAGCTGATTGCCCAGCTGGTGGCGCAGGTGGCCAAGCGGGTCATCATGGCCGAGTTCACCCTCAATCCGCAGCAGGTGATGAATCAGGTCGAGCAGGCGCTGGCTACCTTGCCGAGTGAGTCGGAAGAGCTGGTGATCTATCTCAATGAGGGAGATCGACAGCGACTCGCCGAGCAGGGGGTGACTCGCTGCGAAGGGTGGCCATTGCAAGTTGATGCCGCGCTTGGGGTAGGCGATGCCCGTATCGAGACCCGCGCTGCTGTCGTCGAGGTAAGCACCAGCTCCCGCCTGGCAACCTGCATCGAACAGCTCAACAGCTCGCTGGACGTGCCGCAAGATGCATGAAGCCTTGCAGCAGGCACTGACCAGTGCGCTGGACAATTTGGATGAGCTACCCGCATTTCGTCACTTTGGCCGGTTGGTGCGAGTGACCGGTTTGACTCTGGAAGTAGTCGGCTGCCAACTTGTGATGGGGCAGCGTTGTCGTGTCAGCACGGCAAGTGGCGCCCCCTTGCTGGCCGAGGTCGTCGGTTTTAACCGGGATATCTCTTACCTGATGCCGCTGCAGCCGATGAGTGGCCTCTTCGCGGGGGCTCAGGTCGAACCGATCGATGGAGAGGAAACTGTTCGGCTTGGTCGTCATCTGCTGGGGCGGGTACTCGATGGCCTGCTGCAGCCCCTCGACGGGCTGCCGTTACCCGACGTTGGTGACAGTGTCCCCCTGTTTGCTTTTCCCCCCAATCCGCTATTGCGAACCCCGGTACGTGAACCGCTGGATGTCGGTATCCGCGCCATCAATGGCCTGCTGACGGTTGGCAAGGGGCAACGTTTGGGGCTGTTCGCCGGCTCGGGGGTCGGCAAGAGTATGTTGCTGGGCATGATGACCCGCAATACCGCAGCCCAGATTGTGGTGGTGGGACTGATTGGTGAGCGGGGCCGTGAAGTGCGCGAATTCATCGAACACAGTCTGGGGGCCGATGGTCTGGCTCGCGCCGTGGTCATTGCGGCGCCAGCGGATCAATCTCCCCTGATGCGGTTGCGAGCGGCCCAGCTATGCCACCGGATTGCCGAGTATTTCCGTGAGCAGGGGCAGGATGTGCTGCTGCTGATGGATTCGCTGACCCGCTATGCCCAGGCGCAGCGGGAAATCGCGCTGGCTATCGGTGAACCCCCCGCGACCCGGGGCTATCCGCCCTCGGTATTCAGCATGCTGACCCAGCTGGTGGAGCGAGCCGGTAACGGCACGCATCCGGATGGCAGTCTGAGTGCGTTCTACACAGTGCTGGCTGAAGGGGATGACCAGCAGGATCCGGTGGTCGATGCGGCGCGCGCCATTCTCGATGGTCATATCGTGCTGACCCGCCGTCTTGCAGAAGAGGGCCACTATCCTGCCATCGATATCGGTGCCTCGGTCAGTCGGGTTATGCCGCAAGTCGTACCTGCCGAATGGCAAAAGCTGGCGGTCACCTTGCGCCAGCTGTGGGGACGCTATCAGCAGGTGCGTGAACTGCTGCCACTGGGTGGTTATCAACCCGGGGCCGATCCGCAGATGGATGAAGCTGTTCAGCGTTATCCGGGGATTGCGGCATTTCTGCAGCAAGGCTTGCATGAAGAGATGGCCTTTGAACAGGTGATGGTTGGGCTCAAGCAGGTGCTGGGGCAGGGATAAGGATTCGTTATGCTGAAGTCTTATCTGGGGTTGCAACAGGAAGAACTGGAAAATCTTGGCGCCGAGCGTCGACGCTTGCGGGAGCTGGCGTTGCGGGAAGAGCAGCGAGCACACAAATTGCAGGAAGTGATCTCCTCGCTGCGGCCCGGTTCCGACAAGTTTCACCCTTTGCTATGGCAAAACAAGCAACAGATGGATGGCCAGTTGCGCCGCTTGCTCTCCCATCAGGTGCAGCAATCTGCGCTGGCCAGACTGGATCTGGAGCGCCACGAAGGGGAACTTGTCCGGCAGTTCGGGCGGGTCAAGGGGCTGGAGCTATTGCTGGCACGACGTGATGATGTTGCTCGCCAGCAGCAGGAGAGGCGGGATCAACTGCAGCTGGATGAGCTGGCGAGTTTGCGTCACCTGACCCGCAAAGAGTAAGACGGAAGGTTAATCCGTGATGCTGTCCGGGTCGCGATAACCTGACTCTTGTCCCAACAGCGAATGAATCGTCTCCATCTGGCCTGCCAGCAGGCGGCCATTGAGATCATTCTGGCGCAGACACTGGTGCAGCAGCTGTTCAAGCTGTTGCCATTGATTGGTTACCGTGGTGCGCAGGGGAAGTGGCAGCTTGGCTATCAGGGTGGCCATCCCCTTCTCATCGGGTTTGAGGCCCAATGTCTGCAGCTGCTGGCAGCGTAACTTTGCCTGTTGTGTCACCTTGGCCATCAGCGCTGTCTGCTGCTCGTTATGGACTTGCAGGCCATCGACATCATGGCTTGCCAGCAGTGCATGTTGGCGCAGCAACAAGGCTGTAAGCTCGGTGTAGTGGCCGTTATCCTGCTGGATCCCGAGGATCAATGCCTTGACGGTGGCCTTGGTATCCACGCTCATCGGCGATGCATATCCAGAATGGCCTGACCCAGCGCATCCAGATCGATCTCCAGTTTGCCTTCACTGATGGCTTTGCGGATCTCGTTGACCTTGTCCATGTCGACGTCGGATGTGGTTGCCAGCTGGCTGCGGGCGTTGGCTACTGACTGCGCTGTGCTGCTGATCCGGGTTTCGGATGACTGTGCGGACCTGGTTTCCGGCTTGGTCGTGACATCCGGTTTGCGGCCAGGCTGGTTTTGAATATAGAGCGAGTCAGTACGGGTAATTTTCATAACATAAATTCCTGATGGTCTGTCTATGACAAGCGACCCAAGGCTTGTCGAACTTGAATCAAATTGCGATCTTGGTTCAAAAACGGGTTTCAACTTCCCCTATATCAGTCACCCATGCCTGTATCTCTTTGCCAGAGCTAAGATTTTTCACTCTGACCCCGTCGCCTATTCCGCCATTATCGAGGGCCTCTCCTCTGGTTGTGGCGGAGAACTCACCTTTCCCTGCGCGGATCAGTACCCCTTCCCCCTGTTTGACCGCCCAACTTTTTTGTAAGTCCAGCTCACCGATGAGCTGTCCGCTTCTCAGATGCCGGTTGCTTTTATGGCCCAGCAGGGAGTGATTGCTCGGGGTAAACCCGCGCTGTATGCGGCTGACATCCAGCTCTTTCTCCACTAGATCGCTGGCGCTGATGGCCTGGCCTTTTGCGATATCCCGTGCAGCAACCCAGACCGGCAACAGCAACGAGACCTCTACCCGTCCGCGCACTTGCCAGGCGGGATCTGTGCATTCGATGAGATAGGGGCGTCGTCCCCAGGGTTGCCGATACTGACCGCCTGCTTGTAACGAGAGTGAGTGTGAGGGGCAGGGAGGAAGGTGCTCGGCGGAAGGGGCAAGCCAGACCCGAAACTCCCCTGAGGTTGCAGGCCATCCCTGTTGAGTGACGTAGTCATCAAGATTCTGGCGGGCATCTTGTTCAAGCAACTGTTCAAGCATGGCGCTTTGCGCCTGTGGGGCACCGTGAGTCAATGCGCTCAGCAGTAGCCAGAGGATGCCACTCCATTTCCACACGGGAAGTCGCACTTCCTCATTTCTCATCTGCTTGCGGCGGATGGAGCATGGTAACCGCTTGAAACTAGGTATCTTCATGGTTGGCATGAGTCTTGATAAGGGTAACCCCGGTCTGAGTGAACGATAAAGGATGAAGCATGAGTATCTCATTTGACAGCGCCCTCGGCGTACACCCTTATGCCCTCGATGTCAGGGCGGAGCGGGCGCGTATTCTGGCGGGAAATCTGGCCAACGTGGATACACCGGGCTATCTGGCTCGGGATGTCGATTATAAGACGATTCTGGGCCGTGTCGCGCAGCAAGTTGCTGCGGGCGAGGAGAGTCAGGCCATCAGCCTGGGCGCCATGCGTGACGATATGCGTCACCCCCTCTATCGCATTCCTTATCAGGTCTCCATGGATGGCAATACCGCCGAATTGGGGGTTGAGCAGGGCAAATTTGCTAACAACGCCACCGATTTTCAGACCAGTCTCACTTTCCTCAATATGAAGATTACCGGGATCGCCAAGGCGATCGAGGGCCGTTAACCATGTCGTTCAACAAGATTTATGACATCGCCGGCAGTGCCATGCGCGCCCAGACCGTGCGGCTGGATACCGTAGCCTCCAACCTGGCCAACGTGGATAGCGCGGCCGCCAGTGAAGACTCCGCGTTTCGTGCCATCAAGCCGGTTTTTTCCACTCTCTATCAGCAGATTCAGGATGCCGATGGCCTCGGAGCCGCGTCGGTGCAAGTGGCGGGTATCGTACAGTCCGACCGTCAGGTCGAGAAACGGCTGGAGCCGACCAACCCGATGGCCGATCAGGATGGCTTTGTTTACTACTCCAACGTCAACGTGGTGGAAGAGATGGCCGACATGATGAGCGCCTCCCGCGGTTTTGAAACCTCGGTAGAGGTTATCAACCGGATCAACAGCATGCAGCAAGGTTTGTTGCGTCTTGGTCAGGGAGCCTAAGCCATGAGTCTGCCACAGATAAGCAGTCTGGATACGGCGCGTGGTACGGGTCAGGCTGTTGCTGACCCCAAGATCGCCACCAATGGCGCCGCTGCTGCTCAGGAAACGCAAGCCAACCAGAATAGCGGGATGCAGCTACGTAACGAATTCCTGCAGATGATGGTGGCACAGATCCAGAACCAAGATCCCACCAACCCGCTTGATGGGGCCCAATATGTCACCCAGCTGGCCCAGTTCAGCATGGTGGAAGGGGTCGAGAGCCTGAAGCTTCTGCAGCAGAAGTCCATCAACATGATGGATACCCAGCAGGTACTGCAGAGCACGGATCTGATCGACAAAGAGGTGATGGTACCTAGCAAGACCTTGACCAAGAGTGATGACAAAGCTATTCGCGGGCAGGTCGAGCTGGCGGGGGCCGCCGATCAGGTTGAGCTCAAGGTGTATGACGAACACGGCACTTTGGTGGCGACCAAGAGCTGGGGCGAAAGCAAGGCTGGCGGTCTGGATTATGAACTGCCGGAGCTGCCTGCCGGGGAGTACAGCTTCGAGGTCAAGGCGTCACTCAACGGAGTTGCCACCACATCCAAAAATTATGTTGCCAGCAAGGTGGAACGCGTCACTTTGCCCGGTACGGGTGAAATCATGCTGCAGGTTGCCGGTGTGGGCGATGTCCCGCTGTTCAGTGCAATCCAGTTCGGTAAATCGGCGTAATCAGAGAGGAGCGACACTGTGTCTTTCAGTATCGGATTGAGCGGCCTGCGCGCCGTGAACCAGGAATTGAGTGTAATCAGTAACAACGTGGCCAACGCCAGTACCGCAGGCTTCAAATCCAGCCGTGCCGAGTTTGCCGCCATTTATGGTGGTGGTCAGGCTGGCGGTGTCGAGATGAACAACGTCTCTCAGAACTTTGATCGTAACGGCGATGTGATGCGGACCGGGCGTGGGCTCGATCTGGCGATTTCTGGCAGTGGCTTTTTTGTGCTGAAAGATGGCAGCGGACAGACCTCTTATACCAGAGCCGGTATGTTCCAGCGGGATCCGAATAATTATCTGACAACAGCCAATGGCAACCGACTGCAGGGTTATACCACCAATGACGCTGGTGAGCTGCAATCCGGCGTGATCGGTGACATTCAGGTAAAAGCTGGCAGCCTGCCTGCCAAGGCATCCGACAAGCTGGAGTTTGTTGCCAACCTGAAAGCGGATGCCAGCGTGATCGATCCCGCTCTTCATCCCTTCGATCCAGCCAAGTCAGACAGTTTCAGCTACTCCCAATCCAGCAAGGTCTATGACTCGCTCGGGGTTGAGCACACGGTCACCCAGTATTTTGTCAAAACCGGAGCCAACACCTGGCAGGTCAACTATGCCTTCAATGGCACCACGACCGGAGCTCCGGTGACTATGGAGTTCAACAGCAACGGGACGCTCAAGGCGCCGACTACCTCTCCGGTTCTGGCACTTGCCCCAGCGGGGGCAGACCCCATTTCGCTGCAGGTGGACATTGCACGTGTCAGCCAGTATGCCTCTGACTTCAACGCGACTCGTAACCAGTCCAACGGTTACACCGCTGGCGATTTGACCGGTATACGGGTTGATGCCGATGGTGGTGTCTATGCCACCTTTACCAACGGTCAGAGCCTGAAGCAGGGTCAGGTGGTCATGGCAAACTTCGCCAACCCCAATGGTCTGCTGCAGACCAACAACACCACCTGGCAGCAATCTTTCAGCTCGGGTCAGCCTGTACTGGGGGCGCCGGGAACCGGCACCATGGGTCAGTTGACTGCCGGGGCCTACGAGAGCTCCAACGTGGATCTGACCGGTGAACTGGTTAGCCTGATGACTTCCCAGCGTAACTATCAGGCCAACGCCAAGACCATCAGTTCCGCTGACAAGATGACCCAGGTTCTGTTCAACTCCTTCTAAGGGTAACCCGTGGAAAAGCTTATCTACACCGCCATGTCTGGGGCGCAGCATACCCTGATGGCCCAGCAAATCCGGGCCAATAACCTGGCCAACGTCAATACTGCCGGTTTTCGGGCTGACTTTGAGCGGGTTTCTGCTTATGCCCTGACGGGCGATGGTTACCAGAGTCGGGTAATGGCCAGAGAAGAGATGGCCGGGACCAACTTCAAAGCTGGCCCTCTGATGCAGACCGGTCGCAAGCTGGATGTGGCGATTCGTGGCGAGGGTTTTCTGGCGGTGCAGACGCCTGATGGCAAAGAGGCCTATACCCGTGCTGGTAACCTGGAGGCCGATGCCGACGGGCTGTTGACCCTCAATGGCCGGCCGGTGCTGGGGGAGGGGGGCGAGCTGGTGCTGCCCGCTTATCGTGACATCAGTTTCGGCAAGGATGGCACACTGAGCATCACTCCTCCGGGTGGTGGCGCCCGGCTTGATGTAGGCCGCTTGAAGCTGGTCAATCCTGATCCGGCTGAGCTGGTAAAAGGCCACGATGGTCTGTTCCGGATGCGCCAGGGGGGGGATGCCGAAAGTAGCGAGCAGGTGGTAATGGCATCCGGCTTTTTGGAAGGGGCCAACGTCAATGCTGTGGATGAGCTGGTCAGCAGTATGTCATTGACCCGCAATTTCGAACTGCAGGTCAAGTTGATGAAAGCGGCGGATGATCAGGCTCGTCAAGGGGCCAAATTGATTTCCGGTCAGGGTTGAGATTGACGGTATCGGGCTGATGTCCGGTATCTGGCCACTTCTTTATGGATTGGGCTTGATGAACAAGGTGGAATAACAATGCACGCAGCATTATGGGTCAGTAAAACAGGTCTGTCGGCACAAGATGCCAAGATGTCCAGTATCTCCAACAACCTGGCTAACGTGAACACGGTTGGTTTCAAGCGTGATCGGGTAGCGTTTGAAGATCTCTTTTATCAGGTGCAGCGCCAGCCGGGTGCCCAGCAGGATCAGCAGAATCTGGCGCCTATCGGTATTCAGATGGGTAATGGTGTGCGGGTGGTGGGTACCCAGAAGGTCTTCACCTCCGGCCAATTCCAGAATACCAATCAGGAGCTGGATATGGCGGTGGTCGGTGCCGGTTTCTTCGGCGTCGAGCGCCCGGATGGCGAGACGGCCTATACCCGTAATGGTCAATGGCATCGCAATGCCGAGGGGCAGCTGGTTAACGCGGATGGTTTGCCCATGGTGCCGCAGATCCAGATCCCTGATAACGCAACCAAGATCTCCATTGGTACCGACGGCACTGTCAGCGCCTCGTTGCCCGGTCAGCAAGAGAACGTCGAGCTGGGCCGCATCACCTTGACCAATTTCGCCAACCCGGCTGGTCTGGAAGCCCTCGGTGGCAACCTCTACCGTGCAACCGGCGCGTCCGGTGAGCCCATTGAAGGTGTACCGGGTGAAGAGGCGATGGGGGCCGTCAAGCAATTCACGCTGGAGAGTTCCAACGTGAACGTGGTCGAGGAGATGGTTGACATGATCACGACCCAGCGGGCTTACGAGATGAATGCCAAGGTGGTCTCTTCCGCCGACCAGATGCTCAAGTTTGTCACTCAGGCACTGTAATGATGAAGTCGATGCTGCGTTATATCTGGTTGGTATTGCTGTTGGGCGGCTGTGCCACCTATGAGCTGCAGGCGCCCGAGCCAGGTGACGAGAAATGGGCGCCATCCCGTCCCAAGGTGACCACGGCTGCGCAGAGCGAAGATGGTGGCCTCTATCGTGGCAACTACATGATGACCCTGTTTCAGGATCGGCGAGCTTACCGTGTTGGTGACATTCTCACCGTGGTGCTGGAAGAGCGTACCCAGTCGAGCAAGAAAGCCAATACCAGCATGAGCAAAAACAGCAGCATGAATGTGCCGGCCCCCTCTATTGGCGGTAAACTGCGCCCCGACTGGGGGGCGACCCTCAGTACTGATCGGGATTTTGATGGCGGTGCGACCTCCAGCCAGCAAAATACCCTGGCTGGTTCCATAACCGTGACTGTCGCGGAAGTGATGCCCAACGGAGTGCTGGGGATCCGCGGTGAAAAGTGGATCCGCCTCAATCAGGGGGATGAGTATATCCGATTGGGCGGCATGGTTCGGGTCGAGGATATTGACCAGAGCAACCGTATCTCGTCCCAGCGCATTGCTGATGCCCGCATCACCTATGCCGGTCGTGGTGCCCTCGCCGACAGTAACCAGATGGGGTGGCTGGGCCGCTTCTTTAGCTCGGCGTTTGCGCCATTTTGAGGAATCACATGAACAGATGGTTTATCGCCCTGCTGTGTCTCTGCTTGCCCTGGGTTAGTCAGGCTGCCGCACCGGCCAAACGAGCCTTGCTGGATATTGCCGATGTACAGGGGCTGAGAACCAACCAGCTGGTGGGTTATGGTCTGGTGGTCGGTCTCTCCGGGACCGGTGACAAAAGCCAGGTCAAATTTACCGGCCAATCCATGGCCAACATGCTCAAGCAGTTTGGCGTGCAGTTACCGGACGATATCGATCCCAAGCTCAAGAACGTGGCAGCCGTTTCGGTTCAGGCCACGCTACCCGCCTTGGCTGGCAAGGGGCAGTTGCTCGATGTGACCGTGACTTCCATTGGTGATGCCAAGAGTCTGCGCGGTGGTTCTCTGCTGCTGACCCCCCTGCGTGGTATCGACGGTGAAGTCTATGCCGTGGCGCAGGGCAATCTGGTCGTCGCCGGGGTGAAAGCGGAAGGGCAATCAGGTTCATCGGTCACGATTAACGTGCCGACAGCCGGGATTATCCCCAATGGCGCCACCATCGAGCGAGAGGTGGTAAGCAATTTTGCCGAAAAGCCGGAAGTGACCCTCAATTTGCATCAACCCAACTTCAAGACGGCCCGTAATGTGGAGCGCGCCATCAACCATCAGCTGGGGCCGGTTGCCCGAGCGGTGAGTGCCGGGCGGGTTCAGATTGCAGCCCCCAGGGACGAGAGCCAGCGCATCGCGTTTATGGCCCTGCTGGAGGATATCAAGGTGGATCCGGGTCAGGAGCGGCCGAAGGTGGTCTTCAACAGTCGAACCGGCACTGTGGTGATGGGGCAGGGGGTCAAGGTTCACAAAGCTGCCGTCAGTCATGGCAGTCTGACGGTGACGATTGGCGAGAGTCAGACGGTCAGTCAGCCCAACGCCTTCTCCAATGGGCAAACCACGACTACCCCCAACTCCAAGATCCAGGTCGATCGGGAACGTAACAACATGTTTGTCTGGCCGGATGGCACCTCTTTGGAGGTGATCGTCAAGGCTGTCAATTCACTCGGGGCAACCCCCGATGATGTCATGGCCATCTTGCAAGCGCTTGATGAGGCTGGCGCCCTCGAAGGTGAGTTGGTGGTTATCTAAGGATTATCATGACCAGAATTAGCTCGGATCCCGGTTTTTATCAGGATCTCAATGAATTGCAGCAAATCAAAAGCAACCCGGATCAGCGTGCCGCGCTGGATGCTGCAGCCGGTCAGTTTGAAGTCAGTTTTTTGCAAACCGTGCTCAAACATATGCGCTCGGCGACGGATGCCCTGCAGGATGAGGACGACAAGATTATCAAGGGGCAATCCCTCTATCGCGATATGTATGACAGCCAGTTGGCGATGAGCATGGTCAAGCGAGGTGGCATAGGTCTGCGGGAGCAGATGGTCAACCAGCTGGCTCCGTCATTAAAGAATCCGGACGGGGTGGTCGCTTCAGAGCAGCAGACCCTGGCTGCGTTCAGCCAGCCTCTCAACTCGGTAAAAATGAAGAAGGTTGATTGATGTCGCTGCTCAATATCGGTTTTAGCGGACTTAACGCGGCCCAAATCGCGTTGAATGTCACCGCCCAGAATATCGCCAACGTCAACACCATCGGCTACAGTCGCCAGGAGGCCATGATGGGCAGCCTGTCCGGTTTTGGTCGGCTGGATAATGGCCAGGGGGTAGAGGTAACCGGTGTTCGCAGGATCACGGATGATTATCTGGTTTCCCAGCATTGGCGTAGCCGCTCGGCGACAGGCTCCTCCTACTCGTTTTACCAGTACATCAACACTACAGAGCAGCTGCTGGGTAGTGAATCGATGAATATCACCAAGGGGCTCGACAGCTTCTTTGCCTCCCTCAGCGCTGCGCTCGACAGCCCGGAAACCCCGGCACAACGCAGCCAAATCGTCAGCTCGGCCGGTGCGTTAGCGAACCGTTTTGGTCAGCTCAACGAGAGTATGTTGACCCAGGAGAAGCAGATCGACGATCAGCTGAACAGCACGGTTTCTCAGGTCAACAGTTATCTGAAGCAGGTTGCCGAACTGAATACCCAGATCAGCGAGCAGACTTCCAAAGGGGTTAATACATCCACACTGGAAGACAGTCGTGAACAGGTCGTGCGCGAGCTTTCAACCTATATGGAGGTGAGGGTTAACCGGCAGAGCGATGGTTCGTTCTCGATCAGTCTGCCTCAGGGGCAGCCGTTGGTACTATCCGGAAGCAGCAGTACCCTTTCGCTGGCCGGTGACAAACTTAGCCTGAGTTTTGGTCCGCAAACCTTTGAGGTTCCAGCGCTGCATGGCGGGTCTCTGGCCGGGGTGATGGATTATCGCGCCAATGTGCTGCGTCCGCTTCGCGACGAGCTTAATCAGATGGCGAAGAAGCTGGCTGATGACTTCAATGCCAAACAGGCCGGTGGCGTCGATTTGAATGGTGATCCAGGTAAACCCCTGTTTAGCTACGATCCGCTCAACCCTTCCGGAACCTTGAAGGTTGCCGATGGTTTTACCGGCGATCATCTTGCCTTTGCAAAGGCCGGCGGTGGTAAAGGTGACAATCGCAATTTGCAGGAGATCATCACCATCAAGGAAGGCCAGTACGACGCGTACAGTGCTCTGCTTGGCCGGATTGCGGTCCAGAGTGGACAGGCTAAGGCGACCATGCAGGCTGATGCCAATATGGAGAAGCAGATGGCCACCAAGCTGAGCAGCGTGAGTGGGGTCAACACCGATGAAGAGGGGGTCAAGATCATGGCATACACCAAGGTTTATCAGGCCAATGCCAAGGTGATCAGCACCTCGGATCAGCTCTTCAATTCCATCCTGAACATGTTCTGACGGAGTGACCATGCGCATCAGTACCAACCAGATCCAGCTCAGCATGCTTGATAATCTGCAGCACGGTTTCGGCGAGTATGCCCGCCTCGATCGCCAGATCTCCTCAAACAAACGGATCCTTCAGCCTTCCGATGATCCTGTGGGAAGTGTGCGGCTGCTCGGCCTCAAGAAGGAGCAGGTAGCGATGGAGCAGTATCAGAAGAATATTGCCAATGCCAAAAGCCAGCTTTCTCAGGGCGAAATCCAGCTGGAGTCGATGACCAACATGCTGATGCGCTTGCGTGAGTTGACCCAGACTGCTGCAAACGGCTCGCTTTCTGAAGATGATCGCCGTGCCGTGGCGACCGAGGCGGCGATTATCAAAGATGGCTTGTTCGATCTTGCCAATGCGCGCAATGAGAGTGGTTCCAGCCTGTTTACCGGTAGCAAGGTCGATCAGCCTGCCTTGGTCAAGGTCACAGATCCGGCAGATCCTGACTTCGGCAGTTACAAGTACCAGGGCGATAGTCTGGTTCGCGAAGTCAGCATTGCCAATGGTGTGACGGTGGGGCTCAACCAGACTGCGGACAAGCTGTTTATCGACAATGGCGACTTTTTCAAACAGCTGGATTCCATGGTCGCCGCGATGGAGAGCGGAGCCCCCGATGCTGCCGATCAGGCTCGCGGCATGCTGGATCGTAGCAAGGTGTTGCAGGACGATATCAGCCAGATGGTGAGCACCATCGGTGCACGTATGAACCTGCTTGATCAGGTCGATGAGGGGCATGCCGAGAAAGGGGTCTATAGCAAGGAAGTGAGCAATCAGATAGAGTCCCTCGACTATGCCAGTGCTGTTACCCAGCAGGCCCATGTGTTGATGGCTTTGCAAGTTCAGCAGCAGGCATTTGCCAAGGTTAACGGACTCAGCCTCTTCAACTACATGCCATAAATTCAGGTTCAGGGAGCCATGATGCAGATTCAGCAAACCCGTTTGGGTGGAGTGGTCGAAACACCTGCCCAGCCCAGATTGCACGGGCGCCTAACTGCTCAGAGTGCGTCCCGGCCAACCGGCGAAACTGAGCGTCACCCCAATATCGTCCGGCTGGATCGGTGGGCTTTGATCGGGACTGCGCAGCAGCGGATCGCTCAGGCTCAAGGGGGAGAGCAGGCTTTGAGCCAGATTTGGGGTGAATTGAAGCGCCTCGAACAGCAACTCGGCCAGAATCGGGCGGCGAGCGGCGATCTGGTGTCACGCCTGAAAGTGTTGGAAGAGAAGTTGACCCAACCCCAAGCTCCCCTTAATACCGAATTAAAGCCACGTTTGCTGGCATCTGCAGGGGACAGTCGGGTGAGTTACGGGTCAGAGCGGCTTGACCTGCTCACCCCCAAGTCGGGCGCCGAGCGCCTGGTGTTCTCTTTCCCACAGAGCAGCAGTGCAGTTGAAGTGATGTTGCCTGCTGGAGCCAATGAATCGGAAGTGGTCACCCGGCTGGATCGTGCACTACGCAAAGAGCATATTCAGGCGCGCCTCAACGAGTTGGGCAAGCTGGAGTTAAGTGTGCCTGAGTTACATCGGCGCAAACTGGACGAACCTGTTCTGCTTAGTGGGGAAGGCATTCGCATTCCTGCCGGAAACCCTGTTCCGGTGCAATTTAAGGCAAAGCCGGGGCAGTTGACCCAGCTGAGTGAAGGTATCGACAAAGGTGAGTTGCGACAGGAGCAACAGCGCCTGAAAAGATTGCTTGGGGAGATCGAACAGTCTGTGCGGGAGCTGAAGCAGTTCCGCCAGCGGATGGTCAAGCAGCTCGATCGGGTCAAGGCGCGTAGCCAGAATATGAAACAGCAGGAGCTTGAGCAGCTTCAGGGCAAGCTGGGTGAGCAGCTCAGGGAGGGTGGTTTTATGGGAACCATGTCAGGTCTGCTGGCTCAGGCCAACGTATCGCGCCAGAATGTGGTGGCACTGCTCACATAAGGGATGACGTGCTACATCACCGCCAAGATGGAAAAAGAGACCGCCAGCAACATGCTGGCGGTCTCTTTTTCAGGGTTTCAGCAAGGCGTATAGAGTGAGGTCGGATGAAAAAACTGAGGTACTTAGTCCCTCTTCTATGGTCTTGAGAAAGTTCCGGTTGTGCTGGCGTATGGTGTGATAACTGTAGAAAAGATCGATGACATCCTGTTCTTCCAGCTCCTTGTCCATTGCTAGAAGACATAGGTAGTTACGCAGCAGGAAGTAATCGATCACCAGGAGCTGATAGGCCTGGAACGGGGTGGTCTGCTGCAGTGGGAAGTTGTTGTTGTAGACGTAATAGAGCAGATAGTTGTTGAGAATGTGAGGCCTTATGGCCAGAAAGGGGGCTACCTTGTTGTTCCAGGCTTGTTGCAGCAATGCCAGCTTGCCTTCGTCATAAACGCCCTCTAGTACCTGATTTATTTTGTCTAGGCAGAACTGCATGGTCTGCCGGCCACGTCTTCCCTGCGAATATGCAAGGAGCTGATGGGTGATCGTTCTCAGTCCCCACCACTGCAATGTGGGCATGGAGGGCAACTGTTCGAATATGACGTGAAGTTCCCCCTGGTCGGCCATTACCGCGACCTGCTCGAGAAATGCTTCGTGCGACAAGGAGGTTGCATCCCGATGAAGCAGCAGTCCGATGAGCCATAGGCGTAGTTCGACCGGGAGACCGGTGGCTGTCAGCACGTGGATGCTCAGACTATGCAGGGTTGCCATTGCCGTGGAGGGCGGCGTGGTAAAGGGGAGAGGCTGTCTGAGCGGGGTCTCCTCAGTCTGCATTGCCATTGGATCTAGCAACAGGTGTCGGCAGACCTCGGGACAGGAGAGAACCAGAGATTTCTTGAGCTGGTTGGCTAGCCGAGTTTGGGTTCTGGGGTAGGCCTTGCAAGTCTGGCTCAGTGCATCTGGCCCTGCTTTGCCGTGGATCTGACACAATCGCTTCTCGTCAAGAAAAGGGCAGGCTCCCTGCTCGTCAAGGGTTATGACACCCCACTGTTCATTGCTTCTCTTTACTTTGCGGATGTGTTGTTTGCTCAGCGATTGTATTACGGGATCCGGGTGTTTTTCATAACTGCGGAGCGTCGCTTTATCGATACTGATGGTCCAGCTATGACAGCAGTTGTCTTTGCAGCCATCTCCAATGCATTGAAATTGCGTGACAAACAGAGGGGTATATAGAAATGCTGCCATGTCGCTTTCCGATAGTGAAGGATTGCAATTCAAAGCAATAAACATGCCTATAAATTAATCCGGCGAGTTTAGCACGGCCATTCCTATCCATTGAGCAACCTGAAAAAATATAAGAACAGAGCCCTAAATTTCCGGCAAAAAGTTGTCGTCTCTATCTGATGTCAACCTAACCATGCTGCGCCGCAGCGTCATATCGAGGATTACATCATGGGCTTGTCTATTCATACCAACTTTGCTTCCCTGACTACTCAAAGTCAGCTCAATACCACCAACAAGATGCTGGGTACCGCCATGCAGCGTCTGGGCACCGGTCTGCGCATCAACTCCGCAGCTGACGACGCTGCCGGCCTGCAAATGGCTACCCGCCTGCAGTCCCAGTCCAGCGGTCAGAAGGTTGGTATGCGTAACTCTCAGGATGCCATCTCCATGATGCAGACTGCTGAAGGTGCTATGGATGAGATGAGCAATATCGTTCAGCGTATGAAGGATCTGGCTACCCAGTCTGCTAACGGCACCAGTACCGCAGAAGACCGTAAAGCCATGGATGCCGAGTTTACCGAATTGCGCTCTGAGCTTGACAACATCACCAACAACACCACTTTCGGCGGGCAAGAACTGCTCAAGACTGGCAAGGGCTTCCAGGAAGATGTGACATTCCAGATAGGCGGTACTTCCGCTGAGAAGCTTGAGTTGAAAAAAACAGGAACCCTAGCCAAGGCTCTGGCGGAGGTCGTTGGCACTGGTAAGGGTACCTTGGACACTGATATTGCTGCAGGGATCGGGGATCAAAAGAAAGCTACCGATGCTATGGCTAAGCTGGATACTTTCTCCCAGAAAATCGGTGAGTCTCGTTCTGCATTTGGTGCCAACATCAACCGTCTGGAGCACACCGTCAACAACCTCTCCAACATGAAGGAGAACACTGACATGGCGAATGGCCGCATTATGGATGCTGATTTCGCTCAGGAGAGCACCAACATGACCAAGAACCAGATGCTGATGCAGGCTGGCATGTCCGTGCTTTCCAACTCCAACCAGATGACCGGCATGGTAACTTCCCTGCTGCGTTAATTCTGTGCGGCACTCATCCTGATTTTTGGTGTGGGTGCCTTTTTTATTTTCTCTCTTCAGCCCGCTCTTATTTTCTTCTGTTTTGCCTCTATTCCTCTAATTTCTATTTCCTGATTCAAGTCTTTGCTCACAGCTGTCGCTTCTTACTTTTGTACAGTTATTTGCTGCGAACGCAGCTTTAAATGAGGATCATGTTATGGGTTTGTCTATTCACACCAATTTCGCTTCTCTGACTACTCAGAACCAGCTGAACTCCACCAACAAGATGCTGGGCACCGCCATGCAGCGTCTGGGCACTGGTCTGCGTATCAACTCCGCTGCCGATGATGCCGCAGGTCTGCAGATGGCTACTCGTCTGCAAGCGCAGTCCAGCGGTCAGAAAGTTGGTATGCGTAACTCTCAGGATGCCATCTCCATGATGCAGACTGCTGAAGGTGCTATGGACGAGATGAGCAATATCGTGCAACGCATGAAGGATCTGGCCACCCAGTCTGCAAACGGAACAAGCACTTCTGCAGATCGCACAGCTATGAACTCAGAATTTACTGAGCTGCGCTCCGAGCTTGATAACATCACCAACAACACCACTTTTGGTGGTCAGAAACTGCTTGCTGCAAGTAGTGGTTTCCAAGGGAACGTAACTTTCCAGATCGGGGGCACCACCGCTGAAAAACTGGAATTAAAAGATACAGGTACACTGGCTACAGCCCTGAAAAGTGTGATTGGTACTGGTAAAGGTACCGATGGTACTAATGTGAAGGCTGGCATTGCTGACCAGGCCAAAGCAACGGCAGCGATGACAGATTTGGATACTTTCTCTAAGGGGATCGGTGAGGCTCGTTCTGCTTTCGGTGCCAACATCAACCGTCTGGAGCACACCGTCAACAACCTCTCCAACATGAAAGAGAACACCGATATGGCGAACGGCCGTATCATGGATGCCGACTTCGCCCAGGAGAGCACCAACATGACCAAGAACCAGATGCTGATGCAGGCTGGCATGTCCGTGCTGTCCAACTCCAACCAGATGACCGGCATGGTCACTTCCCTGCTGCGTTAACAGGTGATATAGCCGCTCCTATGGGGGCGGCCTTTTGTTTAGCCATTACGTGTCGGTTGGAAAGGGATTAAAGGACATTTTCCAACAGGCATGCCACAGAATAAGGGTGTAGTGATGCAAGTAGATCCGGCCAGCATGGCAATGCAACTGGTAGCTATCGAGCGCCAGAATATGGATAAGCTGCTGAAAAAGCAGATGGACAGTATCAAGGGGCAGCAGAGTGCAATCAGCACACTCACGACCAAGCTGTCGACCTTCCAGACCATGCTCAAGGATCTGAATAAGGCATCCAACCTGCAAGCCCAGAAGGCCACCATGTCCCAAGAAGGGCTCATGACGGTGACGAGCAATGGAAAGGCCAGCTCGGGGCAATACAACTTCTTTGTGGAGCAGTTAGCCCAGTCTCACCAGGTTGGTCTTAGCCTTGATAGCGAGACGGCCCCCCTGCCTGCGGATGGTATCTTTTCTCTCACAGTCAAAGGCAAGACGCTCGATATCGATCTGGCTACCCTGCCTGCTGGATCGACAGTGAAGGATCTAGTTTCCCATATTAACAATGCCAAGGATAACCCGGGTGTGAAAGCCACACTGGTTCGGACTGATGGCAAGGTCAACATGGTGTTGACCAGCAAGGATAGTGGTGAAGAGAATGCCATTACGGTGAATTACAGCGGTGATGCAAGCTCTTCCTTGGGAACTGCCATTGCCAACAAGAGCGAGATCACCAAAGCCCAGAATGCCAAGTTGCAGATGGGCGGGAACAATCCGCTAACCATCACCTCGGCCAGCAACAAGATTGAAAATGTGGTCGATGGCCTGACCCTCCAGCTCACCAAAGCACAGAAGAGCGGCGATGCGCCTCTGCAGGTGACTGTCGAACAGGATAAAGAGGCGGTCACCGGCTCTCTCAAGAAGTTCACCGATAGTTATAACGAGCTGATCGACGAACTGGCCAAGATGATGTCCAGTGACCCCAAGGCTCCCGGGGCGCTCTCTTCCGATAGCGGAGTACGCAGCCTCAAGAGCGTGCTTTCCAACAGTGTGCGAGATCTGCCCAATGGGCTCAGCCTGAGCAGCCTTGGCATCAAAACAGACAAGACCGGCAAGCTATCCTTCAACGAGACTGACTTCAACAAGGCACTGGAGAAAGATCCCGAGCTGCTGGGCAAGGCACTGATGGGGGATGATGGTCTGCTCAAGCGGATGAGCACTTCACTCGATCCCTACACCAAGCGCGATGGCGCACTCAAAGGGCGCAAGAGTGGCTTGGAAGCCAGTGAAAAGCGGGTGAATGAGCGAATGGAAGCGCTGGATCGCCGTATGAATTCCGCGTATAAGCGCTACCTCAACCAATTTACCACCATGAATCAGATGATGCAGACCATGGGCGCCCTGTAAGGGGTCTTGCTATTTGGCTGCCTCATCCGGAGCAAGCGAGTTTTACATGTTTGAACATCAAGATGGTTACGATGCTTATCAGTTTGCCGCTACTCAGGCCAAGGCTGCTAGCGCTGATCCGCATCAGTTGGTACTGATGCTGATGGAGGGGCTGCTCGACGAGATGGCCAGAGCCGAAGGACATATTCTTGCCCGCCAGTTTGAACGAAAGGGTCAGGCAATCAGCAAGTGTTTGCAGATTCTTGGCGGGTTGGACAGCGCACTTGATATGGATAAAGGTGGCGAGCTGGCAGCCAATCTGCATCGTCTTTATGACTACTGCGGTCAGAAATTGTTCGAGATCAGCGTCTCCAACAATGTTGAGGGATTTGCCGAAGTGCGCAAAATCCTGCAAGAGCTGAAAGAGGGTTGGGAAGCAATGGCGCGTCATCCTCGTTAATACGGAAGTAGTACTTCCTTCCTCTCCGTTCTTCCTCACGCCCAACATATTGAAATTTCTTGGTTCTCGGTCTGGCCCACTCCTTGCTTGTGGGCTGGTTTATCTTCTTTTTGGGGCTCGTCATGTCAGGTATTGCTCCCGTGTTGCGTGAGACCGAATTGCAGACTCGCCAGCGTCAGTTATTGGGGTTGGGTACGCTCTTGCTGCAACAAGCGCAAGCTGGCCAGTGGGATGCAGTCAGGCTAACCGATGGACGTTTCGCACAATTTGTCTCTCAAGTTAGCCGGAATCCCCAACTCTGGGCTGCGTTGCAACCAGCAAGAGATAAAGCCCGAATTTTGTATCGACAGGCATTGCAACTCTGCGAGCAGGAAACCCTGGTTCGTAAACAGGAGTGGCAGCAGCTTTCTTCGATTCGTGAAGGCTTGACCGCCTACGGTGAGACAGAGCAATGGGATTGATTCAATTTAGCGGTTTTGACGCTGCGTATTCGCCTGATGTCACGGCCTTGAACCGTTTGTCCGGCCAAGCCGGCAGTGAAGGTGAGCTGTATCAACCGCTGGATGAGGCGGTTGACCCTCTGCTTGCATTGCCCTTGCCCGAGCTGGCTGCTAGCGATGTTGCGGTAGAGGAAAAAGAGAGAGAACAGCCGGGGGCGGAAGGCGACCCGGCTGAACAGCTGCCAGCGTTTACCAATATGCCTCCTCTCTTTGTCAGAGTAAGTGATGCCGATCTTGATGGTTTTCGTGTGAGCCGTACTTTTTCCCGAGCTGAAGGTAGCACCGGTGGCCAGCAGGTGGTGGTGGATAACAAATTGCCACCCTCTCTTCGTACCTTGATGGGGAGTGCGACCGCGCTGCCCGAGCAAGAGGTGATGCCGCGTCGTGAAACGGTCTCTGCCGCTGCAGAACAGGCGCTCTCTACGTTGCTTGTCAAATCGAATGGGCAAACCGGTGTATTGCCCGGCCGCTTCACCTTGCCGGTTATGGCTGCCGGTTTGGATATGGGAAGTGTGCCTGACACCGCTGCGGTAGAAAACAGGTTGCCAGATGCTCGCCAGCTGGCAGTCGGACAACTCGCCGCTGCACCGCTGCGTCCGGTCGACTATCAATGGGCTCCTGTCCGGTTGCCAGACAACCAGAGCCAGTGGGGACAGCAGCTGGTTAGCCTGCTTCAGGACAAGGTTGAACTGCAGGTCAATCAACAGGTGAAACAGGCTCATATCCGGCTGGACCCGCCAGAGCTGGGGCGACTGGAGTTGACCGTCAAGCTCGATGGTGACCGGCTCAATGTCCAGTTGAACGTGACCAATCCGGCTGTGCGCGATGCGATGATCCAGTCGATGGAGCGCTTGCGCATGAGCTTGGCTCCCCATCATGCCGGTGGGGTCGAGGTCAATGTGGGGCAGGGTGGCGAACAGGGACAGCAGGAGCGGTGGCAACAGGAGAAGATCCTGGCTGGCCGCCGCCAGTGGCAGGATGATCCGGATTCCCAATGGGATACGGTGCACGACTGGCTCAATACACTGGTCTGATTTTTAACCCGTAATAACGAGAGTGGTTTTACATTATGCGGCGTGTCATGAAGTGGTTGATGATATTCGTCATGGCTCTGTGTCTGTTGGCCATACTGGCCTATGGCGCATGGCTTAAGCGCGATGTGGTCGAAGTCTGGCTCGGATTGGCAGAGCCAAAGCCCGAGCTGAGCAGCACTCCGCTGTTCAAGCCGATGGAGCGCTTTGTTATCAGTCTGGAAGGGGGTGAGCAGTCTCATTATCTGGTGCTGGAGCTGGCACTGGTGACCTACAACCCGGCGCAGGTTGCCAAGCTGGATGAACTGACGCCACTGATCCGCAATGCCATGGTGCAGTATTTCAGCCACCGCTCCCATGATGACGTAAAAGTCGAGCTGCAGAATATTTCCAAGTTGCAAGTCTCTCTGCGCGACAAGCTGGTCACTACGGTACAGGGATATGGCTATAAGCCCTATCTTGATGAAGTGCTGATCACCAAGGTACTGGTACAGTAGCCACGATATGACAGATTCCGTTTGGGATGCTCAACAAGAGTTTGCCGATACTCCGCAACTTCCTCGCACGGGAGAGCCCGCTATTCTTGCTCGCTATCTACCCTTGGTGAAGCGAGCCGCCAGCCATCTGCGCAGCCAGGTCAGTGCCTGTTTTGATCAGGAGGACATGGAGCAGGTGGGAATGATGGGATTGCTGGAGGCGTGGCGCCGTTATGGCAGCGAGCCCGATGCCCAGTTTGAAAGTTATGCCTTCAAACGGATTCGTGGCGCCATGCTCGATGAGTTGCGCCGTCTGGACTGGCGACCCCGCCAACTGCGACAGCAGGTACACGGCCATAATCAGGCGCAGCGTGAACTGCACAATCGTTTGGGGCGCCCCCCCTCAGAGCAAGAACTTGCTACTGCGCTCGACTGTTCGGTGGATGAGGTGCGTCAGTTGTCCTACGCCAGCCAGGCTGAAGCGCTGCAGAGTCTGGAAGAGTGGCTGGAGAATGGCGGTAAAGCCCCGACTACCGAATCTGATGATGTCGATATGGCGATGACCATCAGCAAGGTGTTGGCCACTCTGGATAAACGCGAGCAGTTATTGCTTTCCCTCTATTACCAGCAAGAGCTCAACATGAAAGAGATCGCGTTGGTGCTGGGATTAACCGAATCCCGGGTTTGTCAGCTGCACAAACAATGTGTACTTCAGCTAAAGCAGCGATTGGTCGACTCCATATAGTAGTGCTTCACCTTTACTGGTGACCCTTCTTGTATCGTGCGGGAACATTCATGCAAAAACAGATTGGCATCGGCGTCATATTAGTGTGCGTGCTGGGTGGCTTCATGATGGCCGGGGGAAACCTCGCAGCCTTGTGGCAGCCAGCCGAGCTCATCATCATCATCGGCGCAGCGGTAGGCTCCATGTTTCTGGGCAACTCGAAAGAGGTGATGCATGAAATGTGGCGGCAGATAAAGATGTGCTTCAAAGCGAATAAAGAAGAGAAAGAGGTCTATCGTGAGCTGCTGACTCTGATGCATCAACTGCTTGAAGAGACACGCAATAAGGGGATGAAGGCGCTCGACGAGCATATTGAAAATCCCCAGCAGAGCTCGGTTTTCTTGATGTATCCCCAGATTTCGGAAGATCCCCAACTGCTTGGTTTCATTATCGATAACCTGCGTCTGCTCGGAATGGGCAAGATCACCCCCCATGAACTGGATACCGTGCTGGAGCAGGAGATCATGGCCATTGAAGAGGACATGCTCAAGCCTGCTCATGCCTTGCACAAAACCGGCGAGGCCTGCCCGGGCTTCGGCATTCTTGCTGCGGTGATGGGGATCATCATCACCATGCAGCAACTGGATGGCCCTCTGAGCAATATCGGTGTCCATGTGGCGGCTGCTCTGGTGGGCACCTTTATCGGTATTTTCCTCTGCTACTGCTTGCTGGAGCCAATCAGCAATGCCATGGAAGAGATGGTCAAGCGCCGTATCGGCCTGTTGATGTGCATCAAGTCGATCCTGATTGCCCAGTTGCGTGGCAAGACACCGCTGCTTGCCGTCGATTCGGGTCGCAAGATCCTGGAGCCTGAAGTCAAACCAAGCTTCCTTGAGCTGGAAGATTGGGTGACCAACAGGGCGATGTAATGCGCAATCACGAACAGATTATCGTCAAGCGCCAGCAGCGTCGTAACAGCGGTCCCAAAGGGGGCGGCGCCTGGAAGGTGGCATTTGCCGACTTCACGTTGGCCATGATGGCGTTCTTCATGGTGCTGTGGATCCTGGCTGTGTCCAATCAGGAGGAGCGGGAAGTCGTTGCCAGCCGCCTGCGGGACTACAGCATCATGGACAGTGAGGCAAACCCGTTTGATATTCGCAATAGCCCCTATCCTGTCGATCTCGGTGGCAATCCCTCAGTGATGGATGAGCTTAACCCCAAGTTCGATCAGCAGGGTCAGCTGATGCCCAAGCATATGGATCGTAATCAGAGCATTTTTTCTGACGGTCCGGGCGGCGGGTATGAAAAGCTGTTGATAGGTAAACTTGAGGGGGAAGCCCAGATGAAGCAGCTGGCCAGCTTTATCGACCATCTTGCTGAGCAGATGCAGGCGAAGAATAACCTCGAGATTCAAATTGTTCCCCAAGGATTGCGGATCCTGATCCGTGATGACGCGGATCGGGAAATGTATAGCCGCGGCAGTGCCCGCATCAGCCCTTTCTTTCGCCATATGTTGATGGCATTGGCCCCCATATTCCAGCGTATCGAGAATCGGGTCATGATTTCTGGCCATACCGACAGCACACCGTTTGCTAGTGACAACTACAGCAACTGGGAACTCTCGTCAGACCGCGCCATGATGGCAAGACGGGTGTTGCTGACAGGCGGCATGCCACCTGAACGGGTCGGGCAGGTTGTCGCGATGGCCGATACCATGCTGGAAGATACCCGGAATCCACAAAGCAGCCGTAATCGGCGCATTGAATTGTTGGTCATGACAACTCAGGCAGAAACCAATCTGGAGCAACTTTTCAGCTCCCAAACGCAAGCGGCAGCTAGTCATGCCAAGGAGATGATTTCCCATGGACGACCCTGAGATCGAGTTTCCGCTGCATTCCTCGCACAATGATCCACGCAGAAAGGTGCCTCGCTGGTATTTGCACGATGGAACAACGCCTTTCGAGTCACAGAGTTGCGGGATTGCGGCCAGATTGCTGATTTCGGGATTGCTGTTTGACAAGAGTATCGGCCGCGCAGTGATCAAAGATATTGGCCCGGGCGGGGTCGGTTTCCTTGCTCCGGCTCGATTTGAATTACCCGAAACGGTGACGCTCTCCCTGTTGCCGCGAATTGCGCTGGATTGCAACATCACTCATCGTCGCGCCATTGGCCGGCAGCTCTGCTTTTACGGGGCTCGCTGGTCATATCCGGAAGAGGTTGATTTGGCTCCGGTACTGAGCCATTGGCGCCACTGTTTCATGGTGCCGCAATCAGCGGCCGCTTCTGCTGAATCCCAAGAGGATCAGGTAAGCGTTCCAGTCTGATCTCGCCTCGACTCATATCAAGCCCCCTGGCAGCTTTCAGCAACAGGGGATCATGCAGACTGTCCAGTGAGACCGCTTTGACAATGGCGGTCGCCCCTTTCTTCTGGTTGGCGGTGGGGGCTTTGCCCTTGCTGTAGACGATAGGGCAATGGGTTATCCCTTGCGCGACAGGGAGTTGCCAGGCCGGATTCCAGCGGCTGGCTTCATTCATTGATACGCCTTTTGCCTGAGCCCACGCGGGCAGTGAGCAGCCGTTCGGATGACGGAATATTTGCAAGTCATTGCCGCTGTGCCATGGCGGAAGTTGAAACTGATAGCTGTCAGCCATATCAAGCAGTCTTGCCAGCGCAACAAAGCGCGCGACATAAAAGCGTGTTTCAGTCGGAAGCTCCAGTTCCCATATATTACGTGTCCCCGCTTTTAAAACCGCATTGAGTACCCGCCCTTCTCCTGCGTTGTAGGCGGCCAAAGCAAGCAGCCAGTCATTGCCAAAGAAGCGATACAGCCATGCCAGATATGAAAGGGCAGCCTCTGTCGCCAATGGCAGTGAATAGCGCCCATCAAATTCGCTGGTGATGGGAATGGCAAATCGGGTGGCGGTATCTGGCATCAGCTGCCAAGGGCCTGCGGCGCCAGCAGAAGAGACCACATCCAATCGGTAACTGCTTTCCAGTAAAGGAACAAAGGCAAGCAAGGGCGGCAGTTTGCGTTCGTGAACCTGTTCCGCGACCCAGCGAATAACGGGCTGTGTCTCCGCAAGACGTTGTTGAAGATAAGGGCGCTGCTTCAGCAAGAATTGCTGCTGCTGACCGACCAAATCTGCCCCTTTACCCTGAATCGGGACAGGGAAACCAGCTTGCCACTGATAATTGTGATAAGCATGGCAAGATGTTGATATCATTAACATCCCGCACATTAGTAAAGAAATGAGCCGGGTCATGGGGCAATTGTTGAGCAAGGATCGCGCAATAATAAAAACATGATATATCTCAACAGTTTTTTGAATTTAAGGTCGTCTGATCATGTGTAATCCAGGACGTAGCAAGCATGATAACACGAGTAAAAAAGAGCCCAAATTCGGGTAAAGCGATTCAGAAGTTTTTGCTGTATCTGATACTCGCCAATTTCATTCTGATGGGCTTGTACATTGGTTACGCTCAAGAGCTGACATTTGCCACCAATATTCTGCTGACATCCCTGCTGATTATTTACAATCTGTTGCTTTGTCAGCTGGTGTCTCTGCGTGCTCGCCGTTCGAAAGATGGTTACATCATCTATCCAGTGATATGTGTCAGTATTTTGCTCTGTGCAGTGGTATTGTTCCGTTTCATCATATCGCCCAGATAGTGACCGCTCACCGACTTGCTGCTTATTAATCACTTTCTGTTTTTTCAGCAATAACTCTTGGAAAATCAACCTACTCAATCCGCAGCATGCAATTGCTGCGTCAATATGTTCCCTCTGTCCCATCTCCTTGCTTGAAAAGCCCCCTGCTCGTCCTTAAACTTCAAGGTGGGGAAAAGTGGATCAAAGTGGTTTTTAGAGGGGCAATCTGCCTGCTCACTCACCTTCAGGGACTGCAATTTGTTGCGTGGCGCTCATGCCATCAGCCTGGACAGTAAAGGGCGGCTGGCAATTCCGACCAAATTTCGTGATTGGCTGCGCGATGAAAGCGACGGCCAGCTGGTCTGCACCATCGATATTGCCCATCCCTGTCTGCTGCTTTATCCCCTGAATGAATGGGAAGAGGTCGAGCGCAAGCTCAAGACTCTCTCCAGCATGAATCCGCAAGAGCGCCGTTTGCAGCGACTGCTGCTGGGACATGCAACCGAATGCGAGCTGGATGGCAGTGGCCGTCTGCTGCTCAGTCAGCCACTGCGCAACCATGCGGGGCTGGACAAGAAAATCATGCTGGTGGGCCAGCTCAACAAGTTTGAGCTGTGGGATGAAGCCCGCTGGCAACAACAGGTCAATGACGACATCTTGGGTCTGCCCGGGGACGATTGGGCAAGCTCACCACGACTACAGGATTTCTCTTTATAAATGACCCAAGCCGCTGAACACATCACAGTGCTGCTGCACGAAGCCGTTGAAGGTCTGGCCATCAAGCCGGACGGTGTCTACGTCGACGGTACTTTTGGCCGTGGTGGTCATTCTCGTCTGATCCTGCAGCACCTTGGCCCCAATGGCCGCCTGATCGCCATCGACCGCGATCCCCAGGCGATCGCCGAGGCCGCCAAGATCCAGGATCCCCGTTTCGAAATCGTGCACGGCCCCTTCTCCGGCATCGCCTCCTATCTGGATGAGCGCGGTTTGCTGGGCAAGGTGGATGGCTTCCTGCTGGATCTGGGGGTCTCTTCACCCCAGCTGGATGATGCCGAGCGCGGGTTCAGCTTTATGAAAGATGGTCCGCTCGATATGCGGATGGACCCCACTTCCGGTCAGAGCGCTGCCGAGTGGCTGGCCAAGGCCGATGTGGATGACATCGCCTGGGTGCTGAAGACCTTCGGTGAGGAGCGTTTTGCCAAGAAGATCGCCCGTGCCATCGTGCACGACCGCGTGACCGAACCTTATGTGCGTACCCGTCAACTGGCGGAGATGATTGCCCGGGTCAATCCGAGCAAGGAGAAGGGGAAGCATGCGGCAACCCGCAGCTTCCAGGCCATTCGCATCTATATCAACAGCGAGCTGGACGAGATCGAAACCGCGCTCAACGGTGCACTGGAAGTGCTGGCACCAAATGGCCGTTTGTCAGTGATCAGCTTCCATTCGCTGGAAGACCGGTTGGTAAAGCATTTCATCCGCAAGCACGAGAAGGGGCCGGAAGTGCCTTACGGTATTCCGTTGACCGAGGCCCAGCTGGCTGGCGGTCGCAAATTGAAGTCGGTCGGCAAGGCACTCAAGCCTTCTGATCATGAAGTATCTGAAAACAGCCGGTCACGCAGCTCGGTGCTGCGGGTTGCCGAACGGCTGGCGGAGTAAGCGATGAGCGAAGTGCGTGTGCATCTGGCCAAGGAGATCGTTGCCGATCTCTGGCGGCACAAGCTGCAGATTTTTCTGTCGGTCGCCGTGCTGGTGACCGCGTTTGCCGTGATCCTGGTGACCAACATGACCCGTGGTCTGACGGCCAAGCAGAACGATCTGATGGCGGAAGAGGATCGCCTCAATATCGAATGGCGCCACCTGCTGCTGGAACAGGGCACCCTTGCTGAACACTCCCGGGTGGCGAGTCTGGCGATGGACAAGTTGCAGATGGGTCGTCCGCTGGTGACCACCGAGAAGGTAATTACCCAACCATGAAACGCAAGGCTACAGCCAAAGCTGCCAAAGCGAATGTCAAAGCGCCATCGATCTATCCGTGGCGCTTTCGCACGCTTGCGGTGTTTATCGGCATCGCGTTTGTGGGTCTGATCCTGCGTCTGGCCTGGATCCAGGTGATCAATCCGGATCGCCTGCGTCAGGAAGGGGACATGCGCTCCCTGCGTACCACCTCTACCCAGGCAGTGCGCGGCATGATCACCGATCGCAACGGTGAGCAACTGGCAGTATCGGTACCGGTCGAAGCGGTCTGGGCCGATCCCAAGACCGTACACGAATCCGGGGCCATCAATAATGAGCGCGCTTGGCTGGCGCTCTCCGCCGTGCTCAAGCTCGACATCAATACCCTCAAACACCGCATCGCCAACCCCAGCAAGCGCTTCGTCTATCTGCAGCGTCAGGTTACTCCTGCGGTAGCGGAATATATCAAGGGGCTCAAGCTGGGTGGCGTCTACCTGCGCCCCGAAGCACGCCGCTTCTACCCGACCGGCGAGATCAGCGCCCATCTGGTGGGGGTAACCAACATCGATGGCAGCGGTATTGAAGGGATCGAGCGCAGCTACAACGAGTGGTTGACGGCGACACCCGGCGAAATGCGGGTGCGCAAGGATCGTCAGGGGCGCGTCATCGAGCGGCTTGGCATCGTCAAAGAGGGCAAGAACGCCAACGATCTGCAGCTCAGTATCGATCAGCGGGTGCAGGCTCTGGCCTACCGTGCCCTCAAGCGGGCAACCGACGAGAACAAGGCGACCTCCGGCTCCATGGTGATGCTGGATATCAAGACCGGTGAAGTACTCGCCATGGTCAATACCCCCTCCTATAACCCGAACAACCGCGGCCAGTATCAGAGCTTCCGGGTACGCAACCGGGTGGTGACTGATACCTACGAGCCGGGTTCGACCGTCAAGCCATTGATTTTGCTCAGTGCCTTGCAGGCAGGTGTCACCAGCTGGAAAGATTTCATTCCCGGTGGTCCGCTCTTTATCGGTGCCAAGCAGATCAAGGACGTCAGTATCCACAAGGCGACCAACCTCTACGATATCCTGCGTTACTCCTCCAACATTGGTATGTCGCGCATCGCGCTGCGGATGCCGGCGCAGGAGATGATCAACACCCTCAGCATGTTCGGTTTCGGCATGGATACCGGCAGCGGGCTGATGGGCGAGAGTAGCGGCATGTTGCCCCAGCGTCGTCGCTGGTCCGATATCGAGCGGGCAACCCTCTCGTTCGGTTATGGTCTGCGAGTCACCCCGCTGCAACTGGCTTCCGCCTACGCCACCCTGGCTAACAAGGGCAAACGGGTGCCGCTTTCCATCGTCAAGGTGACTACGCCGCCCAAGGGTGAGCAAGTTATTGATCACAACAACGCCGCTGCCATGTTGCAGGCGCTGGAGTATGTGGTCGACAACGCCATTCCAAAAGCCAAGATTCCGGGCTATCGGGTTGGCGGCAAGAGTGGTACCGCCAAGGTCGCCGTCGCCGGTGGCTATGGCAAGGATTACATGGCCTGGTTTGCCGGTTTCGCACCCGCCAGTGATCCCCGTTTCGTCATGGTGGTGGTGATCAACGAGCCAAAAGGCAGCGCCTATTATGGCGGCGCCGTGGCGACCCCACCGTTTGCAGAGGCCATGGGCGGGGTGCTGCAGCTCTTCAATATTCGTCCCGATGCGGTGCCGCCAGCGGTGCCCACCAAACTTGCCCGTACGGAGGCTTCTCTTGTCCCGCGCACTTGATGCATTACTGCGCCCCTTCGGTATCCAGGCGCCGGCGCTCACCTTGACCGATATCCAGCTGGATAGTCGGCGGGTTGGCCCCGGCTCGCTCTTCGTGGCCATTCGCGGTCATCAGGTGGATGGCAGACGGTTTATCGAACAGGCGGTGGCTCAAGGAGCGACCGCTGTTGTGTTTGAGGAGGATGGTGAATTTATCCCACCATCGACTCCGGTTCCCTGTATCGGGATGCGGGATCTGCCCGCTCACCTCTCTGCTCTTGCGGGCTATTTCTACGATCAGCCAGCCCAAAAATTGGATCTGGTCGGGATCACCGGCACCAATGGCAAGAGCACCACGGCGCTGCTGGTCGCCAACTGGCGCACCCTGCTGGGTGGCAAGGCCGGAGTGATGGGCACCATCGGCAACGGCCTGTTTGGCCATCTGATCGAAGCGGAAAACACCACCGGCAGCGCCGTGCAGGTGCAAGCCAATCTGGCTGCGCTGCAAGAACAGGGCGCGGATCTGGTGGCGATGGAGGTCTCCAGCCATGGTCTGGTGCAGCATCGTGTTGCCGCACTGCCGTTTGCCGCTGCCGTTTTCACCAACCTGAGCCGGGATCACCTCGATTATCACGGCACCATGGAAGCCTATGGCGCCGCCAAGGAGCAGCTGTTGCAGCTGGTCGATGAGTCGAATGCGGTGATCAACCGCGATGACGGGCTGGGTGCCAAGTGGCTCGAAAAATACCCGGCAGCGGTGGCGTTCAGCGTTAATGGCCCGATTGAACACCATTCTGGCCGTCAATTAGCGGCGCAGCAGCTCGATTTTCACCAGCAAGGTTTTCGTGCGCAGATTAACTCCAGCTGGGGGAATGGTGTATTATCCGCCCCCTTGCTCGGGCGCTTCAACGTCAGCAATGTGCTGGCCGCGATGGGCGTGATGCTGGTGCTCGGTTACGACTTCAACGAACTGCTGGCTACAGCGCCTCAATTGCAGCCGGTGACCGGTCGCATGGAGTGTTTTGGCGGTGGCGATACGCCGCTGGCGGTGGTCGATTACGCCCACACCCCGGATGCACTGGAGAAGGCATTGCAGGCCCTGCGGGTGCACTGCACAGGCCAGCTCTGGTGCCTGGTCGGTTGTGGTGGCGACCGCGATCGCGGCAAGCGCCCCATGATGGCCGCCATGGCCGAGCAGTATGCGGATCGCGTGATCCTGACCGACGACAATCCCCGTACCGAGGAGCCGGCCCGGATCATGGCCGACATGGTGGCGGGTCTTCGCGATCCTGCTGCGGTGCAGGTGGAGCACGACCGGGTCAAGGCGATTGCGCTGGCCATCGGTCAGGCGAGCAAACAGGACATCATCCTGGTGGCCGGTAAGGGTCACGAGGATTATCAGATCATTGGAACCGACAAGCGGCACTACAGCGACCGGGAAACCGTCGCGGCCGCCTTGCACACATTATTGGAGTCATTCAAATGATGACCCTCAGGCTTGCCGAGCTGGCGCAGGTACTCGATGCCCGTCTGATTGGTGACGACGGCGAGATCACCGTCGTCAGTACCGACACCCGCACTCTGGGCGCGGGTGCCCTGTTCGTTGCTCTGCGCGGCGAGCGCTTCGATGCCCACGATTTTTGCGAGCAGGCCGTTCAGGCAGGGGCCTCTGCCCTGCTGGTCGAGCGTGAGCTGCCGCTGGCCATCCCCCAGCTGGTGGTGACCGACAGTCTGAAGGGGCTGGGCCGTCTCGGCCAACTGGTGCGTGAGCGCATCAACCCGAAAGTGCTGGCCATTACCGGCAGCTGCGGCAAGACCACGGTGAAGGAGATGGCAACCGCCATACTGCGCAACGAAGGGGAAGTGCTGGCCACCGCTGGCAACTTCAACAACGAGGTGGGCGTGCCGCTCACCCTGCTGCGCCTCGAACCGCAACACAAGTTTGCGGTGATGGAGCTGGGGGCCAACCATCCGGGCGAGATCGCCTGGACTACTTCACTGGCCAAACCCGATGCCGCCATCATCAACAACGTGGCGGCGGCCCATCTGGAGGGCTTCGGCTCGCTGGAAGGGGTGTTCCACGCCAAGAGTGAAATCTTTGAGGGCTTGAGCGAGGGTGGCACCGCTATCGTCAATGCCGACAACGAATTCTGGCCAAAGTGGCGGGAACGCGGCATTCAGTGCGCCTTCTCCATCGACGATCAGAGCCAGCCGTTCCACGCGCGCAACGTTGTGCTCAATGAGCTAGGCTGCGCCGAGTTCGTGATGGTGACCCCGCAAGGGGAGCTGAGCCTGACTCTGGCGATCCCGGGTCGCCACAACGTGGCCAATGCGTTGGCTGCCGCCGCGGGCTGTCTGGCCCTCGGCGCATCCCTCGCCTGTGTCAAGGCGGGGCTGGAGCAGATGGCTCCGGTCAAGGGGCGCTTCTGCGTGCAGCGCTGGGGCGGTTTGACCCTGGTAGATGATACCTACAATGCCAGCGTGGAATCCGTGCTGGCGGGCATCGATGCCCTGACCGCCATGGGCGGCTTCAAGGTGCTGGTGTTTGGTGATATGCGGGAACTGGGTGAGGAGTCTGCCGAGCAACACGCCCGGGTTGGCCGTCATGCCCGCGAGCGCGGTCTGGATGCCGTGCTGACAGTGGGGGAAGAGAGTCGCCACACCGCAGATGCCGCGGCGGGCCGACATTTCGATAACAAGGCGTCGTTGTTTGAAGTGCTTGCGCAAATGATAAATACACATCAGGAAATTTCGATTCTGGTCAAGGGGGCCCGTGGCTCCCGCATGGAAGATATCGTCGAGATGGTCAAAGGCCATCAGGAGTCAGCCACATGCTAGTCTGGCTGGCCGAACTGCTCACCCCGCACTTCACCTTCTTCAACGTCTTCTCCTACCTGACGTTTCGCGCCATCCTGTCGATCATCACCGGACTGGGGGTTGCCCTCTGGATGGGGCCACGACTGATCCGTCGCCTGCAGATCCTGAAATTCGGTCAGGTGATTCGCAACGATGGTCCCGAGTCCCACCTCAGCAAGCGGGGCACCCCGACCATGGGTGGCCTGATGATCATTGCTGCGATTTTCACGTCTGTGCTGCTCTGGTGCCGCCTCGACAACCCCTATGTCTGGCTGGTGCTGTTTGTGCTGGGTGCCTATGGTGCCATCGGCTTTGCCGACGACTACCTCAAGGTGGTGCGCAAGAATACCGACGGCCTGATCGCACGCTGGAAGTATTTCTGGCAATCCGCGGTAGCGCTGGCGGTGGCGGTGTTCCTCTATGCGACTGCAACCCATGAGGGGCAGACCCAGCTGGTGGTGCCTTTCCTCAAGGATGTGATGCCGCAGCTTGGCCTGATGTTTATCGTGCTGACCTACTTTGTCATCGTCGGTACCTCCAATGCGGTCAACCTGACCGACGGTCTCGATGGCCTGGCCATCATGCCGACCGTGATGGTAGCGGGGGGCTTTGCCCTGATCGCCTGGGCTACCGGTAACGTCAACTTTGCCAACTACCTGCACATTCCCTACGTGCCCTATACCTCCGAGCTGGTGATCGTCTGTACCGCCATTGTCGGGGCGGGTCTGGGTTTCCTCTGGTTCAACACCTATCCGGCGCAGGTCTTCATGGGCGACGTTGGTTCCCTAGCCCTCGGTGGCGCGCTCGGTACCATCGCCGTGTTGGTCCGTCAGGAGTTCCTGCTGGTGATCATGGGCGGCGTCTTCGTGATGGAGACCGTCTCGGTGATCCTGCAGGTGGGTTCATACAAACTGCGCGGCGTGCGGATCTTCCGCATGGCGCCGATCCATCACCACTACGAGAAGAAGGGTTGGCCGGAGCCGCGCGTCATCGTGCGCTTCTGGATTATCACCCTCGTGCTGGTGCTGCTGGGTCTTGCCACCCTGAAGGTGAGGTAAGGCCATGGTCATCATCATCGGATTGGGCAAAACCGGGCTCTCCTGTGTCGATTACTTCCTCGGCCGTGGCGTGACGCCACTGGTGATGGATACCCGTGCCAACCCGCCCGGCAAGGATCAACTGCCGTCTGAGGTTGAGCTCATTCACGGTCTCGACGAGGCGCTGCTCAAGCAGGCGCACATGATTGTCGCGAGCCCGGGTATCGCGCTGGCGACCCCCGAACTGAAAGCGGCTGCCGAGTGTGGCGTGCAGATCGTCGGCGACATCGAACTGTTTGTTCGCGAGACCCAGACGCCGGTCATCGCCATTACCGGCTCCAACGGCAAGAGCACCGTCACTACCTTGGTGGGTGAGATGATTGCCGAAGCCGGTCTCAATGTCGGCGTGGGCGGCAATATCGGCACGCCTGCGCTGGAGCTGCTCAAGCAGCCGATGGATCTTTGTGTGCTGGAGCTCTCCAGCTTCCAGCTGGAAACTACTCACAGTTTGCGTGCTGCCGCCTCCGTGGTGCTGAACCTCTCCGAAGATCACATGGATCGTTATCAGGGCATGGCCGACTATCGCGCCGCCAAGATGGAGATCCATCAGCACTCCAAACACATTCTGGTCAATCGTGACGATGCCCAGACCCTGCCGGATGTGGGTCAGGTGTGGCAGAGCTTTGGTCTCGACTGCAATGGTTATGGCCGCTGCCTGCTGGATGGCCGCTACTGGTTGACGTTGCACGGCGAACCGCTGCTGGCGGTAGACGAGATGAAGATCGTCGGTGCCCACAATCAGGCCAACGCGCTGGCCGCCATGGCGCTGTGCGATGCGGTCGGCATTCCCCGAGCGGCTCAGCTTACCGTGCTGCGTCGTTTCGAGGGCTTGCCGCACCGTGCTCGCTTCGTGCGCGAGGTGAACGGGGTGCGCTGGATCAACGACTCCAAGGCCACCAACGTGGGAGCCACGCTGGCTGCCGTTGCCGGTGTGCGCGAGTCGGTCAAGGGGCGCCTGCTGCTGCTGGCCGGTGGTCAGGGCAAGGGGCAGGATTTTGGCCCGATCCAGGCGCTGTTGGGCAACCAGATCGATCACATGTACTGCTTCGGTCAGGATGCAGAGGTGCTGCTGGCACTGGGCGAGCAGACCGAACGGGTGGCCGACCTGGCCGCTGCGGTTGCCAAAGCAGCGGCCGATGCGAAGCCCGGTGACTGGGTGCTGCTGGCGCCGGCCTGTGCCAGCCTCGATCAGTTCAAGTCGTTCGAGGTGCGCGGCGATCGCTTCACCGAGATGGTGCTGGCGCTATGAACGCCCTTCGCGCAGCAGCAGGTCTGTTCCAACGCTGGCTGTTACCGGCGCGTCCTGCCGGTCTCTACGATCGGCAGCTGGTACTGCTGGCGCTCTCCCTGATGGCGGTCGGGGTGGTCATCGTGGCCTCGGCGTCGATCCCCGAAGGGATTGCGCTGGGGGATGACCCCTTCATGTTTGTGAAGCGTCACGCCCTGTTTCTGGTGATGGCGCTCGGTATCTCCTGGTTTGTGTTGCAGGTGCCGATGGCGCGCTGGCAACAGCACAACGGCCCCATGCTGCTGCTGGCGATCTTGATGCTGGTGCTGGTGCTGCTGGTGGGCCGAAACGTTAACGGTGCGGTGCGCTGGTTGCCGCTCGGCCCCTTCAACCTGCAGCCTGCCGAGTTTGGCAAGCTGGCGCTGTTTGTCTATCTGGCCGGTTATCTGGTGCGGCGCCAGAGCGAAGTGCGTGAAGCCTGGATCGGCTTCCTGAAACCGCTGGCGGTGTTCGGGGTGCTGGCGGTCTTGCTGCTGTTGCAGCCGGACCTGGGTTCTACCGTGGTGATGTTCGTTACCTCGTTCGGCATGCTGTTTCTGGCCGGTGCCCGACTGGGACAGTTTTTGACCCTGATCGGCGCAGGCCTCGGCTCTGTGGTGATGCTGATTATCGTCGAGCCCTACCGGATGCGGCGAGTGACCTCCTTTATGGATCCCTGGGCCGACCCGTTCGGCAGCGGCTACCAGTTGACCCAGTCGCTGATGGCGTTTGGTCGTGGCAGCTGGTTTGGCGAAGGGCTTGGCAACTCTATCCAGAAGATGGAGTACCTGCCGGAAGCGCACACTGACTTCGTGTTTGCGATCCTTGGTGAAGAGCTGGGTTACGTCGGGGTGCTGGGCGCCCTGTTCCTGATTTTTGCGCTGGCGGTCAAGGCGCTCAAGCTGGGGCATCGCGCGCTTGTGGCAGAGCGGCTCTATGACGGTTATCTGGCCATCGGCATCGGCATCTGGTTCAGCTTCCAGACCTTCGTTAACGTCGGCGCGGCCAGCGGCATGATGCCAACCAAGGGCTTGACCCTGCCGCTGGTGAGTTACGGTGGTTCCAGTCTCATCATCATGTCGGTGGCGGTGAGCATGTTGATTCGAATCGATTTTGAGTTGCGTCAGGCGACAGCCCAGGCGCGCGTGCGGGAGGTTTAGTGAGCAAGACTCTGTTGGTGATGGCGGGTGGTACCGGTGGGCATGTGTTCCCCGGTCTGGCCGTGGCCGATCGCCTGAAGGCCCAGGGCTGGACTGTCCACTGGCTCGGCACTGCCGACCGGATGGAGGCGGAGCTGGTGCCCGCCCACGGTTATCCCATCTCCTTCATCGATATTCAGGGGGTGCGTGGCAACGGCATCAAACGACTGCTGGTGGCGCCCTATCGCATCGTCAAATCGATCCTGCAGGCGCGTCAGGTGCTCAAGACCGTTCGCCCTGATGTGGTGCTCGGCATGGGCGGTTTTGCTTCCGGCCCGGGTGGCGTGGCGGCCTGGTTCTCCGGTATCCCGCTGCTGCTCCATGAGCAAAATGCTGCTGCCGGCATGACCAACAAGCTGCTGGCCCGTATCGCCAGGCGGGTATTGATGGCATTTCCGGGCGCCTTCGCGCCAAGCCGTCGCACCGCCGTGGTGGGTAATCCGGTGCGTCCCGAAGTGGTCGCCCTGCCGGATCCGCAACTGCGCAGCGGGGACGAGCCACTGCATCTGCTGATCGTGGGTGGCAGTCTGGGGGCGCGGGTGCTCAACGAGCAGGTACCTGCTGCGGTGGCGGCATCCGGTGTGCCCATTGAAGTGCGTCACCAGTGTGGCAAGGGCAATGCTGAGGCCGTCTCTGCTGCCTATGCCCAGCACGGCATCAATGCCGAGGTGAGCGAATTTATCAAGGATATGGCCAGCGCCTACGCCTGGGCCGACCTGGTGGTCTGCCGTGCTGGTGCCCTGACCGTTTCCGAAGTGGCTGCCGCCGGTGTGGCTGCCATTTTCGTGCCGCTGCCCCATGCGGTGGATGATCACCAGACCCGTAACGCCCTGACCCTGGTCGACGGCGGTGCAGCCGAGTTTCTGCCCCAGTCCGAGCTGAACACAGCCTCACTGGCGGCACGCTTGACCTGGTTGGCAGGTCGCCGGGAGACCCTGTTTAACATGGCGAAAGCGGCTCGCCGCGTCGCCATCACGGATGCGGCCGAGCGGGTTGCGGATGAGTGCAAACAGCTCGCAACCGGGCAGCGTGGTAAAGATTGATGAGCAAGGTTGCAGCGGTGACACCGTGCAGCCTTGTACCTGTATGTATTGATGCCGCCGTGCAGCCGCGCTTTGACGGCACACGGCCTGCGGCAGACTAAAGAGACGATTATGACCAAGGTTGAACTGGCAAAACTGCGTACTGTGATCCCCGAAATGCGCCGCGTGCGTCGCATCCACTTTATCGGCATCGGTGGTGCCGGTATGGGCGGGATCGCCGAAGTGCTTGCCAACGAAGGGTATCAGGTAACGGGTTCTGATCTGGCTCGCAACGCCGTGACCGAGCGGTTGGCTGGACTGGGTGCTCACATCTTCGTCGGCCACAGTGCCGAACACGTTGAGGGTGCCAGCGTGGTAGTGGTATCTACCGCCATCAAGCAGGACAACCCGGAACTGCTGGCTGCCCGCGAACTGCGGATCCCGGTCGTGCGCCGTGCCGAGATGCTGGCCGAGCTGATGCGTTTCCGCCACGGTATCGCCATCGCCGGTACCCACGGCAAGACCACCACCACCAGTCTGGTGGCGAGCATCTATGCCGAAGCCGACCGCGATCCGACCTTCGTCATCGGTGGCCTGCTCAACAGTGCCGGTACCAATGCCCGTCTGGGTAGCAGCCGTTACCTGATTGCCGAGGCGGACGAGAGCGACGCCTCTTTCCTGCATCTGCAGCCGATGGTCTCTATCGTGACCAACATCGAAGCGGATCACATGGATACCTACGGCGGTGATTTCTCCAAGCTGAAGGCCACCTTCATCGAGTTTCTGCACAATCTGCCCTTCTACGGACTGGCGGTGGTCTGCATCGATGATCCGGTGATCCGTGGCATGTTGCCCGAGATTGCCCGTCCGACCTTGACCTACGGTCTCTCTGATGATGCCGACGTGCAGGTGCTGGATTTTGTCCAGACCACCAACCACAGCTGCTTCCGTGTTCGCCGCAAAGAGGCGGGTGAGCTGCAGGTGACCCTCAATTTGCCGGGTATTCACAATGCATTGAACGCCGCAGCGGCGATAGCTGTCGCGACAGAGGACGGTGTCAGCGATGAGGCCATCATCTCTGCTCTGGCCAAATTTGAAGGGGTTGGTCGTCGCTTCCAGCAGTATGGCGAGTTTGAAACCGGTCGCGGCAAGGCGATGCTGGTGGACGATTATGGTCACCACCCGAGCGAAGTGAAGGTCACCATCAACGCCGCCCGTGCCGGTTGGCCCGAGAAGCGTCTGGTGATGGTGTTCCAGCCGCACCGTTATACCCGCACCCGCGACCTCTACGAGGACTTCGCCGATGTGCTCTCCAAGGTAGACGTGCTGGTGATGCTGGAGGTTTATGCTGCCGGTGAGGATCCGATCCCGGGCGCTGATGGACGGGCACTGTGCCGCTCCATTCGCTCGCGTGGCAACCTGGAACCCATCTTCGTCGCCACGCCAGATGACGTGCCAGCCGTGCTGGCCGACCTGATTGGCGAGGGAGATTTGGTGCTGACTCAAGGAGCCGGGAACGTCGGGGCGCTGGCCCGTCGTCTCGGAGAGATGAAATTGAGCATAGATAGCATGAAATCTGGCGCCTGAGGGCCCAATGAGTATTTTGACCGCCAAGCCGGGGCCTATATAATGGCGAACCGGTCTGTCAAAGGCCGGTTTAGCGCGTTACACGGGGATCGATCGGGTGGAGGCAAGGGCACAGGGGCGCACCAAGGGTGGCTTCATCGCAGGGGTAGCATTTTTCCTGCTGGTGATATGGGGCTGCTACCGGACGGCGCTGGATGTTAAAGGTTGGCTGACAGATGCCAACCGGTTGCCCATGAGCGAGCTGTTGCTGCAGGGGCAACACCAGTATTTGCAAACCGAAGAGCTGCGGATGGCCGTGCTGGATGGCGCCGAGCTGCGCAACTTCTTCGAATTGGACGTCAACGAATTGCAGGCAAGGCTCAATGCCCTGCCATGGGTGGCCTCGGTCTCGGTACGAAAGAAGTGGCCGAACAAGATCAAGATCTACCTCACGGAACAAGATGTGGCGGCGCGCTGGAATGGCAACCGCTTCGTCAACACCAAGGGCAAGGTATTCAGTGCCCCGGATCGGGTCAAGACGCCGCTGTTGCAGCTGTCAGGGCCGGATGACCAGGCCGCCTGGGTGTTGAAAGAGAGTCGGCAGTACGAGTCGCAACTGGCTGCCAAGGGATACAAGTTGCTGGGGGTGAATCTGACCCCCCGCCATGCCTGGGAACTGACCCTGGATGGCAATATCAAGCTGTTCCTGGGACGCAATGACATTGCGCTCCGGTTGCAGCGGTTTATCGATGCCTTCCCGGTTATCGAACCCCGTGCGCAAGTCGCTTACGTGGATCTTCGATACGACACCGGAATGGCAGTTGGCTGGAAGAAGAGCGAAGAGAAAGTGCATGACCAACACCGCAGATAGGAATTTGATTGTCGGACTGGATATCGGCACAACCAAGGTGGCGGTTCTGGTCGGGGAAGTATTGCCGGACGGTGAACTGAACGTCATCGGTATGGGCAGTCACGCTTCTCGCGGAATGGAGAAGGGCGGGGTCAATGACCTCGACTCCGTGGTCAAGTCACTGCGCCGCGCGGTGGAAGAGGCCGAGATGATGGCGGATTGCCAGATCAGCTCGGTCTATCTGGGGTTGTCCGGCAAGCATATCGATTGCCGCAACGAGACCGGTATGGTGCCCATCTCCGATGAAGAGGTGACTCAGGAGGATGTGGACAACGTGATCCACACCGCCAAGTCGGTTCGCCTCTCCGACGAGCTGCGGGTGCTGCATGTGCTGCCTCAGGAGTTTGCCATCGATTATCAGGAAGGGATCAAGAATCCGGTCGGCCTCTCCGGTGTGCGGATGGCGGCCAAGGTTCACCTGATCACCTGCCACAACGACATGGCCCGCAACATTGAGAAATGCGTGGAGAAGGTCGGCTTGCGCGTGGATCAACTGATCTTCTCCGCGCTGGCCTCCAGTTATGCGGTGTTGACCGAAGACGAGAAAGAGCTGGGTGTCTGCGTGGTGGACATCGGTGGCGGCACCATGGATATGTCGCTGTTTACTGGCGGTGCCCTGCGCCACACCAAGGTGATCCCGTACGCTGGCAGCACTGTGACCAGCGACATCGCCTACGCCTTCGGCACGCCGCCGCTCGACGCGGAAGCGATCAAGGTGCGCTACGGTTGCGCCCTCGGCCGTCTGGTCAGCAAGGAAGACAATATTGAAGTACCCAGTGTCGGCGGTCGTCCGGCGCGCAGCCTGCAACGGCAGACACTGGCTGAAGTGATTGAGCCCCGTTACACCGAGTTGCTCTCCATGGTGAATGATGAGCTGGTGCGGGTACAAAGCGAGTTGAAAGCGCAGGGGGTCAAGCATCAGCTGGCAGCCGGTGTGGTCTTGACCGGCGGCGCTGCCCAGATTGAAGGCATTGTGGAGTGTGCAGAGCAGATCTTCCAGAGCCAGGTCCGGGTGGGAGAGCCCATGAACATACGTGGTTTGAGTGATTACGTGCAGGCACCGGTGTACTCGACTGCGGTCGGGTTGCTGCAATATGGCCGCACCCATCAAGCCACAGGTAGCAACAAAGAATATGCCGCCAAGGCAAGCGTCGGTGGCCTGGTCAAACGGGTTAGTAACTGGCTGCGTGGCGAGTTCTAAGAATTTTGCTGAGTCAGGCAAATAAAGCGGAGAGACAACATGTTTGAATTTATGGATAGCCACACTGACGAAGCCGTCATTAAAGTGATCGGTGTAGGTGGCGGCGGCGGTAACGCTGTCGAGCACATGGTTCGTCAAAATATTGAGGGTGTTGAGTTCATTACCGTCAACACCGATGCCCAGGCACTGCGTAACTCTAGCGCCAACACTACCCTGCAGATCGGCGGTGGCATCACCAAGGGGCTGGGTGCCGGAGCCAATCCGGAAGTGGGTCGTGATGCGGCCATGGAAGATCGCGAAGCACTGCGTGAGCTGCTGACCGGTTCCGACATGGTGTTCATCGCCGCCGGTATGGGTGGTGGTACCGGTACCGGTGCCGCGCCGATCGTGGCCGAAGTGGCGCGCGAGATGGGCATCCTGACCGTTGCTGTAGTGACCAAGCCGTTCTCCTTCGAAGGGAAGAAGCGGATGGGCTTCGCCGCGCACGGTATCGAAGAGCTCTCCAAGAACGTCGACTCCCTGATCACCATCCCCAACGACAAGTTGCTGAAGGTGCTGGGTCGCGGTATCTCCCTGCTGGATGCCTTCAAGGCGGCCAACGATGTACTGCTTGGCGCGGTACAGGGCATTGCCGAGCTGATCACCCGTCCGGGTTTGATCAACGTCGACTTCGCGGACGTGCGTACAGTGATGCGTGAAATGGGTACCGCCATGATGGGTACCGGTTCCGCCTCTGGTGATGACCGTGCCGAAGAAGCGGCCGAGAAAGCCATCTCCAGCCCGCTGCTGGAAGACGTGGATCTGGCCGGTGCCCGTGGCATCCTGGTCAACATCACCGCCGGTATGGACATGACCATCGAAGAGTTCGAAACCGTGGGTAACGCGGTCAAGGCCTTCGCTTCCGAGAACGCCACTGTAGTTGTGGGTACCGTAATCGATCCGGAAATGCACGACGAACTGCGTGTGACCGTGGTTGCTACCGGTATCGGTGCCGAGCGCAAGCCGGACATCACTTTGGTCAAGAGCAGCCAGGTGCAAGAGCGCCCGGTGCGTCAGCCGCTGGTTAGCGACATGATGCAAGGCCGCGTGATGGACGAAGCCCCGGCCAAGGTGGTCAACGCCGAGCCGCAAGCTCGTCGTGAACCGGATTACCTGGATATTCCGGCGTTCCTGCGCAAGCAAGCTGACTAAGCCTCTTATGGCTCTCGTTTGTTTGTTGTTCAAGGAATGTGCTAAGATGGCCTGCCAACGACCATCTGGTCCGGATTTTAAGCTGTTTAGGGTACACCCATGATTAGACAAAGAACCTTGAAAACGAGTGTACAGGCGACTGGTGTCGGCCTGCATTCGGGCCGGAAAGTCACCATGACGTTCCGTCCGGCGCCTGTGAACACAGGAATCGTTTACTTGCGTACCGACCTGAATCCTGTGGTGGAGCTGCCAGCCAATGCCGATCAGGTGCGCGATACCGTGCTCTGTACCGCTCTGGTCAACGAAGCCGGTGTCCGTGTCTCTACCATTGAGCACCTCTCCGCCGCACTGGCCGGGATGGGGATCGATAACCTCTACGTTGAGGTCGACGCGCCCGAGATCCCGGTGATGGATGGCAGTGCGCATCCCTTTATCTACCTGCTGCAGGAAGTCGGGATCCGTGAGCAGAATGCGGCCAAGCAGTTTGTGCGGATCAAGAAGAGCATCCGGGTTGAAGACGGCGACAAGTGGGCGGAATTCCACCCTTATCGCAACGGCTTCAAGATGGATCTCGAGATCGATTTCCAGCATCCGGTCTTTGAAGGGCGCAATCAGCGTTGCGTACTGGACTTCTCCGGTGCCTCCTTCGTGAAAGAGATCAGCCGTGCCCGTACCTTCGGGTTCATGCGTGATATCGAGTACCTGCGTTCCCAGAACCTGGCGCTGGGCGGAAGCCTGGAAAACGCCGTGGTACTGGACGACTATCGGGTGCTGAACGAAGACGGTTTGCGTTATGAGGACGAGTTCGTCAAGCACAAGATGCTGGACGCGATCGGTGACCTCTACATGTGTAACCGCAGCATCATCGGTGAGTTCTGTGCCTACAAGACCGGACATGCCCTGAACAACAAGCTGCTGCGTGCCTTGCTGGCCGAGCAGGAGGCTTGGGAACTGGTGACCTTCGAGGGTGAGGGCGACAAAGCGCCTATCGCTTACTACGATAACGGTCTGGTTCTGGCCTGATAGCTGTGCAACGGAACGTCGGTCCTCTCTCCGCACCGACGTTCCGTCATTTGTTTACTCCATCCTTTAATACCGATTATCTCCCGGTTTTATTTCCCGTGCAGGCTCTTGGCCGCACCTGACCGAGCAGACTGATTTCTATGAGCATTACCCTGATCCTCCACGGCAAGCAGCGACGCAAGTTGCACCTGCCCAAACAACGTCTGGCCTGGGTCGGCGGTATTCTCTTCTCCCTGTTGGCCCTTGGTGGTGGTTGGCTCTGGCAGAGCTGGCACCAGAAAATGGAGGCGCTGGAAGTGGCGCTTGCCGTTGCCGAGCAACAGTCCGTTGACCAGAGTGGTGACGAAGCCCGTGAACAGTTGGCGATGCTGGCTGCTCAGGTGGGCACCATGCAGGGTCAGCTTGGCCGTCTCAATGCCCTCGGTGAACGATTGACCGAGCAGGCCGATCTCGATCCCGACGAGTTCAATTTCAAAGAGCTGCCCCCCATGGGCGGCCCTTCTTATGATGAAGAGCTGGAAGTGAGCCTCAACGAGCTGCAAGCCTCGATGAAGCACCTCAGCCAGCAGCTCAGCAGCCGTGAAGAGCAGCTGTCGGTACTTGAATCTTTCATCATGAATCACCATATCACCGATGCCGGTTTTATTTCCGGCACGCCAGTCAAACAGGAGCGAGTTTGGGTCTCGTCCGGGTTTGGTGGACGGGTCGATCCGTTCAACGGGCGTGCCAAGATGCACAAAGGGGTCGATTTCCGTGGCAAACCCGGAACCCCGATTCTGGCCACCGGGCCCGGCATTGTCAGCTGGGCGGGCCGTCATCCGGAATTTGGCAATATGGTGGAGATTAATCACGGCAATGGCCTGGTCACCCGCTATGCCCACAACTCCAAGTTGCTGGTCGAGGTGGGCACCCTGGTTGATCAGGGTCAGAAGATTGCCTTGATGGGACGCACCGGTCGCGCGACCGGGGTCCATCTGCATTACGAAGTGTTGAAAGATGGTCGTCAGGTCAACCCCGCACGCTTTCTCAGTGCCAGACGGGGTTAGGTTTTTTTCTTCAGGTTCCAGTGACGGAACGCTTTTATAACCAGAAATAGTTGGTACCCATGATTAGCACACTGCTTACCAAGATTATCGGCAGCCGGAACGACAGAACGCTCAAGGCTTTGCGCAAAATTGTAAAACAGATCAATGCCATGGAGCCGCAGTTCGAGGCTCTCTCCGATGCCGAGTTGCAGGCCAAAACGGCTGAATATCGTCAGCGTATCGAGCAGGGTGAGACCCTGGAACAGTTGCTGCCGGAAGCGTTCGCGACCGTGCGTGAAGCCTCCAAGCGGGTGTTTGGCATGCGCCACTTCGACGTGCAGCTGATCGGCGGCATGGTGCTGAACTCCAACCGCATCGCGGAAATGAAAACCGGTGAAGGTAAGACTCTTACTGCGACTTTGCCAGCTTACCTGAACGCCCTGAGTGGCCGTGGTGTGCACGTGGTGACGGTGAACGACTACCTGGCCAAGCGTGATGCGGAAGCGAACCGTCCGCTGTTTGCCTTCCTCGGCATGACCGTTGATTGCAACGTGCCCGGTATGGATGCGTCCCAGAAGCGTGACGCCTACGCCGCCGACATCACCTACGGTACCAACAATGAATTCGGTTTCGACTACCTGCGCGACAACATGGCGTTCTCGCCGGAGCAGCGCGTGCAGCGTCCGCTCAACTACGCGCTGGTGGATGAGGTGGACTCGGTGCTTATCGATGAAGCCCGTACTCCGCTCATCATCTCCGGTCCGGCCGAAGACAGCTCAGAGCTCTATATCCGCGTCAACAAGCTGATCCCGCTGCTGGTCAAGCAGGACAAGGAAGACACCGAAGAGTACACCGGTGACGGTCACTACACAGTAGACGAGAAGAACCGTCAGGCACTGCTGACCGAAAACGGTCAGATCTTCGTGGAAGAGCTGCTCAAGAAAGAGGGGCTGCTGGATGAGAACGACTCCCTGTTCTCCGCCTCCAACATCAGCCTGCTGCACCACGTCAATGCGGGTCTGCGTGCTCACACCCTGTTCGAGCGCAACGTCGACTACATCGTCCAGAAAGACGAAATCGTCATCGTCGACGAGCACACCGGCCGTACCATGCCGGGTCGTCGCTGGTCCGATGGTCTGCATCAGGCCGTTGAAGCGAAGGAAGGGGTGAAGATCCAGAACGAGAACCAGACGCTGGCATCCATCACCTTCCAGAACTACTTCCGTCTCTACAACAAGCTGGCGGGGATGACCGGTACTGCAGATACCGAAGCCTTTGAATTCCAGCAGATTTATGGTCTGGATACCGTGGTTATCCCGACCAACAAGCCGATGGTGCGCAAGGACATGGGCGATCTGGTCTACCTGACCGCCAACGAGAAGTATGCCGCCATCATCGAAGATATCCGTCAGTGCGTGGCCAAGGGCCAGCCTGTACTGGTTGGTACAGTCTCTATCGAGAACTCCGAGCTGCTCTCCGGCATCCTGACCAAGGAGAAGATCCCGCACAAGGTGCTGAACGCCAAGTTCCACGCCATGGAAGCGGAGATCGTCGCCCAGGCCGGTCAGACAGGTGCGGTTACCATCGCCACCAACATGGCCGGTCGTGGTACCGACATCGTGTTGGGTGGCAACTGGCAGGCAGAGATTGCCAAGCTGGAGAACCCGACCAGCGAGCAGATTGCCGAGCTGAAGGCCGCCTGGCAGGTGCGTCACGATGCGGTGCTGGCCGCCGGTGGTCTGCACATTATCGGCACCGAGCGTCACGAATCCCGTCGTATCGACAACCAGCTGCGCGGCCGTTCCGGTCGTCAAGGTGACCCGGGCTCCTCCCGTTTCTACCTCTCCATGGAAGATACCCTGATGCGGATCTTCGCCTCCGACCGCGTGACCGGCATGATGAAGAAGCTGGGCATGGAAGAGGGCGAAGCCATCGAGCACCCGTGGGTCACCAAGGCGATCGAAAATGCCCAGCGCAAGGTGGAAGGCCGCAACTTCGACATCCGCAAGAGCTTGCTGGAGTTTGATGACGTTGCCAACGACCAGCGCAAGGTGGTCTACGAGCAGCGCAACGAGCTGCTGGATACCAACGACATTTCCGAGACCATCCACGTTATCCGTGACGACGTCTACGGCGCGGTGATCGACGAGTACATCCCGCCCCAGTCTCTGGAAGAGATGTGGGACGTGCCGGGTCTGGAAGCACGCCTGAAGGCGGACTTCGCGCTGGATCTGCCGCTGCAACAGTGGCTGGCGGAAGATGACAAGCTGTATGAAGAGAAGCTGCGCGAGCGCATTCTGGACGAAGCCACCAAGCTCTATGCCCACAAGGAGGAGCTGGTCGGCAAAGAGGTGCTGCGCAACTTCGAGAAAGCGGTGATGCTGCAAACTCTGGATGGTCTGTGGAAAGAGCATCTGGCGGCCATGGATCACCTGCGTCAGGGTATCCATCTGCGCGGTTACGCCCAGAAGAACCCCAAGCAGGAGTACAAGCGCGAATCCTTCGATCTGTTCACCCAGATGCTGGAAACCCTCAAGCGCGACGTGGTCAGCATCCTGAGCCGTGTTCAGGTGCAGGAGCGCGATGTGGAAGCGATGGAAGAGCAGCAGCGCCAGCAGGCGGAAGCCGCTCCCCGCACCTATACCCACGCCGCAGCCGAGAGCCAGCTGGCCGATGAACAGGCCGCAGGCGAAGAGGGCCACACCACCTTCGTACGTGACGAGCAGAAGGTCGGTCGTAACGATCCCTGCCCGTGCGGCTCCGGCAAGAAGTACAAGCACTGCCACGGTCAGTTGACCTGATCGACGCTATGCCATAACAGGCGGGCCAAGTGCCCGCCTTGTTATTGGTGGCAACAAGCGAACAGAGGTAATTGATGGAACAGAAAAAACGGATCTGGGTGGCGGTTGGCGTCATCGAGAATGAACGGGGCGATATCTTCATCGCCAGACGCTCCTCCGATCGCCATCAGGGGGATCGCTGGGAGTTTCCCGGTGGCAAGGTGGAGTCGGGCGAGGATCTGCTCACCGCGCTGGATCGGGAGCTGTGGGAAGAGATCGGCATCCGGGTATTGGATTGTGCCCCCTTTATGGAACTGCAGCACGACTACCCCGAGAAGCAGGTATTGCTGGATATCTGGAAGGTGACTCGTTTCAGCGGTGAGCCGTTCGGCAAAGAGGGGCAGGAGTGCCTGTGGGTGCCGGTGGCCGAGCTGAACAACTACCACTTCCCCGATGCCAATGGCCCTATTGTAGCGCGGCTACAGGGTCTGCTGGCGTGAGCCGGTAGCAATCAACAAGTATGAAAAAAGGGCCAATCGGCCCTTTTTTCATATTGCGGAGGTGAGAGATCTGAGGCTTATAGCCACTGATCGCCCTCTTCCGGCTCCGGCAGCAGATCCGGGTTGATCTCCCCCGGGATCCGCTTCTCTTCATCAGCCCATTCGCCGAGATCGATCAGCTGGCAGCGCTTGCTGCAGAAGGGGCGGAACGGACTCTGCGGGCCCCATTCCACTTCGCTCTGACAGGTCGGACACTTTACCTTGGTGACCATAAGCCCTCCTTAGCAGCAGGCGAGCTGGAACGGCACGTCGCCAATCGGCTGTTCTGCTGTAGGCAGAAAGCGCAGGGCGAAGCGGTTCTTGTGGCCGCTCAGGGTCGGGTAGCAGAACAGATTGCCCGGCAGCTTGATGCGGATCAGCTCGGCGCTCTCGGCGGTGTCCTGGAAGAAACCGTTGCTGGCAACCTGTTCACTGAAGCTGCCTGATTCGCGCCACAGGCGCAGCAGCAGGGTGATGGCATTCATCAGCAGGTTAATGTCGCTCAGCCAGCCTTGCATCTGCTGGTGACGGGTGATGGCCGGGGTACCGAGCCAGTGGTGCAGCTGCGGCACATCGAAGGCACACAGACCACCCGGGATGGAGAAGCGCTGGCGGATGGAGCCGAGCAGACGATCCTCTTTCAGGCGGGCACCCGGGCGTGGCGAGTTGAGCAGGTTGCGGGAGAGCTGGCTGCTCTCTTGCTGCATCAGTTTGATCTGCTCCAGATCGACATCGGGCAGGCTGGCCCAGTGACTCAGACGCTGGCCGAGACGCTCCAGATCCTTGATGAGGTCGGCGCGCAGGTCACCACGCTCCAGCAACTCCTGCAGATCGAACAGCCCTTTGAAGAAGGCGATATGTGCCCAGGATTGTTCACTCTCCAGATTGTCGCGGATCTGGGAAAACAGGGACTCCAGACGAAGATAGGTCCGGCTTTTTTCATTGAGGGGGAAATCGTAAATCATGCCTAATCCTGGCCAGCCATAAACCGGCCTAGTGTACTCACACTTAGCGGGCTTGTTGAGAGGCAATTGCCAGATATGTCTCGTGCAGCGCCAAAATCCGCGTTTTAATCGCCATTTCGCTACCATTGTGGTTTTCGATGACATCATCCGCCGCAGCGAGACGTTCCGACCGGCTCGCCTGAGCGGCGATGATGGCTCGGGCCTGCTCGGCCGATACACCATCCCGGCGGCAGGTGCGCTCAACCTGGGTGGCTTCGTCTACATCGATCACCAGCACCCGGTTGGCGAGGCCGGTGAGTTTGTTCTCCACCAGCAGTGGCACCACCAGCAGGCAGTAAGGTGAACTGGCTGCGGCACACTGGCGCAGCATTTCGCTGCGAATCAGCGGGTGGAGCAGGGCATTGAGCCACCCCTTGGCCTGCGGGTCGCTGAAGACCCGGTCGCGCAGGGCGCGACGGTCGAGTTGACCGTTCGAATCAATCACATTCGGGCCAAAATGGTCGGCGATGGCGGCAAGGGCCGGGGTGCCCGGCTCGACCACTTCGCGGGCGATCACATCGGCATCCACCACCTCGATACCCAGCGCGGCAAACTGATTGGCGATAGTGGTCTTGCCGCTGCCGATACCACCTGTGATAGCAACTACATACATGGGGGCCTCTTGCTCAAAGCAGGGTAGAGAGATACCAGCGGGTGATGGTATCGCCCCACAGCAGGGCGATCCAGCCCGCGATGGCGAGGTAGGGGCCGAAGGGAATGGGCTTGCCCTGATGGTGTTTGTGCAAGGCGATCAGACTGATGCCGATCACGGCGCCGACCAGGGATGAGAGCAGCAGAATTATGGGCAGCGCCTGCCAGCCGAGCCATGCGCCCAGCGCCGCCAGCAGCTTGAAGTCGCCATAGCCCATCCCCTCCTTGCCGGTTAGCAGCTTGAAAGCCCAGTAGAGGCTCCAGAGCACCAGATAGCCCGCCATGGCGCCGCTCACTGCATCAGCCAAGGGGACGAAGCCACTTGCCAGATTGAACAGCAGCCCGCCCCACAGCAGTGGCAGGGTGAGCTGGTCGGGCAGCAACATCTTGTCGAGATCGATGAAGGTAAGGGCGACCAGCACCCAGGTCAGCAATAGGGCGGCCAGCGTCCCCCAGCCCGGTGTTATGACCATGGCAACGGCCACCGAGAGCAGGGCTGTCAGCAGCTCTACCAGCGGATAGCGGGCCGAGATGGGGGCCTGGCAGTCGCGGCAACGCCCTTTGAGCCAGAGCCAGCTCAGCAGCGGGATGTTCTCCAGCGCAGTGATGGCGTGACCACAGTGAGGGCATGCGGAGCGCGGCACCATCAGGTTGTAGCGCTCTGGCGCAGTGGCCTCCTTATCGGGGGAAAAGTAGCCGCGATACTCGGCCTGCCACTCCCGCTCCAACATAATGGGCAAGCGGTGGATGACCACGTTAAGGAAGCTGCCGATCATCAGGGAGAAAAGAAAAACCAGCGAAAAGTAGAGCCAGGGCAAGCTGTCAGCCAGCTCGAGAAGAAGTGTCATAACCAACCGTCAGTCATAAAATGAGGGGGAGGGCATGGTTGTGGAGCCATGCCCTGATAAATCAGCCTACCACGTCGCCCAGCTTGAAGATGGGCAGGTACATGGCAATAACCATACCGCCGACCAGCACCCCGAGCACCACCATGATGAGGGGTTCCAGCAGGCTGGTGAGGCCATCAACCAAGTCATCCACCTCCTGTTCGAAGATGGTGGCGACCTTGGAGAGCATATCATCGATGGCGCCGGACTCCTCACCGATCATCACCATCTGGATCACCATGTCGGGGAAGAGATCGACGGTGCGCATCGCCACGTTGATCTGCATACCGGCCACCACCTCGTTGCGGATCGCCATGACCGCGGTGCGATAGACATAGTTACCCGATGCCCCAGCCGCCGAAATCAGCGCATCTACCAGCGGGATACCGGCGGAGAAGGTGGTCGACAGGGTGCGGGCAAAGCGGGCCATCGCCGCCTTGTGCAGGATCATCCCGACCACCGGAATGGTGAGGACGAACTTGTCGGTATTGTCTTTCACCTTCTGGGAGGCCCGCCAGGCCCGCACGTAAAGGAAGATGCCAAGGGCCGTGCCACCAAAGAAGACATACCACCAGTTCTGCATAAAGCGCGAGATGCCGATAACAAACTGGGTGAACACCGGCAACTCGGCACCAAAGCTCTTGAAGATATCCTCGAACTGCGGAATGACGAACAGCAGCAGGATGGAGGTGACCACGATGGCGACCAGAATGACCATGGTGGGGTAGAACATCGCCTTCTTGATCTTCGATTTGAGCGCTTCCGACTTTTCCCGATAGGTGGCGATACGGTCGTAGATGGTCTCCAGCGCACCGGATTGCTCACCGGCTTCCACAAGATCGCAATAGAGATCATCAAAGTAGAGGGGATGGCGGCGCAGCGCCTCCGACATGGGGGTGCCAGTCTCCACATCGGCGGCAATCTGCCCCATCAGCTCGCGCATCGAGGCTTTCTCGTGGCTGCGGGCGATGATCTGCAGGCTCTGCACCAGCGGTACACCGGCGGAGAGCATGGTAGTTATTTGGCGTGAGACGATGGCGATATCCATCGGTTTGATCTTGGCACCGCCCTTGGAGAAGAGCCCCTGGGATTTCTTGGCTACCTTGGTGACGTTGACCCCCTGTTTACGCAGTTCGGCCTTGACGGTGTTGATGCTGTCGGCCTGCAGCTCGCCGGAGACCTTCTGCCCCTTGCGGTTTACCCCGTGCCAGCGGAAGGCGAAGACTTTCTTGGGGGCATTGTTCTTTTTCGTTAGGGTTGCCATCTTTGCATCCTGCAATGGGGTTGGTTGTCAGAGCCGGGCTCTGCACGTTACCAACCTGGTCAAGGTGTCCGACTGGCTTGATGCCGGCGGGGTACTGATAGGGGGGCCTTCTTGGCGCCAGCCCGGTCACTTTAATGCCTGATTATTCTGTCATTCTGGCTGTCATCCATTCCGTGTTCGTGAACGCCGAATTCGCTCTGCCAACCAAACCGGCGGGTCGTTCCGTCATACGGATCAGTTGGTGGTGACCCTGTTGACCTCGGCCAGACTGGTGACCCCGAGCCGGGCCTTCTCCAGTCCCGAGGTGCGCAGGGTGCGCATACCCTCCTTCTGCGCGATAGCGGCGATTTGCAGGGAGTTGGCCCCTTGCATGATCAATTTGGCGATGTTCTCCGACATCAGCATGATTTCGTAGATGCCGACCCGCCCCTTGTAGCCGCCGGAACACTCCTTGCAGCCGACCGGTTTGAACAGTCGCAGCCCGGCCGCCAGTTGCTGCGGCGTAAAGCCCAGCTCCAGCAGTTCTGCTTCCGGCACCACTTCCGGTGCCTTGCAGTGGTCGCACAGTTTACGGGCCAGCCGCTGGGCCATGATCAGGGTCACCGAGGAGGCGATGTTAAAGGCCGGAACCCCCATGTTCATCATCCGGGTCAGGGTCTCGGCGGCGGAGTTTGTGTGCAGGGTGGATAGCACCAGGTGACCAGTCTGGGCCGCCTTGATAGCGATTTCGGCGGTTTCGAGATCGCGAATTTCCCCCACCATCACCACATCCGGATCTTGCCGCAAGAAGGAGCGCAGGGCGCTGGCGAAGGTGAGCCCCGCCTTGGGGTTGACCTGCACCTGGTTGACGCCGGGCAGGTTGATCTCCACCGGGTCTTCTGCGGTGGAGATATTCACCTCGGTGGTGTTGAGAATATTGAGGCCGGTATAGAGCGAGACCGTTTTGCCCGAGCCGGTGGGGCCGGTCACCAGGATCATCCCTTGTGGCTTGGAGAGGGCGCGCAGGTACTGCGCCTTCTGCCGATCATCAAAGCCGAGTTGCTCGATATTGAGGCGTGCCGCCGAGGAGTCGAGCAGACGGATCACGATCTTCTCCCCCCACATGGTGGGCAAGGTATTGACCCGCATATCCATCGACTTGTTGCGCGACAGCTTCAGCTTGATGCGGCCATCCTGTGGCAGCCGCCGCTCGGCGATATCGAGTCGCGCCATGACTTTTAGGCGTGCTGAGAAGCGGTTGGAGAGATTGACCGGCGGTGTGGCGATCTCGTGCAGAATGCCATCGATGCGAAAGCGCACCCGATACTTGAACTCGTAAGGCTCGAAGTGCAGGTCGGAGGCGCCGCGCTTGATGGCATCCATCAGAATCTTGTTGATGTACTTGACGATGGGGGCATCGTCATCGGCGGTATTGACGCTCTCGTCCAGCCGGCTGTTATCATCGGAGACCTCGAGATCCGAAATCTCGGACTCGTCGATATCCTCCATGCCGAGGGCGTCATTTTCGCTCTCCAGCAGCTTGCCGATGGCGGCGGTGAGCTTGTTCTCCTCCACCAGCAGCGCCTCGGTATGAAGACCGAAGCTGAAGCCAAAGTCCTCCAACGCCGAGACATTGGTCGGATCCGACATGGCGATATAGAGGGTGTGGCCCTGGGTGTAGATGGGCAGGACGTGGTGTTTCTCAATCAGCTTCTGATTGAGGTATTTCTGCGGGATCTCGGCCAAGTCGAAGGCGGCAAGATCCAGCAGAGGTACCCCATACTCCAGCTCGCAAAAGTCGGCGAGCGCCTTGCTGTCGAGGATCTCGTTCTCTATCAGAAATGTCACAAAGGGTTTGCGCTGGGCCTTGGCCTGGCTCAGATAGCGCTGGGAGTCCTCTTCACTGATCAGTGAAGAGGCGGCCAAGCTTAACGCCAGGCCGCTATTAGGGCTAGATGTCATAAATTAGGAGCAATTTGCCCCAGAGATGGAACCCCACGAAACTTTGCCGTTATTAGCGTCTCTAGTGCCAGAAAGAGAACAGACCATGTTGTTGAGAGCTGCGGTGCCGGTTCCTGTCACTGTGGCTGTCCCTGCGCTGGTAATTGAGCCAGCTACACTCGTTACGTATGTTGAAGCCGCACCCGACGCGTTGCATGGAAGAGTACTTGTTTGAGAGCATATTTCCAGCTCTGTTTTAACCTGTCCCATTGCAGTGGTTAATTCGGTGGCCTTCGCTTTTAGGGTGTAACTCTGATAAGCCGGCAGCGCTACCGCCGCCAGAATGGCCACGATCGCGACCACGATCATCAGTTCGATAAGGGTAAAACCCGATTGTTTCTTCATTTCGCTGTTCATGGAAAATATCCTTTTATCCTTGGTTCCTGGGAAGTGTCGGTGGAAAATCATCCGCACGTCAGTATCTTATCCGAGCTGTGAGGGGTGGCAACAGAGATTGCCGCCTTTGTTAACCACTTTTCTATGATTTACCAAAAACATGATATAAATCATAAAATAAGAGGCTTCTAACGACTCTTTTTTATGAGGCGAAGCGGGTCCGTCATTACACTCCTTTGCTGAGGGATCCTGCATAAAGAAAAGGCGCCCATGGCGCCTTTTGCAAGTTGTTTATCCGGTTAGGTCGAGTATTTGCTCAGGCCTGAGGGGTGAATCTCACTGCTGGATAAAGCGCATGGAGAGATCGAGCGCCCGCACATGCTTGGTGAGCGCCCCGACCGAGATAAAATCGACGCCGGTGGCCGCAAACTCGGCCAGAGTGTCGAGGGTGACATTGCCCGAGACTTCGAGCTTGGCGCGGCCCTGATTGATGGCGACCGCTTCCCGCATCATGGTCACGTCGAAGTTGTCCAGCATCACGATATCGGCCTTTGCCGCCAGCGCCTGTTCCAGCTCAGCCAGCGTTTCGACTTCTACCTCTACCGGTTTGCCCGGATTGAGATGACGAGCCTCGCTAATTGCCTCGACAATGCCGCCACAGGCGAGGATATGGTTCTCTTTGATGAGGTAAGCGTCGTAGAGGCCGATGCGGTGGTTCTTGCCACCGCCGCAGGTGACCGCGTACTTCTGGGCGGTGCGCAGCCCGGGGATGGTCTTGCGGGTGTCGAGCAGACGGCAGTCGGTGCCCTCCAGCTCTGCCACATAGCGGGCGGTGAGGGTGGCGACGCCGGATAGGGTCTGGACAAAGTTCAGCGCATTGCGCTCGCCGGTCAGCAGCAGGCGGGCAGGGCCGTGGAGGCGGAAAAGCTCCTGATTGGGGGAGAGCACTTCCCCATCCTGCACCTTCCACTCCACCTTCACCTCGCTGCCGAGTTGTACGAACACCTCGTCGACCCAGGGCTGGCCGCAGAATACTCCTGCTTCACGGGTGATCACCCGAGCAGTGGCCATCCGATCGGCCGGGATCAGCTGGGCGGTGATATCGGCGCTGGTGTCCGGTTGGTCCAGTGTGGTGAGGGCATCGCCCAGATCTTCGAGTAGTGCGGCGCGCACGGCGCGGCTGACATCCTGTTGAAACATGCCTTATTCCTGCAAGGGTCTGAGCAGCAGTTGCCGCTCCTTTTGAACCAGCTCCAGCCGACCGAGGGCGTTCATGCCAACCAGCACTTCGTCACCGTCTGCCGCCGGATTGATAAAGATGGCCAGATCGTACAAGGTCAATGGCCCCATCGCCAGCGTTTCGATGGTGCCGTTGCCGACCCGGATCTGCCCCGCGGCGGTATTGACCTGGCTGCTGCCATGAGCGGTCAGGCCGAGCCGCTCTGCAACCTGCTGCGGGATGGTGATACGGGTGGCGCCGGTATCGAGCAGCAGTTGCACCGGCTGGCCGTTGATGGCACCCTCCAGACGATAGTGGCCGCTCTGGTCGGCCCGCAGCAACAGCTCGCCGCTGGCGGTGACGCTTGGTTGGTTGCGGGAGTGAAAATAGAGGGTCAGCAGGCCCATCAAAGAGAGCCAGGCCAGTAACCACATCCAGCGTGCCGTGTGCTGCATACCCCATCCATATCGAGCGGAAGATGACTCAGCCTAACATACCATTTCCCTTTGATTCAGTGAGTTGGTGTCGGGTTGCCTATCAGGTATCTTCGTTGTCTCGCCATTTATCAGCCAACTCGAGTAGCCGATGACTCAACTCGCTTCGCAACCTTGTTTCTCTATCGATGCCGCTGGCTGGTGCCAGCAGGCGCGCCGGGTGCCTTCTCCCCATCACAACGAACGGGCCGTGCCGGACGATATCTCCCTGCTGGTGGTGCATGGCATCAGCCTGCCGCCGGGGGAGTTTGGCGGTCCCTTTATCGACGATCTCTTTATGGGACGACTCGACCCTGAGGCTCACCCCTATTTTGCCGGTATCCATCAGCTGCGAGTCTCGGCTCATTGCCTGATCCGCCGTGATGGCGAGCTGGTGCAGTATGTGCCGTTTGGCGCGCGCGCCTGGCATGCAGGTATCTCGAGCTGGCAGGGGAGGGAGGCATGCAATGACTTCTCCATCGGCATCGAGCTGGAAGGGACTGACGAAACCCCCTATACCGAGGCTCAATACCGGGCATTGGCAGGGCTCACTCGAGCTATCTCGGAGCGCTATCCGGCGATTACCCACGAAAAAATTGTCGGCCATTGCGATATCGCACCAGGGCGCAAGACGGATCCCGGTGCCAGTTTCCAGTGGGATTACTACCGTCAGTTACTAAACAGCTAAAGTAAATATTCAAATTTAGTTTGGATTTTAAAATCAATGGCTTGCCTATCTGGCAGGCCATTTTTGTCTCTGGTTGCGCAAATGTTATTTGTGAGCGCGGTCAAGAATATTGGTCAGACCATTTTCTATGAGCTAAATCATGTTTCACCTGCTTTACCTCTTAAGTGGTGGGGCCGATTCTTGACTCAGATCATCTTTTGAGTGGACTTTTCAAAAGGCCTCTGCTAATTTTCGCCCCATCCATAAAATTGGTAATACCAATTTAACAAAGTAGCCTCATGCCCTATCGCAAGATTACGCAACCCAAGTTGGCCGACTCCATTGTCGCCGAGCTGGAACAGATGATTCTGGAAGGCAGCCTGCAACCGGGGCAAAAATTGCCTCCCGAGCGGGAACTCGCCATCCAGTTTCAGGTATCGCGCCCCTCCTTGCGCGAAGCCATCCAGCGACTGGAAGCGCGCGGATTGCTTTATCGCCGTCAGGGCGGCGGCACTTATGTGCAGAATGCCCTGAGCAAGGGGATCGCCGATCCTCTGTTCGAACTGCTCAGTACCCACCCGGAAGCCCAGTATGACCTGCTGGAGTTTCGCCACGCGCTGGAAGGCATCTGTGCCTACTACGCGGCCTTGCGGGGAACCGGGTCTGATTTCGAGCGCATTCGTCAGGTGCAAACCACCATCGAAGAGGCGGGCCAGCTGGGCTCGCTGGTGGCCGAGTCGGCAGCCGTGACCCAGTTCTATCTGGCGGTGGCCGAGGCGTCCCACAACGTGGTGCTGCTGCACCTGCTGCGGGCCATGAGCCCGATGCTCGAACAGAACATTCTGCAGAATAACGAGATTTTGAATCGCCGCCCGGGAGTGGTAGCCAAGATACGTCGCCATCGCGCGAATCTGATCGAGGCTATTCTTTCGGGGGCTCCGGAGCGGGCCAGAACAGCTTGTCATGAGCATCTGGCCTTTATCGAGGACACCTTGTTGGATATGCAGAGGGAAGACAGCCGGATCCAGCGATCCATGCGTCGGATCCGTCAGCAGGAAAACTAATCCCACAAGGCTCTATTGTCGAATGCTTGCGCCCTTCGCCGTGCAATGCCGTGCAATCACAACAACATAGGAACCAGCCATGTCTGATATCCTGAAGAACGATGTGGACCCGATAGAAACGCTGGAGTGGCTTGCCTCTCTGGAATCCCTGCTGCGTGAAGAGGGTCCGCAACGCGCTCAGTTCATCCTTGAACAGTTGGCCGAGAAAGCCCGCGTAAGCGGTGTGGACGTGGCTGCCAAGGCAAATCGCGATTACATCAACACCATCCCGTCCAGCGACGAGCCGGACTACCCGGGTGACCTGGAGATGGAACGCCGCATTCGCGCCATCATCCGCTGGAACGCCATGATGATCGTGCTGCGCGCGTCCAAGAAAGACCTGGACCTGGGTGGTCACATGTCTTCCTTCGCTTCTTCTGCGACCATCTATGATGTCTGCTTCAACCACTTCTTCCGTGCTCGCAACGAGAAGGATGGTGGCGATCTGGTTTACTTCCAGGGTCACATCTCCCCGGGCATCTATGCTCGCGCCTTTGCTGAAGGTCGTCTGACCGAAGAGCAGCTGGACAACTTCCGTCAGGAAGTGGACGGCAAGGGTATCCCTTCCTATCCGCACCCGAAACTGATGCCGGACTTCTGGCAGTTCCCGACCGTCTCCATGGGTCTGGGCCCCATCGCCGCCATCTATCAGGCTCGCTTCCTGAAGTACCTGACCGACCGTGGCATCAAGGATTGCTCCGAGCAGACCGTTTACGCCTTCCTGGGTGACGGCGAGATGGACGAGCCGGAAGCCAAGGGGGCCCTGACTGTTGCCGTGCGTGAAAAGCTCGACAACCTGGTGTTCGTGGTTAACTGCAACCTGCAGCGTCTGGATGGTCCGGTTGTCGGTAACGGCAAGGTCATCAACGAGCTGGAAGGCCTGTTCGCTGGCGCCGGTTGGGACGTGACCAAGGTTATCTGGGGTCGCAAGTGGGATGAGCTGCTGAAGAAAGACACTTCCGGCAAGCTGATCCAGCTGATGAACGAGACCGTGGACGGTGACTACCAGACCATGAAGTCCCGCGACGGTGGCTACATCCGCGAGCACTTCTTCAACCGTTATCCGGAAACTGCCGCGCTGGTCAAAGACATGACCGACGAGGAGATCTTCGCCCTGAACCGCGGTGGTCACGATCCTCGCAAACTGTTCGCCGCATTCAACAAGGCGACCCAGACCAAGGGCAAGCCGACCGTTATTCTGGCCAAGACCATCAAGGGTTACGGCATGGGTGAAGCGGCCGAAGGCAAGAATATCGCTCACCAGGTCAAGAAGATGGAGCTGGACTCCGTGCGTCACCTGCGTGACCGCTTCAACCTGCCGGTGGCCGACGAGCAGCTGGCCGATCTGCCGTACCTGAAGATTGAAGCCGGTTCTGCCGAGCACAAATATCTGCACGACCGTCGCACTGCCCTGAAAGGCTATGTGCCGACCCGTCTGCGCGAAAGCACCACCAAGCTGGAAATTCCGGCACTGGATGCCTTCGGCCCGCTGCTGGGTGAGCAGGCGCGCGAAATCTCCACCACCATGGCGTTCGTGCGTTCCCTGAACGTGATGCTGAAAGACAAGTCCATCGGCAAGCGCATCGTTCCGATCCTGGCTGACGAAGCCCGTACCTTCGGTATGGAAGGTCTGTTCCGCCAGATCGGTATCTACAGCCCGCACGGTCAGCAGTACACCCCGCAAGACCGCGACATCGTCTCCTACTACAAGGAAGACAAGCAGGGTCAGGTTCTGCAAGACGGTATCAACGAGCTGGGCGCCATGTCCTCCTGGCTGGCAGCTGCGACCTCTTACAGCACCAACGACTGCCCAATGATCCCGTTCTACATCTACTACTCCATGTTCGGCTTCCAGCGGATCGGCGACATGGCGTGGGCAGCCGGTGACCAGCAAGCCCGTGGCTTCCTGCTGGGTGCGACCTCCGGTCGTACTACCCTGAACGGCGAAGGTTTGCAGCACGAAGATGGTCACAGCCACATCCTGGCGAACACCATCCCGAACTGCATCTCCTACGACCCGTCCTACGCCTATGAAGTGGCGGTGATCGTACAGGACGGCCTGCGCCGCATGTACGGTGAGAACCCGGAGAACGTGTTCTACTACATCACCACCCTGAACGAGAACTACGCCATGCCGGCCATGCCGGAAGGCGCCGAGGAAGGGATCCGCAAGGGTATCTACAAGCTGGAATCCGTCGCCGGCGCCAAGGCGAAAGTTCAGCTGCTGGGTTGTGGTTCCATCCTGGGTCACGTGCGCAAGGCTGCCCAAATCCTGGCCAGCGAGTATGGCATCGGTTCCGATGTGTTCAGCGTCACCTCCTTCAACGAGCTGGCTCGTGACGGTCAGGACGCGGATCGCTGGAACATGCTGCACCCGACCTCTGAAGCGCGTGTTCCCTACATCGCTCAGGTACTGGGTTCCGAAGCCACCATCGCTGCGACCGACTACATGAAGTCCTTCGCCGATCAGGTTCGTGCCTTCGTTCCGACCGAGAACTACCGCGTGCTGGGTACCGACGGTTACGGCCGTTCCGACAGTCGTGCCAACCTGCGTCGTCACTTCGAAGTGAACGAGTTCTACGTGGTGGTTGCTGCTCTGACCGAACTGGCCAAGCGCGGCGAGGTAGACAAGCAGGTTGTGGCCGACGCCATCGCCAAGTACGGCATCGATGCCGACAAGGTCAACCCGCTGTACGCGTAAGTGGATCAAGGGTCGCGCCGTCATGCGGCGCGACCTTGCCAGGATTTAAAACGGTTAACGCGAGATGTGCGTGGCGGCATCAGCCAGCCACGCGGATCGACGCAAGAGGATAAAGCACAATGTCCAAACAGATTATGGTGCCGGATATCGGCGCCGATGAGGTTGAAGTCACCGAGATCATGGTGGCCGTGGGTGACAAGGTCGAGCTGGACCAGTCCATCATCGCGGTAGAAGGCGACAAGGCCTCCATGGAAGTACCGGCCCCGTCTGCCGGTATCGTTAAAGAGATCCTGATCAAGGTGGGCGACAAGGTTGCCACCGGCTCCCAGATCATGATCTTCGAAGCCGAAGGCGCTGCCGCCCCTGCTGAAGTGGCTGCACCGGTTGCTGCTGCTCCGGCCGCCGCACCTGCCACCGCACCTGCCGCTGCCGTGCGCAAAGATGTGCACGTACCGGACATCGGTGATGACGAAGTGGACGTGACTGAAATCATGGTTGCTGTGGGCGACATGGTTGAAGCCGACCAATCCATCATCGCCGTGGAAGGTGACAAGGCCTCCATGGAAGTGCCGGCTCCGTTCGCAGGTCGCGTGGTCGAGATCAAGGTTGCCGCTGGCGCCAAGGTCTCTACCGGTTCTCTGGTGATGGTATTTGAAGTGGCTGGCGCTGCGCCTGCTGCCGTTGCTGCTCCGGCTCAAGCTGCCGCGCCCGTGGCTGCTGCCCCGGTTGCCGCCGCTGCCAAAGAGGTCAACGTACCGGATATCGGTGGCGACGAAGTGGAAGTCACCGAGATCATGGTTGCGGTGGGTGACAAGGTTGAAGCCGACCAGTCCCTGATCGCCGTGGAAGGTGACAAGGCCTCCATGGAAGTGCCTGCGCCGTTCGCCGGTGTGGTCAAAGAGATCAAGGTGAAGGCGGGTGACAAGGTCTCCACCGGTTCCCTGATCATGGTATTCGAAGTGGCTGGCGCTGCTCCTGCTGCCGCGCCGGTTGCTCAAGCTGCCGCTCCGGTCGCTGCAGCCCCTGTTGCCGCTGCTCCGGCTCCGGTTGCCCAGGCTGCTGCCGCTGCGACCGATTTTGTTGCCAACGACGCCTACGTGCACGCTTCTCCGGCGGTACGCCGTCTGGCGCGCGAGTTTGGCGTCAACCTGGCCAAGGTGAAAGCCTCCGGTCGCAAGGGCCGTATCGTCAAAGAAGACGTGCAAGCCTACGTGAAGGATGCCATCAAGCGTGCCGAGTCCGCTCCTGCCTCTGCCGGCGTAGCCGGTGGCAACGGTCTGGGCGTACTGCCGTGGCCGAAGGTAGACTTCAGCAAGTTCGGTGATGTGGAAGAGGTCGAGCTGACCCGCATCCAGAAGATCTCCGGTCCGAACCTGCACCGCAACTGGGTCATGATCCCTCATGTCACCCAGTTCGACGAAGCCGATACCACCGAGCTGGAAGCGTTCCGCAAAGAGCAGAACGCGATGCTCGAGAAGCAGAAGGCAGACGTGAAGATCACCCCGCTGGTGTTCATCCTGAAAGCCGCCGCCAAGGCGCTGGAAGCTCACCCGCGCTTCTGCAGCTCCCTGTCCGAAGATGGCAGCAAGCTGATCATGAAGAAGTACATCCACATCGGTGTGGCGGTAGATACCCCCAACGGTCTGGTTGTGCCCGTGGTGCGCGATGTTAACAAGAAGGGCATCATGGAGCTGTCTCGCGATCTGGCCGAGATCTCCAAGAAGGCCCGTGCCGGCAAGCTGACCGCTGCCGACATGCAGGGCGGTTGCTTCACCATCTCCAGCTTGGGTGGCATCGGCGGTACCAGCTTTACCCCGATCGTCAACGCGCCGGAAGTGGCCATCCTCGGTGTTTCCAAGTCCGAGATGAAGCCGAAGTGGAACGGTAAAGAGTTCGCGCCGCGCCTGATGCTGCCGCTGGCTCTGAGCTACGACCACCGCGTGATCGATGGTGCCGATGGGGCTCGCTTCATCACCACCATGAACGGCGTGCTGTCCGACATTCGTCGACTGGTCCTGTAAGTGAGAGGGCGGGCCCAGAGCCTGCCCTTTTTACTTCTCATTTCATTAACATGATCGTAAACTTGCCCCGTTTTTTTCACGGCTGCAGCCACCCGTTTCGGTATAAGACTGCGCTGTCCGGGGATATAAGAACGACAAAGAGGTCATGATGAGTAAAGAAATCAAAACCCAGGTCGTAGTACTGGGTGCTGGCCCTGCCGGTTATTCCGCTGCTTTCCGTGCAGCCGATCTGGGTCTGGATACTATTATCGTCGAGCGTTACTCCACCCTGGGTGGCGTCTGCCTGAACGTGGGCTGCATCCCCTCCAAGGCGCTGCTGCACGTTGCTAAAGTGATTGAAGAAGCCAAGGCGCTGGCCGAGCACGGCATCGTCTTCGGTGCACCGCAGACCGACATCGACAAGATCCGTCTGTGGAAAGAGAAGGTTATCAACCAGCTGACCGGCGGTCTGGCTGGCATGGCCAAGATGCGTAAAGTTCAGGTTGTTAACGGCTTGGGTAAATTTACCGGCCCGAACACCCTGGAAGTGGAAGGTGCCGACGGCAAGACTACCGTGACCTTCGACAACGCCATCATCGCGGCCGGTTCCCGTCCGGTGAAGCTGCCGTTCATCCCCCACGATGACCCGCGCGTATGGGACTCTACCGATGCGCTGGAGCTGAAAACCGTTCCCGGCAAACTGCTGGTTATCGGTGGCGGCATCATCGGTCTGGAGATGGGTACCGTTTACTCCTCTCTGGGTTCCGAGATCGATGTGGTGGAATTTGCCGACCAGCTGGTTCCGGCTGCCGACAAAGACATCGTCAAGATCTACACCAAGCGTGTGGCCAAGAAATTCAACATCATGCTGGAGACCAAGGTCACCGCAGTTGAAGCGCGCGAAGACGGCCTGTACGTCTCCTACGAAGGCAAACACGCCCCGGCCGAGCCGGTTCGTTACGACAACGTGCTGGTTGCCGTAGGCCGTGTGCCGAACGGCAAGATGCTGGATGCCGAGAAAGCTGGCGTTGCCGTGACCGAACGCGGTTTCATCGAGGTGGACAAGCAGCTGCGTACCAACGTGGCGCACATCCACGCCATCGGTGACATCGTGGGCCAGCCGATGCTGGCACACAAAGGTGTTCACGAAGGTCACGTTGCCGCTGAAGTGATCGCCGGCAAGAAGCACTACTTCGACCCGAAAGTGATCCCGTCCATCGCCTACACCGAGCCAGAGATGGCCTGGGTTGGTCTGACCGAGAAGGAAGCCAAGCAACAGGGCCTGAACTTCGAAGTCGCTACCTTCCCGTGGGCTGCTTCCGGTCGCGCCATCGCGTCCGACTGCTCCGACGGTATGACCAAGCTGATCTTCGACAAGGAGAGCGGCCGAGTCATCGGTGGTGCCATCGTCGGTACCAACGGTGGTGAACTGCTGGGTGAAATCGGTCTGGCCATAGAGATGGGGGCTGACGCCGAAGATATCGCGCTGACCATCCACGCTCACCCGACTCTGCACGAGTCCGTGGGTCTGGCTGCCGAAGTGTTCGAAGGCTCCATCACCGACCTGCCGAACGCCAAGGCCAAGAAGAAAAAGTAATTTTCTTCCCCGCTTGTCTAAAAAGCCGCTCGAATGAGCGGCTTTTTGTTTTCTCCTTGCTGCCCCGACTTCGACAAAGCCCAATATGCTAAAGATAGGTTTTGGCACTGATGAGAGAGGCACGATGCTAGAAGCACCCATTCCACCCGATGAGGTATTGCGGTTGGAGACCCTGCGGCGGCTCTCTTTGCTGGATTCCGAGGCCGAGGAGCGGTTTGATCGGCTGACCCGCATGGCCCGACGGGTGTTCAATGTCCCCATCGCGCTGGTGAGTCTGGTGGATGAAGATCGCCAGTGGTTCAAATCCTGTATCGGTCTGGAGGTCCGTGAGACTGCCCGGGACATTTCGTTCTGTGGCCACGCCATCATGGGCAATGAGACCTTCATCGTGCCGGATGCTTCGCAGGATCCCCGCTTTGCCGACAATCCGCTGGTGGTGGGGGGGCCCGGCATCCGCTTCTATGCCGGACAGCCACTGCGGATCGCCAACGGTTGCAAACTGGGGACGCTCTGCATCATCGATACGGTGCCACGGGAATTGAGTGAGGAGGATGTGGGGCTGCTCAAGGATCTGGCGGCGATGGTGGTGCGGGAGCTCGAAGCGGTGCAGCTGGCCACCATTGATGAGTTGACCTTGATCTCCAATCGGCGCGGGTTCGTGATGCTGGCGGAGAAGAGCCTCTCGCTGGCCAGTCGCTTGCAGATGCCACTGGCGCTGCTCTATCTGGATCTCAATGGCTTCAAGGGGATCAACGATCGGTGGGGGCATGCAGAAGGGGATCGGGCTCTGATCGCCTTTGCCGCTCTGCTCAAGCAGGCTTTTCGTGGCGCAGACGTGTTTGCCCGTATGGGCGGCGATGAGTTCGCCGTCCTGTTGCCCAATGTGGTGGAGGCGCAGGCGCAACTGGCCTATGAGCGTTTCAATGCCATCTTGGCCGAGCACAATCAGCACAGTGGTTGCGGCTATGCGCTGACCTGCAGCACCGGGATTGTCTGCTATGACGGGCACGGCTGTGTCTCCCTGGCCGAGCTGCTCACCCGCGCGGATGAGCTGATGTATCAGCGCAAACGGGATGGCAAGGGCTGACGGCTATGCCGGATTAGTCGCCACCAAAACAACAGAGAGCGCCACGGCGCTCTCTGTTGTTGATGGCTTAGGTCAAGGTCAAGGTCAAGGTCGGGGTCAGAGTCGGAAGTTGCCAACCAGCTTGTCCAGCTGACCGGAGAGCTGCTGCAGGCTGCGGCTTGATTCGGTCAGCTGGTGGGCGATATCGGCGGTCTCCATGGTGAGCTGGTTGATATCTTCCACGTTGCGGTTGATCTCGCCGACCACGCTCGACTGCTCCTCGGTGGCGGTGGCGACCTGGATATTCATGTCGTTGATCTGGGTAATGTGGGCGGTGATCTGGCCGAGGGCGGCGTTGGCCTCATCGGCCTGGCTCACCACCTCCAGACTCTGGTTACGCCCCTGCGCCATGGCGCTGACGGCGCGGGCACTCTGCTCCTGCAAGCGGTTGATCATCCCCTGGATCTCGGCAGTCGAGGCGGCGGAGCGGTTGGCCAGATTGCGCACTTCATCTGCCACCACGGCGAAACCGCGACCCTGTTCACCGGCGCGAGCGGCCTCGATGGCGGCGTTCAATGCCAGCAGGTTGGTCTGCTCCGAGATACTGCGGATGGTTTCGAGGATGCTGCCGATGGAGTCGGTCTGGCTCGCCAGCGACTCGATAACCCCTGCCACCTGCTCAATCTCACCGGAGAGGTCGACGATGCCGTGGCGCGCCTGCGCTACCACTACTGCCCCTGCATCGGCCTGGTCGTTGGCTTGTCTGGCTACTTCGGCTGCCAGCGAAGCGTTACCGGCGATCTCGCTCACCGTGGCCCCCATTTCGTGGATGGCGGTGGCCACCTGCACAGTGCGGTCACGTTGGGCAGTACAGTTGTGCTGGGTCAGCTGCGCCTTGTTGGCCACCTCGTTGGCGGTGGCGGCGAGCTGGCGGGAGTTCTCCGCCACCTGCTCGATGGAGCCGTGGATCTTGGCGACGAAGTTGTTGAAGCCGGTGGCGACCTGACTCAGTTCGTCACGTCCTTCCACTTTCAGGCGCTGGGTGAGATCCCCATCGCCGCTGCCCAGCTCTTTGAACAGGCGGGCCAACTCGTTAAGCGGGCGGCTGACCGAGCCTGCCAGCAGCATCCCAATCAGACCCATAGCCAGCGCAATCACCAGCGAGATCATCAGGATCTCGTTGCGGGTCTGATCCAGCTCGGCATAGATCTCGGCTTCTGGCACCTGGGCCACCAGATACCAGTCGAGCAGCGGGATATAGCTGCTGGCCAGTACCATGGGCTCACCATTTACCTCGGCGTTGATAACGGCAAAGGGGCGTTTGGCCAGCAGGCTGCCGGTATCTCCGCTGGCAATGTTGCCAAGGGTGTCACGCTCGATGCGGTTGGCCTCGGGGTGCAGTTTCACTTTGCCGCTGCCATCGACCATAAAGACGATGCCACTCTCTTCCAGCCGGAAGTTGGAGACCATGGTCACCATGGTGTCGAGGGATTTGGCAAAGCCGGCCAGCCCGCGCCCGTTGAGCTGCTGGAAGTTGACGAACAGCTTCACCTCGCCGTTGCTCTCGCGGAAGATGCTGAGGGTCATCTCCTTCTGGCTCTTGGTGTAGTCATAGAACCAGGCATCTTGCGTGGGGGTCAGGTTGCGCAGAAAGCCATCCTGGTTGTAGTAGGCGGCGGTCTGGCGATCGGCGAAGGAGGCGGTCACCAGACCATACTGGTTGGCCACATCCTTGAGCTGGTTGATGAGGATTGGCTCCTGCTCTTTGGGCATGCCCCGATCCACCCAGTCGAGGATGAAGCGGTCGGTGGCCAGTTGGCGGGCGGCCTGGGCGATGCCGTGGAGATCCTGTTCAATCTCCTTGCTGATCCGCTGGGTCAGGTTGGGGAGCTCCTGTTCGAACATCCGGTTTTCGATCAGTTGCTGGGCCGAGCGTTGACTGAAGTAGCCTACCAGCAGGCAGGAGACGACCACGGCCAGGGTGACCGTGGCCAGTATTTTCTGTTTAAGAGTGAGGGTTGCCAGCATAAAGGTGCTCAAAAGGTTGAGATTGACGACCCTCATATTAGCGGCAGCGCGGCGCTACCCATGAGGCTTGCAGCCCTTTATTTGCGGATTACGTTTGCGCTCACAGGGGCGGCGGCTTGCCCCTTTGCCATGCTGCACTCGCGGGAGGCGGATTGACGGTTGCGCTAACTGCCGGGCCCCTTATAGTAGAGGCCATCCTTGGTGACTGACCCTCTGAATAATATGGAAAATATGATGCGTAGCTTAGGTGCGGGATGGACCCGTCTGCTTTTGGTGATGCTGGCGGCGATGCCGCTGCTGGCTGTGGCGGCACAGGGGGAGCGCCCAAAAATTGCGGTGGTGCTCAGCGGCGGCGGTGCCAAGGGTTCTGCCCATATCGGCATCCTCAAGGTGCTGGAGCAGAAACGGATTCCGGTCGACATCATAGTCGGCACCAGCATGGGCTCTTATGTGGCGGGGATGTATGCCATGGGGCTCAGTGCCGAGGAGGTGGAGCGCACCACTTTGGCCATCGACTGGAACAAGGGGTATCAGGACAAGGTGGGCCGCGACGAGCTGTCGCTGCGCAAAAAGCAGCAGAACGAGCAGTATCAGCTGCGCACCGACATCGGGGTGAATGGCGACACCACCCAGCTGCCGGACGGTTTCTTCCAGGGCCAATCCATGGCCAGCCTGCTGCGGGGGGCCACCTCCAACCTGCCGGTGCAGGAGAGCTTCGATGATCTCCCCATTCCCTATCGCGCCATGGCGACCGACATGGAGACGGTCACCCCCTTTGTGCTGGATCACGGCAGCCTTGCCAAGGCGATGCAGGCCTCCATGTCCATTCCCGGTGCCCTCAAGCCGGTGGAGTGGGAGGGGCACATCCTGGCGGACGGCGGCAGCGTCAACAACATGCCGGTGGATGTCGCCAAGGCGATGGGGGCCGATGTGGTGATCGCGGTGGATATCGGTGCCAAGCTGCGTACCCGGGAGTCCCTCAAGTCAGGGTTGGCCATGATCGACCAGCTCACCACCTACATGACCCAGGTGGGCACCGACAAGCAGAAGGCGCTGATGGGACCGAAGGATATTTTGATTGCCCCCGAGTTTGGCGATATGGGGATCGCCGACTTTGCCCGGATGCCGGAGGGGATCAAGGTCGGTGAGACGGCGGCTGACAAGGTGTCGTTGCAACTCGATAAGCTGTCGCTCACCAAGGCGCAGTACAACGCCTATCGCAACCAGAAGCTGAGCCGTCGTGCCGAGCGTAGCGGTCAGCCCGCCTACTTCATCGACAAGGTGGAGATCATCAACAAGTCGCGCCTCTCGGATGAGACGGTGCGCGCCATGCTGAAAGTGCGGCCGGACAAGGTACAGACCAACGAGAGTCTGGAAGCGGGCATTCGCCGCCTCTATGCCCTTGAGTCGTTCGATCGCATCACCTACGAGGTGGAGGAGCGTGACGGGGAGAATGTGCTGCTGGTGGACGCCAGCGAGAAGAACTGGGGGCCGGGCTACCTCAACTTCCAGTTCGGTTTCACCGATGACTTCGAGAACACCTCCAACTACAACGTCGGCATGTCCTATACCCTCACCAACGTCAACGAGTGGGGTGCCGAGTGGCTGACCGAGGCGTCGCTGGGCACGGCCAAACATATCAAGACCGACTTCTATACCCCGCTCGAACCCTCCCAGACCTTCTATGGTGAGGCGAGCCTGGCCTATGACCAGACCCTGCGCCGCCTGTTTTTCCCCAATCCGGATCCCGAGATGGTTTCGATAAGCTATCTCGACTCCGAATACTCCTTCTTCAGCGGTGATCTGGCGGTGGGCTGGAACCGCCAGCCCTGGAGCCGGTTGTCGATGGGGCTGGAGGGACAACTGGGCACGATTGATGTGAAGAACTTCAAGGGGCTGGAGATGGATGCCACGGCGTGGGGCCCCTATGTCCGCTTTGAACACGACAATCTGGATAGCCTCTATTTCCCCTATCAGGGGATGAAATGGGACATGAAACTGGGCCACTCCCACGTCAGTGTGGATGGGCTCGAGTCGGCAGATGGGCGCAGTGAAGGCTGGAATTATCAGCTCTCGATGATCAAGCCCTGGTCATGGGACAGGCACAGCCTCAACCTGATCCTCGAAGGGGGTGGCTCGGGCAGTGAAGAGGTGGTGCCGCTGCATATTCAGGATCTGGGCGGGCTGTTCCGCCTCTCGGGTTTCCAGCGCTACCAGTTGAGCGGTCGCTACAGCCTGTTTGGCGGCCTGCGCTACATCTATCGGGTGGCAGACAATGACTTCGGTGCCCTCAAGATGCCGCTCTATCTGGGTGGATCTCTGGAGCAGGGCGGGGTCTGGAACAAGGGTGAGGATATCAGTCTGGAGAGCTCCTTCACCGCCGGTTCGCTTTATGTCGGGGTGGAGAGCTTCCTCGGCCCTGTGTTCCTCGGCTATGGCATGGCGGAGGGGGGCAATGACGTCTTCTATCTGCAATTGGGCAGTACGTTCGAATAATGCCGAAATGATGCCAATTTGTTAACTCTGGTTGATGGCGTTCAATTAATTTTCAAAAAAAACCAATCTGTTTAATTGGTTACGATTTTGTGGTGAATAAGTAAACAGGGTTTGGATTTTAATTAGTCGTTAAAACTTATATAGTGGGGAGCACCCTACGGGGTGTCCCGCAAGGACGATCGCCGCGAGCGTGGGCGAACCCCAAAAAAAGACCAAAGAGGAATTAGTCGTGCTTGAAACATACCGTAAACACGTCGCAGAACGTGCCGCCGAGGGCGTGGTTGCCAAACCTCTGGATGCAGAGCAGGTCGCCGCCCTGGTAACGCTTCTCAAGAACCCGCCCGCTGGCGAAGAAGACTTTCTGAAAGAGCTGTTGTCCTCCCGTATTCCCCCCGGTGTTGATGAAGCGGCCTATGTCAAAGCCGGTTTCCTCACCGCCGTCGCCAAGGGCGAAGCCCACTCTCCCATCCTGACTGCCGCCGAAGCCGTTGAGCTGCTGGGCACCATGCAGGGTGGTTACAACATTCAACCGCTGATCGACCTGCTAGATCACGCCACTCTGGCGCCGCTTGCCGCCAAGGGGCTCTCCCACACCCTGCTGATGTTCGACTCCTTCCACGACGTGGAGGAGAAGGCCAAGGCGGGCAATGCTCACGCCAAGCAAGTGATGCAATCCTGGGCTGATGCCGAGTGGTTCCTCTCCCGCCCGGAGCTGGCCGAGAAGATCACCGTCACCGTGTTCAAGGTGACCGGCGAAACCAACACCGACGACCTCTCGCCGGCACCGGACGCCTGGTCCCGCCCGGACATTCCGCTGCACGCGCTGGCGATGCTGAAAAACGCCCGTCCTGGCATTAGCCCGGACAAGGATGGCGCCGTCGGCCCCATCAAGACCATCGATGCCCTGAAAGAGAAAGGCTTCCCGCTGGCCTATGTGGGTGACGTGGTCGGTACTGGCTCTTCCCGTAAATCCGCCACCAACTCGGTGCTCTGGTTTATGGGCGACGACATTCCGTTCGTGCCGAACAAGCGCGCTGGCGGTGTCTGTCTGGGTGGCAAGATTGCCCCGATCTTCTTCAACACCATGGAAGATGCCGGCGCCCTGCCTATCGAAGTGGATGTCTCCAAGCTGGAAATGGGCGATGTGATCGACATCTACCCGTTTGCCGGCAAGATCTGCAAACACGGCACCGAACAGGTGCTGGCGCAGTTTGAACTGAAAACCGACGTGCTGATCGACGAAGTGCGCGCCGGTGGCCGTATTCCGCTGATCATCGGTCGCGGCCTCACTGACAAGGCCCGCGAAGCGCTGGGTCTGCCGTTCTCTACCGTATTCCGTCGCCCGCAGCCGGTGGCCGATACCGGTAAAGGCTTCACCCTGGCCCAGAAGATGGTGGGCAAGGCGTGCGGCGTGAAGGGCATTCGCCCGGGCACTTACTGCGAGCCCAAGATGACCACGGTCGGCTCTCAGGACACCACGGGCCCGATGACCCGCGACGAGCTCAAAGATCTGGCCTGCCTCGGCTTCTCCGCCGATCTGACCATGCAGTCCTTCTGCCACACTGCCGCCTATCCGAAGCCCATCGACGTACAGACCCACCACACCCTGCCGGACTTCATCATGAATCGCGGCGGTGTGTCTCTGCGCCCGGGTGACGGCGTCATCCACTCCTGGCTGAACCGCATGCTGCTGCCGGATACCGTGGGTACCGGTGGTGACTCCCACACCCGTTTCCCCATCGGTATCTCCTTCCCGGCGGGCTCCGGTCTGGTGGCCTTCGCCGCCGCCACCGGCGTGATGCCGCTGGATATGCCTGAGTCCGTGCTGGTGCGCTTCAAGGGCGAGCTGCAACCGGGTATCACCCTGCGTGATCTGGTTCATGCCATCCCCTACGCCGCCATCCAGAAGGGGCTGCTGACCGTCGAGAAAGCGGGCAAGAAGAACATCTTCTCCGGCCGCATCCTCGAGATCGAAGGTTTGCCGACCCTGAAAGTGGAGCAAGCCTTTGAGCTGGCGGACGCCAGCGCCGAGCGCTCCGCTGCCGGTTGCACCATCAAGCTGGATAAAGAGCCGATCATCGAGTACCTGAAGTCCAACATCGTGATGCTGAAATGGATGCTCTCCGAAGGCTACGGCGACCCGCGCACCATCACCCGTCGCATCAAGGGGATGGAAGAGTGGCTGGCCAACCCGACCCTGATGGAAGCGGACAAGGATGCCGAGTACGCCGAAATCATCGAGATCGATCTGACCACCATCAAGGAGCCGATCCTCTGTGCGCCGAACGATCCGGACGACGCCCGTCTGCTGAGCGACGTGGCTGGCGACAAGATCGACGAGGTGTTCATCGGTTCCTGCATGACCAACATCGGTCACTTCCGCGCCGCCGGCAAACTGCTCGAGAAGTATCAGGGCGAGCTGCCGACCCGCATGTGGATCGCCCCGCCCACCAAGATGGACAAGGATCAGCTGACCGAAGAGGGCTACTACGGCATCTTTGGTCGCGTCGGTGCCCGCATCGAGATCCCGGGCTGCTCCCTGTGCATGGGTAACCAGGCGCGGGTTGCGGAAGGGGCCTCGGTGGTCTCCACCTCCACCCGTAACTTCCCGAACCGTCTGGGTAAAGGTGCCAACGTCTATCTGGCCTCTGCGGAGCTGGCCGCCGTTGCCGCCATCCTCGGCAAGATCCCGACCGTGGCGGAGTACCTGCAGTACGCCAAGGCGCTTGATGCCACTGCGGCAGATACTTACCGCTACCTCAACTTCAACGAGATCGCCTCCTACACCAAGAAGGCCGATGCGGTGATCCTGCAGCAAGCCGTTTAACTGAGTTCTTGCGCGATTTGCGCGATAAGAAGCCAATAATGCCGCGTATTTACGCGGCATTATTTATTTGTGTGTTATTCACGGTCTTTTTTGAAGATTGTTTGCACGATCCTTGCTAGAGAGATCCAACCACCTGTTTGGTGGTTCGTTTTATAAACGCTTTGGGTTATGTTGTTCGGTTATGTGCGGTAATGATGAGGCATCGTTATCGAGGGAAAGTGGATATCTGTTCACTGGGTGCTTGCGTTGGCAGGCCTGACGAATTGCGGCGTGGTTCTTTATGTTTCTGTTCAGGATCGATCTCTCCCGAACCGGGTTACGCTTCGGCGGTGCCTTGCTGGTCTTTACCCTGCCGCTGCTGGTGGGAGCTTGGCTCATCCACAGCAATTATGTGCAGGAGCTGAAAGCGGAATCCAGCGCCTCGGCCCACAAGGCCAGAACCCTGATGGAGTCGATGCTGGATCATGCGGAGCAGGCCAATCGCTCTGTGCTGCCTCTGGTGAATGCTCCCTGTCGCGACAACCTGCTGGTGCTGCGCAAGAAGGTCGCCATCGAGCCCTTCCTGCGTTCGGTCAATCTGGTGCGAAACGGCATCATCAATTGCACCTCGCTGTTTGGTGAGGCCAATGATGCCGATGATGGTTCCATCTACACCGGCCGCAAGCTGCTGCTGATGAGTGGCAACCGGGTGCGGCAAAATCACCCGCTGCTGGTGGTGCGCACCGAACAGGGCAAGGATGCCGCCTTGAGCGCCATCGACAGTACCCAGCTCAGCTTCATGCTCTCCATGAGCGGAAAATCCAGTGCGCTCTATCTGCAGGTGGGATCGGCCTGGCTCAATGAGTCTGGCCGCTATCTGAGCGAGGCGCCCACTCTCCATCGCGGGATCAGTCAGGCCCTCACCTCATCCCATTATCCTTTCACCATCCATGCCGGTTATGCCATGCCGGTCTACTGGAAGTCGCTGTGGGCCGCGCGGCATGTGGCGTTGTCGTGGCTGGCGTTTTCCTCGCTTTTGCTGGCCTGGCTGGTGTGGTGGGTGCTGGGGCGTCCCGGCTCGCCAACAGATGAGTTGCGACGTGCCCTGCGGGCCAGGGAGTTTGTTCCCTACCTGCAGCCGCTGATTGCCAGCCACGACGGCAAGATGATGGGCGCCGAGGTGCTGATGCGCTGGGAGCATGTCAATGAAGGGGTGATCCGGCCCGATCTCTTTATCCCGCAAGCGGAGGAGTCGGGACTGATCGTCCCCATGACCACCCATATCATGAAGCAGGTGGCGACCAGGTTGAACCGCTCTCAGGAGCAGTTGCCCGATGGGTTTCATATCAGTTTCAACATCAGCGCCGCCCATTGCCACGATTTTGCCCTGCTGGCCGAGTGTCGCGCCTTCCTCGGGCATTTCCTCCCCGGCAAGGTGGTACTGGTGCTGGAGCTGACTGAGCGGGAGTTGCTGATGTCAGATCCCCAGACACTCTCCCTGTTCCGCCAGCTGGACGAGATGGGGGTCAAACTCGCCATCGACGATTTTGGCACCGGCCACTCCAGCCTGGCTTACCTGCAGCAGTTTCATGTGGATTACCTCAAGATCGACAAATCCTTTATTGCCCGCATCGGTACCGAGTCGCTCTCGGAGCATATCGTGGATAACGTGATCGATCTGGCTACTCGCCTCGGTCTGGCGCTGGTGGCGGAAGGGGTGGAGAGCGAGCGTCAGGCTGACTACCTCAGGGCCAAAGGGGTCGACTATCTACAGGGATACCTGTTTGCCCGCCCCATGCCGCTGCGCCAGTTCTGCGAGGAGCTGCTGCCGGAAGAAGCACAAACCCGCCAGCCAGATGGGGTGCGAGGCATCCCGAATGCCACCTGATTTATCGGTGACAGACGGGCGGCCACGCTCCCCTCTGGCAGGGTAGGGGAGTGCTCTCTCCCTATCCCCCCTCGAGTGCAGGGGCTTGTTTTTCATGCCTTGCGGCTCGCTTTTCGGTAGAATCAGCGCTCATTTTGACGTCAGTAAAAGATGAGGCGCGGTATGACGGTTCAGTTCCAGGCATTTCACAGCATCAAGGCGATCGGTAATCGGGAGGTGCTGTTCAACTGGTCTAGAACCAATCCCCTCGGGGCGCTGGATCAGGTGTGGCGCCCGAAAACCCGCGACGAGTTGCAAATGCTGCTGCGGGAACACCCCGAGCGCAAGCTGCGCCTTATCGGCTCCGGCCTCTCCTTCGAACCCATCCACAGCGTCTATGCCGAGGGCCGTCAGGCGCTGCTGGTGGACTTGCTCCACCTGCGCGGCCAGCTGGCAAAAACTGACGATACCGTGACCTATCAGGCGGGGACGCCCCTCGATACCGTCTATGCCGAGCTGATCGCCATGGAGCGGATGCTGCCCGCATCCCCGGGCGTTATCGGCATCCAGACCCTGGGCGGTGCCCTCAGCACCGGCACCCACGGTCAGGGGCTGCACCAGTCAGCCCTGTGCGATGCGGTAGAGGCGATGACGGTGATGCTGGCCAGTGGCGAGATCATCCGGGTGGATCGCACCGATCCGCGCTTCGGTGCCTTCGTGATGGGGATGGGGATGCTCGGCATCCTGCTCGACGTCACCCTGCGCACCGTACCGAACCGCATTATGCGCTGCACCAAGTTCACCACCGATTACCCCTTCCTGCTGGAGCACAACGAACGGCTCAACCGCGAGCACGGTTTTGTGAAGAGCTGGTGGTTTGCCTGGACCGGTGAGAGCCACATCTGGCTGGTGGATCCCGCCTCCGAGGAGGAGGTTGCCCGCTATCGCGCCGGCGGCAGCGAGCCGCTGCTGCTGGATGGCGATATCGACGCCCGCATGAATGCCACCATTGATGCCACTTTGCAGAAGATGGCGAAAGACACCAAGGATGAGGCGCTGGCTGGCGAGCACTTCGAGACGGTGCGCCGCTTCAAGGATGCCTCCGATCTGGTGGGCAACGTCTACCAGATCCTCTGCAAGGGGATCCCGGCCCCCCAGATCAACTGCGAGGTGGCGGTGCCGCTGCATCGGATGAACGAGGCGCTGGAGACCCTGCAAGCCTGGCAGCAGGCCAACCCGGGCGTGCTGCACTACCCCTTTATCCTGCGCTGCACCGGCCCCTCCGAAGCCTGGCTCAGCGCCGCTTATGGCCAGTCGGTCTGCTGGATCGGTTTTCTGGTCTATCTGGCGGCGGACGGCACCTTCGTCAACGGCTCCATGGAGCAGATGCGCGAGCTGCAACAACTGCTGGCGCCGCTCGGCGGCATTCCCCACTTCGGCAAACATCTGGCGATGGATCTCTACGACTTTCCGGCCCTGCTGCCGCGCTGGAACGACTTCGTGGCGTTGAAAGCCGAGCTCGACCCCCACGGCCGCTTTGAAAACCGCTGGCTCAGCGACCTGTTTGCCAACCGGTAAGGATCTGACATGACTGATATGCAAGATACCCGTATCCCAGTGACCCTGCTGACCGGCTTTCTCGGTAGCGGCAAGACAACTCTGCTCAATCACTGGGTCAAGCAGCCGGAGCTTGGTGAGTGCGCCGTGCTGATCAACGAGTTCGGCTCGGTGGGGCTGGATCACCATCTGGTGCAACAGGTGGATGAGCAGGTGATGCTGCTCGACTCCGGCTGCATCTGTTGCTCGGTGCAGGGCTCTTTGGTGGAGGCGTTGCAGGGGCTCTTTATGAAGGCCATCCAGCGCAAGATCAAACCGTTCAAGCGGCTGATTATCGAGACCACAGGTCTGGCTGACCCAGCCCCCGTTCTGTTTACCCTGCGCGAAGAGGGCTTTATCGCCCAGCGCTACCGCTTCGATGGTACCGTCACCGTGGTAGATGCTGGCCATATCGAGCAGCAGCTGGCGGCTCAATATGAAGCGGTGAAACAGGTGGCGCTGGCGGATCTGCTGGTGGTGAGCAAGGGCGATCTGGTGGATGGCGAGCAGCTGGCGCGGGTCGAAGCCCAGCTGGCGGCACTCAACCCGGCGGCCCCGATCCAGCAGGTGACCAATGGCGAGCTGTCGCCAGCGGTGCTGGAGAAGTTGGGCGCCTACAACGAAGCGGCCGGGCGCGATGTGCGCCAGCTGCTGGCCTGGCTGCGCACCGAATCCCCCAAGCAGGGGCTGGCGTCACCCATGCAGCCGAAGATGCAACCGTTCGCCGCCAAGGTGGGCACAGCTGCGCCCACCCACTTCGAGCACGGCAACATCGAGAGTTTCTCCCTGCGTATCGGCGAGCCGCTCAAGCCCTCTCGCTTGCTGGCCGCCATCGATGCGGTGCAGGCCCAATATGGCGATGCCCTGCTGCGGCTCAAGGGGATCTTGCAGCTGGAAGGGGAGAGCCAGCCGGTGGTGATCCACGGTGTCCACGGCCAGCTCTATCCGCTGCAGGCGCTGGGCGACTGGCCGGAGGGCAAGGCCCAGTCCCGACTGGTGTTTATCGTGAAAAGTCAGGACAAGGCCGGTATCGAGCAGCTCTTTATGGCGACCCTCAAGGCCCCCGAGCCCACTCTGGAAGAGCGGCTCAAAGCCATGCTGGGTCAGCCCGACAACTGATCTTGCGCGTTGCAGCTCTCCTGTACCGGGTCAGGACGGCGGCGGTTGAACAGCACAAAGGCCACCGGCACAAAGTAGAACGAGAGCAGGGTCGCCAGCGCTGTGCCACCGGCGATGGCGATGGCAAAGGGTGGCCAGAAGCCGCCGCCCCCCAGCAATAGCGGGATGAAGCCGCCTACCGTGGTGATGGTGGTCGAGATGATGTGGCGGCTGCAACCGGCCACCAGATCACGGATCTGCGGCAGATTGCCCTGTTGTGCCAACGGGTCTGCCCTCAGCTCGGCCAGAATGACGATGGCGGCGTTGATGGCCAGCCCCATCAGTCCCAGCAGGGCGATGATCACCGTAAACCCGAAGGGGTAGCCCAGCAGCCAGACCCACAGCAGCCCGAGCCCCGCCGACTGGATCGCCACCAGGGTGACGATGCCCGCCAGCCGGAACGAGTTGAAGCTGAGCACCAGCACGGCCACCAGCAGCACGGCGACCAGGCTGACATGGGCCATCAGATTTCCCACCGATTCATCCCGCTTGGCGGCTTCCCCGCCAAACTCCAGCCGATAGCCCGGCGGCAATGCCAGCGCCTTGGCGGCCAGCCTCTCTTGGACCTGCTCCAGCACGGTTTGCGGCAATACGCCGACCGCCAGATAGGCCTCCAGCACATTGACCCGCTCACCATCCCGACGGCTGATCTCCCCCCAGCTTGGCAGCAGCTCGGGAGTGGCCAGTGCCCGCAAGGTGAGATTGGCAGCCCCTTGCTGGCCGGTGCCGGTGAGCGATAGCGGCACATTGAGCAGCGCATCCGGATCCTGACGCAAGGGCTCTGCCAGCCGCACTCTTACCGGAATTGACTCGGTGCCTTCCAGCACAGTGCCGCCCAACCTGCCATCCAGTGCGCCCGCCAGCCGGGAGGCAACATCGGTCAGGCTCATGCCTGCCAGTCGGGCGGCCTCCTCATCGACCTGCAACCAGAGTTTGGGTGCCCCTGCCTGCAAGGTGGCGCGGGTCTGCACCACGACCGGGGTATTGGCGAGCAGACTGCGCAGCTCCTCTCCCAGACGGTGTAGTTGTTCAAGATCGGGGCCAAACAGCCGCAGCTCGACCGGGGCATTGAAGGGCGGCCCCTGTTCCAGCTTGCGCACCAGGATCTGCGCTTCGGGAAATTTTGCATCGAGCCGCTGCTGCAGTTGTGGAATGAGCCGCTCGGCGGCATCGGCATCCTGCAGAGTGATCATCCCCTGGGCGTAATCGGCCCGCCCCTGTTTTCTGGGCACCAGGTTGTAGTAGAAGCTGGGGGCGTTGTCGCCCACCACCCAATCCTGGCGAACCAGCTCGGGGAGGTTGTCCAGCTCGGCGGAGATCCCCAGTGCCAGCTCGCGGGTGCGCGTCAGGCTCGCCTGTGGGGAGAGGCTGGCCTCGATGTGGATCATGTCCCGGTCGGCAGGGGGAAAGAACTGTTCGGTGAGGCGGCCCGCCACCCAGAAACCGAGAAGGGGCAGCAGACTGACCAGCAGCAGGGTTCGCCATGGGTGAGCAAGCGCCATGGCGATGCTCTGCTGGAAACGGGCGCTCACCCGGGGCAGGTGCAAGCCATCCTGATACCAGCGCCCCCCCTGATCACTGCCAATCCAGCGGGCTGCGAGGCCAGCCACCAGGGTGTGGGCGATGAGGTAGGATCCCAGCAGCGAGCAGATCACCGCCCAGGCTATGCCGCCGACAAACTCGCCTGCGGGGCCCGGCATCAGAATGATCGGCATAAAGGCGAGCATGGTGGTGAGGGTGGATCCCAGCAGTGGCAGCCAGAGGTGGCCGATGGCTTCCAGTGCGGCGGCACTCATGGCCATGCCGTGGCGGCGCTGATACTGCACCCGATCCGCCATGACGATGGCGTTGTCCACCATGATCCCGAGCGCCACCACCAGACCGGTGACCGACATCTGGTGAATGGGCAGATTGATCAGGTTCATGCAGGCGAATGAGAACGCCACGGTAAGCGGCAGCGACAGGGCAACGATAATGGCGGCCTTGACTCCCAAGGTCACCAGCAGCACTGCCACTATGATGAGGAAGCCCTGCACAATGTTGATGAGCAGGGTGTCGAGCCGCTGATCGGTATAACGCTGCTGATCGAAGCTGGTGACGAGGCCGATATTATCCGGCAAGTCCTGTTGCAGCTGGGCCTGCATGGTATCGACCCGTGCCGACCAGAGGTCGATGCGGTGATCCTGTGCCATGCGCAGGCCGACCACCACGGCCCGCTCACCATTGGCAAAGGCCAGCTGGCTCTCCGGCTGGTGTAGGGTACGTCTTACCTCGGCCAGATCGCCAAGGCGCAGGGTCTGGCCCTGCTCGCCGGTACGCAGCGGGATCTGGCGGATCCGCTCCAGGGTATCGAGGGCGCCACGGATCTCTACCTGAAAGCGATTGTGGCTGCCCTGCAACTCCCCGGCGGCCACTTTGGCATCGGCACCACTCAGCGCCTGGGCAAGCTGTTCGCCACTCATGCCGCTGGCACTGAGGGCGAGGGGATCGAACCGCACCTCGATCTCCTCCTGCGGTGCCCCGACCCGCTCGACGTATTCGGTGCCCGGCAGCTGGCGAGCCCGGCGTTCCAGCTCGGCGCTGTAGCGGGCGAGGCGATCCAGCTGCGGCTGGCCCGGCCCGCGCCAGACCACATTGACCAGCCGGGTGAAGGGGTAGCCCTTCTCGTCATCCAGCTTGGGGGCACTGGCGCCGGCTGGCAGTCCGGCGGCAAGATCTGCCAGCCGGTCACGGACTCTGGACCAGACGGGCTCGACATCGCTGACCTCATCTTTGAGCTCCAGATTGATGATGGAGAGACCGGGGCGAGAGCTCGACTCGATCAGCTTGATCTCGCTCTGGGCCCGCAGCCGGTTCTCGATGGGCTCGCTCACCAGCGCCTCCACCCGCTCGGCGCTGGCCCCGGGGAAGTGGGTAACCACGCTGGCAAAACGGCTGGTGAGCTGGGGATCTTCGGTTCTGGGCAGGGTCTGCAATGCCGCAAGGGCGGCCGTCAGCAGCAGCGCGACCGTCAACAGCAGCAGGCGGCCATTCTCGATAAACGGGCGGATCATGACTGTGGCTCCGGATGGCCTGCCTGATGATCCACGCTGGTTGTCAGGGTGACCTGCTGGCCCGGCACCAGTTTATGCAGGCCATCGATCACCAGCTGTTCCTGTCCGCTCAGGGCACCACTGATCCAGGCCCGTTCGCCATCTTGCTGCAGCAGGGTGACGTCCCGACTGACCACCCGGGGTGGCGTTTCGTCGTTGAGCAGGTAGAGGGTCCAGCTGCCGCGCAATCCCTGGGTAAGCGCGGTTAGCGGCACCTCGTAGGCGCGGGTGGGCTCGCGGGTCTGATGCAGCAGGGTGATCAGTTGCCCCTCTGCCAGCTGTTCGCCGCCCCGGGTCAGCTGGAAGCGGGCGGTGCGGGTGTGGGTCTGCCCGTCCACTTGTACCCCCATATTAAGCAGGCGCCCCTCCAGTGATTGCGCCCCGCTTTGCAGGGGATAGCGTTGGCCGACGATCAGGGACTCGGCCTGTTTCACCGGCACGCCGATATCGGCCTCCCACTGGCCGCTGCGGGTCAGGGAGAAGAGAGGCTGACCTGCGGCCACCACGGCCCCCAATGCCTGCTCGCGGCTGACCACGATCCCGTTGAAGGGGGCTCGCAGCTGTGATTTCTCCTGTTTGACCCGGTTGGCTTCGAGGGCGGCGGCCAGCTGGTTGGCGCTTGCCTCCAGCATGCGGACTTTGCCTTGCTGTTCATCCAGCGCCTGACGGGAGCTGAACTGCTGCTGGCGCAAGGCGGTGAGCCGGTCGAGCGTCTGCCGGGCAAGGGTCAGCTCGGCCTCGTTCTGGGCTGCCCGGGCGGCCAGCTCTTTGGCTTCCACTGCCAGCAGCCGGGTGTCCAGTGTGGCCAGCAGTTCGCCAGCCGCGACCGGCTCTCCGCGTCCCTTGTGCAGAGTGGCGATCCGCCCTGCCTGCTCGAAGCCTATCTGGCTGTGCTCGGGGGCGATCACACGGCCATTGAAGCGGTGCAGCACCGGGTAGTGATCGCTGGCTTGCAGCGGCTGGGCGATCACCCGGGTCAGGGCGGGTGTTTCTTCTGACTCTGTGACCGGGCTGCAGCCACTCAGTAAGAGCGCCAGCAGGATTAAGCAAAGTGTCATGACATCATCCTCTGGTTGACATAACATCAAATCACACCGGTGAGTCTAGTTTTTCGAAACTAGACTGTCCAGTTTGATTGTGGAGGAAAAATGAACATTTCACCCCGTAGTCAGCAGAAGCGGGCTGCGATCCTTGATGCTGCCGGGCGGCTCTTCTGTCAGCACGGTCTGCATCTGGTCAGCATGGACATGGTGGCCAGTGAAGCGGGCGTCTCCAAGCAGACGGTCTACAGCCATTTTGCCAACAAGGAGTCGCTGTTTGCCGAAGCGGTGGGCAGCAAGTGCGTCAGCAGCGAGCTGATGCCGGAGGTGTTGCTGCGTGGCAACAATGTGCGGGAGAGCCTGATTGCCTTTGGTCGCAGCTTTCGCAAGTTGATCCTGAGCGATGATGCCATCAATATCTTTCGCACCTGCATCAGCTGCAACGATGCCCAGCTGGCCACCCTTTTTTTCGAGGCTGGCCCGCTCTACGTGACCGAGATGCTGTCCAACTGGCTGGAGCAGCAGAAGCAGCAAGGCCTGCTGTGCCATCAAGACAGCGAACAGGCCGCCTTGCAGCTGTTGCTGATGTGGCAGGGCAAGGAGCGCATGCTCCGTGAGCTGGGTCTGCCGTTGACCCAGAGCGCTGCCGAGCAGGATGCCTGGACCCTGAGTTGTGTCGATCTCTTCCTGACCGCCGCCGCTCCCCCGCAAAAATAATGGAGGTGGCAATGAGCCACACAGTGACAGATGCCCAGCGCAAGTGGCTGCCCCTGCTGGCGGCGGTCGGTTTCTTTATGCAGGCGCTGGATGGCACCATTCTCAACACCGCCCTGCCCAGCATGGCCGAGACCTTGGGGGAGAGCCCGCTGCAGATGCAGTCGGTGATCATCGCCTACATGCTGACGGTGGCGCTGCTGATCCCGGCCTCCGGCTGGCTGGCAGACAGATTCGGTACCCGCCGCATCTATCTGACCGCCATCTCGCTCTTTACCCTCGGCTCGCTCGCCTGTGCCGCCTCCAATTCGCTCTCCATGCTGGTGGCCGCCCGGGTGCTTCAGGGGATTGGCGGTGCGCTGCTGATGCCGGTGGGACGGTTGGCGGTGCTGCGGGTCTATGACAAGCACGAGCTGCTGCGGGTGATGTCGTTTGTCACCATCCCGGGGCTGCTCGGCCCGCTGATGGGGCCGGCACTCGGTGGCTGGCTGGTGGAAGTAGCGAGCTGGCACTGGGTATTTCTCATCAACCTGCCGGTGGGGCTGCTCGGCTTTATCGCCAGTTGGCACTTTATGCCGGAGCTGCGGCAGCAGACCGCCCGGTTCGACTGGCAGGGCTTTGTGATGTTCAGCGTCGGCATGGTGCTGGTGTCGGTCGGCTTGCAGGGGCTGGGGGAGCACAGCATCTCCACCGGTTGGGCGCTGTTTGCACTGATCTTCGGCTTGGCGGCGATGGCGAGCTACTGGCTCTATGCCGCCAATGCACAGCAGCCGCTCTTTAGCCTGAACCTGTTCAAGACCACCACCTTTGCCATCGGCATCTGGGGCAACCTGTTTGCCCGCCTCGGCAGCGGCGCCATGCCCTTCCTCACCCCGCTGTTTCTGCAGCTGGGGCTCGGTTTCTCCCCGAGCAAGGCGGGGATGACCATGATCCCCACCGTGATTGGCGCCATGCTGACCAAGACGCTGGTGAACAAGCTTATTCCGAAGGTGGGCTATCGCCGCATCCTGATCGGCAACACCCTGTTGCTTGGGGCGATGATCGCCAGCTTCTACTTTATCGACAACCAGCTCCCCTACGGGGTCTTGCTGGGCTGGCTGGCGATCTTCGGCGCCATCAACTCGCTGCAGTTCTCCGCCATGAACACTCTCACGCTGCAAGATCTCAGCCCGACCCTGGCTAGCAGTGGCAACGGTCTGCTCTCGGTGGTGATGCAGCTCTCCATGAGCTTGGGGGTGGCGATTGCCGCCAGCCTGCTCGGGCTCTTCTCGGCGGGTACCTCTGCGGCCAACGGCCAGTGGCTGGCCGGGTTCCACCTTACCTACCTCTGTGTCGGGCTGCTCTCCATGCTGGCGGCGCTGATCTTCGCCCAGCTGGCACGCGATGGGGCTACGCCGTCGGGGCGGGCAGATAGCTGACCTCGCAGGGGAGCTGCGCCAGCACTTCGGCCAGATGCTCGGTCGCCAGCAGAAAGGTCTGCTCCGGGTGGCCCGGAGTCCAGGTGAAGGCGGTGTGGTTGAGCAGTTGCGGATCCACCAGTAGCGGAATATCGGCGCGGGGCAGGAAGGGGCAGACCGCCCCCGGCAGGCAGCCAATCTCCGCCTGCATCTCTTCGGCGGTGCAGATGGAGGGCTTGGCACCGAGTGCGGCCTTGACCGCCTTGTTGTCGAGCCTGCCGTCCCTGTGGGTCAGCAGCAGGGCGAAGCGGCCATCCTTGAACTTGAGAAACAGGGTCTTGCTGAACTCCGCCTGCCAGCCGAGGCGGGCCTTGACCTTTTCATCGGTGGCGTAGTCGAGAATGGGTTCATGCTCATAGCGCTGGTGGGGCAGTTCGGCCAGCAGCTGGCAGTTGAAGTGGTGAATGGTATCGAGTGGCATGGGGTTCTCCTGTAGTGGGCGCTATCCTGCCAGCCTCGCAGGGTCAGGCCCAATGACACTTTCTTATCCGTGATAAGCAACCCTGTCTGTGCAAACAACAAGGGCGCCGTGAGGCGCCCTTGTTGATCAGTGATGCTGCAATTCGCACGCTTCCCAGTGAAAGGGAATGGGGCACAGCTGCTGGGAGGCCTTGTCATAGGCTTGCCACAGCTCGCCCATGGTGCGGCCATCGACGGGGTGGCGCAGTTTGGGTGCCAGCTCGGCCAGTGGCCACAGCACGAAGGCGTTGGTTAGCACTTCACCGCGCGGCAGCACCAGCGGGGTGTCGCAGACCAGATCGCCATAGAGCAGCAGATCGAGATCCAGGGTGCGCGGGGCGAATTTCTTGGCATCCGGCTCGCGGCCGTGGGCGAACTCCATGGCCCGCAGTCGCTGGCATACGGTGGCCAGCGGCAGATCGGTCTCGGCTGCCGCCACCAGGTTGTAGAAGGGGCGGCCGTTGAAGCCGACGGCCTCGCTTTCGAATACCCGGGAGACCCGCAGCTCGCCAAATTCGGCGTGCAGGGCATCGAGCCCGGCGCGGATATGGCGATCCCGCTCGATGTTGGAGCCGAGGCTGATATAGATGGTGGTCATCAGTTGCTGCTCGCGGCCGGCGTGCGATGGCGCAGGATCTCGACGCCGACTCCGGCGGCATTGGGCACGGCGCCCGGCTTGGTGAGGGTCACCTTGACCCACTGTACCCGCTCGTCGGCGAGCACCAGCATGGCAACCTGCTCGGCCATGGTCTCGACCAGCTCGACCACCTTGCCGCTGACATGCTCGCAAATCTTGTTGGAGAGGTCGGCATAATCCAGTGCCAGATTGATGTCGTCGGTTGCTGCCGCGGGGCGGTTGTCGAACCCCATCTCGAGGTCAAAACGGAGCTTTTGGCGAATGCCCTTCTCCCACTCATATACACCGATGGTGGTCAAAACTTCGAGTCCGCGAATAAACACCTTGTCCATGACTGTACTTCTTCTTTACTCTTGATGGGCTGTGATGACAGCGCAGGGATGCTGGCCGGGCAACAGGCTTGCCGAGGCGCTCTGGGTGGGCATGGGCCCATGCCAGCGTATGTGGCCCGCATCATACCCCATTCATATCGTGGTAAAAACGACCAAGATGACGGCCCTGACGATTTTGATGATTATTCTGGCCTACCTGGGTGGTTCACTATCCAGTGCTGTGCTGGTCTCCCGTTGCTCCGGTCTGCCCGACCCGCGGGATCATGGCTCCCACAATCCGGGGGCAACCAATGTGCTGCGCCTCGGTGGCCGGATGGCGGCGCTGGTGGTGCTGCTGCTTGATGTGCTTAAGGGCACTGTGCCTGTCTATCTCGCCTGGTATCTGCAGATCAAACCCGTCTACCTCGGCTTTATCGGGGTCGCCGCCTGCCTCGGCCATATGTATCCCATCTTCTTTCATTTTCGTGGTGGTAAAGGGGTCGCCACGGCACTGGGGACCATGATGCCCATCGGTTTTACCATGGGGGGCGCCGTGATTGGCACCTGGCTGCTGGTGCTGCTGGTGAGCGGCTACTCCTCGTTGGCCTCCATCATTACCGTGCTGCTGACGCCGCTCTTTACCTATCTGCTCAAACCCGAATATACCCTGCCAGTCTCCCTGCTCTCCTGCCTCATCCTGATCCGCCATCACGAGAACATCTCCCGCCTGCTCAAGGGGGAGGAACCCAGAGTCTGGGGGCGAAAAGGCGCGGCCCGTGCCGAAGAAGTGGCAGAAATGGACGATGTTGCGCAAAAAAGAGACGAACGAGACAAAAAGTGAAATTTCCCGTTGACCATCTGCCTTAAAATCCGTTTAATAGCGCCCACGCCCAGATAGCTCAGTCGGTAGAGCAGGGGATTGAAAATCCCCGTGTCGGCGGTTCGATTCCGTCTCTGGGCACCAATTTTGGTGCCATGAAATAAAAAATTTGTTCATGCACAATGGTTTAAAGTGTGCCGGCTTAGCTCAGTAGGTAGAGCAACTGACTTGTAATCAGTAGGTCACCAGTTCGATTCCGGTAGCCGGCACCATTTGCCCAGATAGCTCAGTCGGTAGAGCAGGGGATTGAAAATCCCCGTGTCGGCGGTTCGATTCCGTCTCTGGGCACCAATTACAATTCCTCCTTAGTTCAGTCGGTAGAACGGCGGACTGTTAATCCGTATGTCACTGGTTCAAGTCCAGTAGGAGGAGCCAATTCAAAAAGCCCTTGTCGCAAGACAAGGGCTTTTTTCTATTTGGCGCAGCCATTTTTTAACCATAAAAACAACCACACACGCACAGATGAACCGCAGGATAGATATGGAAAATCATGTAGTTATAGAGTCAAAGGGGCGACTTGCCGCCATTCGGAACTGGATGGAACCCGTTCTGGTGCTGCTTATTCTTGGCAGCCTGTTCGGTTACCTCGGCAGCCAGATGGGCCTCTCTGCCATGGTCAACACCCTGTTCAATACCGCCCACCAGCTGCTGCTCAATACCGTGCTCTTTATCATGGGGATCACCGTACTTTCCGGCGCTCTCAGCCAGCTCTTGAGCGAGTTCGGGGTGATCCGCCTGCTGGAGGTGCTGCTGGCGCCCCTGATGAAGCCGGTGTTTCGTCTGCCTGGCCGCACCGCGCTGGCGGCGCTGATGACCTTCTTCTCCGACAACCCGGCGGTGATCAGCCTCGCCAAAGACAGCCGCTTTCGCAAAGGCTTCACCCCCTGGCAGCTGGTGTCGCTCACGAACTTCGGCACCGCCTTCGGCATGGGGCTGATCGTGGTCACCTTTATGGCCACCCTGCAACTGCCGAGCGGTGAATCCACCGCCAGCGCGGCGCTGATCGGTTTGCTCGGCGCCTTGGTAGGCTCGGTGGTCTCTACCCGACTGATGCAGCGGATGATCCGCCCACTGGTGGGGGAAGTGCTGAACGATGACGCTGTGTCGTCCGACGGCCGCAAGGTCGGGGTGACCAAAGAGGCGGCTCCCGGCTGGCTGCGGATCCTCAACTCGTTGCTCGATGGCGGCAAATCCGGCGTGGAGCTGGGGATGGCGGTGATCCCGGGCGTGCTCATCATCAGTACTTTCGTCATGCTGCTCACCTTCGGCCCGGGGGAGAAGGGCTATACCGGCGAAGCGTTCCAGGGGGTTGCCCTGCTGCCGGTGCTGGCTGCCAAGGTAAGCTGGCTGTTTGACCTGCTGTTTGGCTTCCTGCAGCCGGAGCTGGTCGCCTTCCCGGCCACCTCGCTCGGTGCGGTCGGTGCCGCCATGTCGCTGGTGCCCCCCTTTATCGCCAAAGGGTGGATCACCGGTAACGAGGTCGCGGTGTTTACCGCCATGGGGATGTGCTGGAGTGGCTTTTTGAGCACCCACACCGCCATGCTCGATGCCCTCGGCTATCGCCACCTCACCTCCCGCGCCATCGTCGCCCACACTATCGGCGGCCTGTGCGCCGGTGTGGCCGCTCACCAGCTCTATCTACTGCTGGGCTGAGTCGGGTTCAGATACGGATACAAAAAGAGGCTCTTCGGAGCCTCTTTGCGTTTCCCCCTGCTCACGGGCGCACCAATCACCTTTGCTGCGTGATGCCCTGCACCTTCAACCAGAATCGCTCCTGACAGTGGTTGTGAAACAGCTTGCTGGCTGGAGTGATGGGAATGGGACTGGCGATGACCCGATAGCTGATCCAGCACTCGGCACAAAGCTGCTGCGATGGCGCTTCGTCCTGTTCGGTTTGCTGGCGGATGACGACTCCATTGGCAAACCAGCTGGTGGTTATCTGGTGCTGGATCACAGTGCCGCTCTCATCATGCTCGCTATAGTGTTCACTCTCTTGGCGTGTGAGGGTGACGGGGCTCGCCTGTCGATGAATGGCCCTGATATAGCTGATTAGTTGATTCATTGCCGATCTTGCCGTGATGGTTGGCCTGCACTGGATGAGCTGCACAGGATGGAAGAAGGCTAGCGTAACGTGCTGCCTTGGTTGCGGCAATCGCCTCGGCTACACCGCAAGTAAACTTGAAAAGGGGAGAGCAATGGGGATCCCGCAAAACAAGGCCGAGCTGCTACTCGCGATCGATACCAATTTCAGCAAGTTGTTCAAGGCGTTGCAGGCCGTCCCCGAGAGCCGGGTGCGGGAGCCGACCTTGGCAGGGCACAGCAAGGGAACCACCATGAGCGTCGTCAATCTGCTGGCCTACCTTATCGGCTGGAACGAACTGCTGATCAGGTGGATCGAGCGGGATGCGGCAGGTCTGCCAGTGGATTTTCCCGAAACCGGTTTTAAGTGGAACGAGTTGGGCGGGCTGGCCCAAAAGTTCTATCGGGATTACGAGGGGCTCAGCTATCCGGCGTTGTTACAGCGGTTGGTGGCCGCCAGAGGGCGCATCATCGAACTGGTGGAGGCGCGCAGCGACCTGCAGCTGTATGGCAGCCTCTGGTATGAGAAGTGGACGCTCGGGCGGATGATCCCGTTCAATAGCGCCTCCCCCTATCTCTACGCCAACGGGCGGCTGCGCAAGTGGCTCAAAGAGTTGGCGATCCGGGTGTGAAAAGAGGGTGATAGCTGCCCGGGGGCGGCGGCAAAACGCTTTGCCACCATATTGCCACTGCCGCCCGTGGCGGCAGCTACTGGCCGCCGGACTCCCCTTTGCGCTCGGCCATCTCCTGCGTGCTGCTTGAACAAATAGATCAGCCATTCAAGGGATTAGCCGGTGCGGTGCGTTTTATCGCCGTGCTGGCCCCGCTTATGCACATCTCTTGGCAACACCATCAAGGGTCGTTGTCGCGGAGAGATATCATGATCAGCAGCCTGCTTCCCCTTGCCTCGATCGCCCTCAAGCTGGGCAGCCAGCTGCTTGGCAGCAGTAGCAAACCCCAGCCCGCGCAGCCTGCCGTACAGGAGGAACACCTTGCCCCGACCGTCCAGAGTCTATTCCAGCGACTCGGCATTAAGGATGCCGACAACGAGCAAAATCGCTCGGCCATCAACCACTTTATGGGGGAGCTGATGCAGACTCTGGGGCAGGAAAATAGCGGTCAGTCACTCCCAGCCGCCATCGATAGCGCCCGCAACCAGCTGGCGAGCGGCACCCAGAGCACCCGCCTCAATGCGCTGCAAAGTGAGCTCGATACCCTCAAGGATTCCCTCGGTGCCAGCCATCTCAACCTCGATCAGCTGCTCGGCGCCTTTAAACAGACCCTGCCCAATGGCAAGGGAGAGGGGGTTGGTAAGTTTTTTAATGCAACAGCTTAGTTCTGTTAATTTGATAATGCTTTCGTGTAATTAATATTACTATTGATCAACATATGGTAACCATTGAGCCTATGGATGACGGCCCCCATAATTTCCATATCTATCCCGATTTTTTCGCCTAGAGAAAATATAAGTAATGTCTCGATAAAAACAGTCTTCCTTGTTAATTCTTGCTCATCGATATAAAAATCGTTTGCGTGTGTTATGTCATTTCTAAGAGTGCATATATCTTTGATGTCTTGTGCATTTAGGTTCCATTGATTAGTTATTGTTGTCGGTAATGTCCTATAGAAGTCAGATATACATTTCTCAGTGTTATATTTACTCCTATTGAAACGAGGTAATCCGTTCAAAAATGATGATACACCTTTACTATTATGGAAGTATTTCCTCATGAATGGTTTGACTCGTTTAATTAATGCCTTGAGTGCATCTGGATCCAGATGAAATTTTGTCTGATGACAGAGAGACTCTAGTAGCCTGAAGTAACCTAAAAATCTCTCCTCTATATTATTCATTCTTCTGTATTTTAAGAGCTTAACGAATAATGATTTATTTTTTTTCTCTAATGAGAAAAATTTTTCAAAAACATGAATGGGAAGAGAAGGTAGCCCAATGGTATCAAATGCAAGATCGTGCCCAAGAGGGAAGAAATTATATGGAGATCTTTCTGCTCGATGTTCAATGTGAGTTGGGAAATAAAGAAAGCCGGGCATTCTTTGGCTATAGTGTTCAACGTGCAACGCGACTTTTGTTATAGGAAAGTCACCTCCTATAAAAAAACATAGGAGTGAATAAATATCATCAAATAAATGTTTTATTGAAGAAAAATTTTGGTCGTTTCTGAAGTGCAAACTCAACGATGGGGGATATTCAAATCCATAGCTAAAATCTTTAAAAGATTGGTAGGTCGATAGATTATATCCAATGGATAAAAACAGGTCCTCATTCACACAACATGATATTTGGTTTGCATCAAATTTATGAGTGAATAAATTTTTTCCTTGACTATGAAGCTCTATTATTTCTTGTTGTTTTTTGGTAATTCCAATCCAGGAGCTTAGTATGTCTGAATGTATGTCTATACATTCAACACCAAACTTTTCGTTATAAAAATTTGTAGGAAGAAAGATTAGGTGCCCGACAGAATATTCACACTCGAAAAATGTTGAGTTTTCATCAAGAATTTTACTGAAGCCATGGATAGGCTTTAAGTTATAAGCTATAAAGGTGCTTGTGAATGAACAAAAAATTAACTCATCTTCAGGTATAGATAGAAATGGAAATTCTCTTCCGTATCTTGTTTCTCCTGTAAATTTTATTGTAATATTGCTTGGAGACAAAGATAGTTTACCTGCAAAACTATTCTCATTATATCTCCATGTTATATTGATAGTTTGATTTTCATCTAGGTGTAAGACTTCTTTCCTAAAAGTTTCCATTTTAATATCTCGGAGAGTTTTATTATTTAATGGTGTATTTTTAATAAAATACCGATTAATAATGAAAACGGCAACCGAGGTTGCCGTTTTGCTTTCAACTTTGGATGACAAGCCGGTTGGCTTAACCCACCCGTTTGGCCAGCCAAGCTTCGGCGGCAGTCAGGGCTGCTTCTACCTGTTCGCGGGCGACGCCGCCTTTGGCGACCCGCTTGGCCAGGGTCGCTTCCAGCTCCAGGTTGGGGTAGACGTCGAACTCGATCACCGGGCTGAAGCGCTGGAACTCGCCGATGGAGAGCTCTTCCAGCGGTTTGCCCACGCTGATGGCAAAGACCACGGTTTCGCCGACGATATGGTGCGCTTCACGGAATGGAATCCCCTTGGCTACCAGATAGTCCGCCAGCTCGGTAGCGTTGGCGTAGCCGCCTTGCGCCGCCGCCATGGTGCGCTCGCCATTTACTTTCAGGTCGATCAGCACCAGCGCCGCCATATCGAGGCAGTCGTGCCAAGTGTCGAGGGCATCGAACAGCCCCTCTTTGTCTTCCTGCATGTCCTTGTTGTAGGCCAGCGGCAGCGCCTTGAGGCTCATCAGCATGCCCATCTGGGCGCCCACCACCCGGCCGGTCTTGCCACGGATCAGCTCCAGCGCATCCGGGTTCTTCTTCTGCGGCATCAGCGACGAGCCGGAAGTGACTGCATCGGAGAGCTCGACAAAGCCCGCCTCGCCAGTGTTGTAGAAGATAAGGTCTTCGGCAAAGCGCGACAGGTGGGTCATGGAGAGGGATGCCACATGCATCAGTTCCACCACGTGATCCCGATCGGAGACCGAATCCAGACTGTTGCGGGTGGCGCCGCTAAAGCCCATGTCGAGCGCCAGCGCTTCGCGGTCGATGGCATAGGCGGTGCCCGCCAGCGCACCACAGCCGAGCGGACTGGTGTCGAGGCGCTTGAGGGCATCCTGCAGCCGGGAGTAGTCCCGTTCCAGCATCTCCACATAGGCCAGCGCCCAGTGAGCGAAGGTGACCGGTTGGGCGCGCTGCAGGTGGGTGTAACCCGGCAGCACGGCGGTCTGATTGGCGCGAGCGGAGGCGACCAGCCCCTGCTGCAGGGCGGTGATGGAGCCGAGCAGCAGCTCGCCCTGCGCCTTGCACCAGAGTTTCAGATCGGTGGCGACCTGATCGTTGCGCGAGCGGCCGGTGTGCAGTTTCTTGCCGAGATCGCCGACGGCGGCAATCAGTTGGCTCTCGACCCAGGAGTGGATATCTTCGGCGTCCGAACTCAGGATCTGCTGGGGATCCTGCTGCACCGAGGCGAGCAGCACCTCCATCGCCTGTTGCAACTTGCCCTGCTCGCCCTCGGTCAACACGCCCACTTTCACCAGCGCCTTGGCCCAGGCCATGGAGCCCTGAATATCCTGCTCCGCCAGCCGGTAATCGAACCGCAGCGAATCGTTGAACTGCTTGAACCGGCTATCGGCTCCCTGACTGAAGCGTCCACCCCAAAGTGCCATACTGCTCTCCTTGAATGCGTTGTCGGTAGGTGTTTACGCCTGCCGTACTCGCGCGGCCTCTTGGCCTGCGCGCAGAAATCTTGCCCTGTATTTTCCTGAATAACAGTGCAGTGGTGATGAGTGCTGTTGCCGTTGAACACGTCAAATCCAGCAACTGCGAATCGGTTCCCTCTCCCTCTGGGAGAGGGCTAGGGTGAGGGTAATTCCCCCCTCATCCCCGCCCCTTCTCCCGCAAGGGGAGAAGGGAGAAAATACGTCAGCATCATATTCACACAGCCCCTGTTATCTCACAGAAGCGGCCGGGGCGCTGCCGCTCTTGTCACACCCGCTGATGATGGGTCAGGGGCTATGCCCTCTGCCTGTAGAAGAGGGGGCCATGCCCCCTCAACGGAATCAATGGGTTATCGCGCTTGCTTAGCCGTGGGTATGGTCGCCACCGATGGCTTGATGTTGCTCCTTCATGGCGCGGATCCGGCTGGCCAGGGTGTAGAGACGGATAAAGCCTTCGGCATGGCTCTGGTCATACACTTCATCGGCCCCGAAAGTGGCGAAGTCTTCGGAGTAGAGGCTGTTCGGCGACTTCTTCTGCACCGCGGTGACCTGACCCTTGTACATCTTCAGCACCACTTCACCGTCCAGATCTTCGGCGATGGCGTTGGCAGAGGCGAGGATCGCCTTGCACAGCGGGGTGAACCAGCGACCGTCATAGACCAGATGGGAGAACTCGGCACCCAGCTTTTCCCGCCAGGCGCGGGTCGGGCGATCCAGTACCAGCTCTTCCACGGCGCGCAGCGCGGCGACCATCACGGTACCGCCCGGGGTTTCGTAGCAGCCGCGGGACTTCATCCCCACCATCCGGTTTTCGGTGATGTCGATGCGGCCCACGCCGTGCTTGCCGGCACGCTCGTTCAGGGTCATCAGGATCTGGTGCGGGCTGAGCGGCTGGTCGTCAACGGCCACCACTTCACCCTGCGCCACGGTCAGCTTGACGTACTCCGGCTGATCCGGTGCCTGCTCGGCTGGTACGGTCCACTGCCAGACCGCTTCGGAGGGCTCGTTCCAGGTGCTCTCCAGCTCGCCACCCTCGGTGGAGATGTGCCAGGCGTTGGCGTCGCGGCTGTAGATCTTCTTCAGGGTCGCCTTGCAGGGGATGTTGCGGGTCTCCAGATAGGAGAGCAGATCTTCCCGGGAGCGCATGTCCCAGATCCGCCACGGGGCGATCACTTTCAGCTGGGGCGCCAGCGCGGCGACCGCACCTTCGAAACGCACCTGATCGTTACCCTTGCCGGTGCAACCGTGGGAGATGGCATCGGCCCCTTCCGCCAGTGCGGCCTCGACCATCGCCTTGGCGATCACCGGACGGGCCATGGAGGTGCCCAGCAGATAGGTGCCTTCATAGACGGCGCCGGTCTTCAGGGTCGGATAGACGTACTCTTTGACAAACTCTTCGCGCAGATCCTTGATGATGCACTTGGTGGCGCCAGAGGCGATGGCTTTTTGCTCTATCCCTTCCAGATCGTCGCGCTCCTGACCGACGTCGGCCACGAAGGCGATGATTTCGGCGTCATAGTGCTCTTTCAGCCAGGGAATGATGGCCGAGGTATCCAGTCCACCCGAGTAAGCCAGTACGATCTTGTTGATTCCGCTCATGTTACTTCTCTCCGTGATGATTCGATGATGATTCAATAAAAGGGTCGTGATTCAGGTTGAGTGCCGCGTTACTTGCCGCCGAGAAGGGTCAGCAACACGGCGTTCTGGATATGCATCCGGTTTTCGGCCTCGTCCATGATGAGGGAGGCGGGGCCATCCATCACCTGCGAGGTGATCTCCAGCTCGCGGTGCGCCGGTTGGCAGTGCAGCACGTGCTGGATGCCGGTGCGGTCGAGCAGGGCCTGGTTGATCTGGTAAGGCATAAAGAGGTCTTTGACCTGCTCCATCGGGGTGTTGTCGCCCATGGAGACCCAGGTATCTGTGTAGGCCACGTCGAACCCTTCGATATCCGCCACGTCATCGCTGATGTGGATGGTCGCCCCCGACTTGGCCGCCAGAGCCTGCGCTTGCAGGAAGATCTGGGTATCCGGGCCGTGGCCTTTCGGGCAGATGAGGGTGACGTCGGTGCCCAGGGTGGCCCCCAGCAGCAGCAGAGAGTGGCTGACGTTGTTGCCATCACCGAGGTAGGCAAGCTTCACCTTCGACAGATCGTCGTAGTGCTCGGCAATGGTCATAAAGTCGGCCAGCCCCTGACAGGGGTGGTAGAGGTTGCACAGGCTGTTCACTACCGGCACTGAGCCGTGCTCTGCCAGCTCGACCAGGGTCTGGTGATCGAACACCCGGGCGACGATGGCATCACACCAGCGGGACAGGTTGGCAGCGAAATCCTTCACCGACTCCCGCTTGCCCAGCGCGCCGTTTTGCTGATCCATATAGACGCTGTGGCCGCCCAGTTTGGCGATGCCGATGTCGAAAGTGACCCGGGTGCGCAGGGAGGGTTTCTCGAACAGGGTGACCACGCTCTTGCCCGCCAGCGCCTGGCTGTACTTCTTCGGGTCGGCCTTGACCGCTTTGCCCAGCGCAATCAGCGCTTCAATCTGGGCTTTGTTCAGATCACTGTCTTTCAGAAGATGTTGCATCGGATGTTCCTTGTTCCGGTGGAGATCAAATAGCTACCTGGGTGCCGACCGCGCCGCCAGCCAGCAGCTTGAGCAGCTGATCCGGGTAGCGCCAGCTGGCGACACAGACCGGCTTGCCGAGGGTCTCGGCGGCGTGCAGGGCTGCTTCTACCTTGACCGCCATGCCGTCGCGGATCACCCCTTTCTCCATCAAATCCAGCGCGGTCAGCTTGTCGAGCTGGGGCACCAGCTTGCCCTTGCCATCGAGGATGCCGCTCACATCGGAGAGCATCACCAGATCGGCACCGAGCGCTTCGGCAATGGCGGTGGCCGCCTGATCTGCGTTGACGTTCATCAGCTGCCCTTCGGCAGTGATGCCGATGGAGCTCACTACCGGCAAGAAGCCCTGACCGAGGATGCCCGCTACCAGCGCCGGGTTGCCCGGCTTGCACTCGCCGACCGCGCCGAGATCCGGGTCGAGCTGGGTCACCTGACAGAGGCCGCCGTCGGCGAGGCAGAGCCCCACTGCCGGAATGCCAGTGGCGATCGCCTTGGCCATCATCTGCTTGTTGGCGGTCCCTGCCAGCGCACCGGCAATAAAGGGGATCTGCTCGAACGGGGTTACCCGCAGGCCGTTCTTCTTGGTGGAGGTGAGGCCCAGCCCCTTGAGCAGGTCATCCACCAGACAGCCACCGCCGTGCACCAACACCAGCGGACGGTGCTGATCGTCGAGGAAGGTTTTGAGGGTGGCGAACAGGGCGGTCAGCGCCTCGTCGTTCTCGATAAGGGCGCCGCCCAGCTTGATTACCAACGTCTGTTTGTCCATGTTCGAGATCCTTCCTAAGTCCTTAAATCAGGCCGGTGGCCGGTTCAAAACCAAATTTGATATTTATGCACTGCATGGCTTGCGAGGCGGCGCCCTTGAGCAGGTTGTCGATGGCAGAGACCACCACCAACATGTTGCCCTGCTGTTGCCAGGCGATATCGCAGTAAGGGGTGCCCGCGACGCCACGGATGGAGGGCATCTGGCCGGTGAGGCGCACCAGCGGCTTGCCTTCGTAAGCCTTGAGGAAGGCCTGATCCACCTGGGTGGGGGGGACGCCGTCCGCCAGCTGTACATAGATGGTGGCCAGAATGCCGCGCACATAGTTGCCAAGGTGGGGCTGGAACAGCACCTCCTTGCCGAGGTGGTGGCTGATCTCCGGCTGGTGTCTGTGATTGAAGGTGCCGTAGGGATTGAGGCTCACTTCGCAGAAGCTGGTGTTGATGGCCGCCTTGCGACCGGCGCCGGAAACCCCGGAGACGGCGTTGATGATGGGCTGCCACCCCTTGGCAATCAGACCATCCTGCTGCAGCGGCTTGAGAGCGCACAGCGATGCGGTCGGGTAGCAACCCGGCACCGCAATCAGCTGGGCGGTAGCGATGGCATCGGCATTCCACTCCGCCAGGCCATAGACGGCCTGATCCAGCCACTGCTCGCTGTCGTGGGTGAAGCCGTAGAAGCTGTCGTAGAAGCCCTGATCCTTGACCCGGAAGGCGCCGGAGAGATCGAACACCGGCAGCCCCTTGGCGAGAAACTTGGGTGCCAGCTCGGCGCTCACCTCGTGGGCGGTGGCCAGCAGCACCAGATCGGCCTGGGTCAGGATCCGGGTCATGCCGTCGTCGTCCAGCGGCAGCAGCGGCTGATCGAGGGCTCCGACCCACTGGGGATGCAGGGAAGAGAAGCGCTTGTGGGCATCCTGACTGCCGGCCGAGACATAGAGGCCGAACAGTTTGAGTTGTGGATGGTTCTGTACCAGTGCGGCCAGTTCGGCTCCCGCGTAGCCACTGGCACCGACGATAACGGTGTTAAGCATGTTGAAAATTCCAAGTCAGAGTTCGAGATTCACAGCATGACGCTGCAGTGCACAAGGGGGTTCGAGCGCCCCTTTGCACAAGTGCGGAGGGGCAATTCAGGCGGGTGTGTGTCGTCGGTTATAGATCAGGTGACAGAACATTAACTTTCCCTTACAACTAGAAGCCTTTGTTGATGAGCCAGATATTCAGGTAAAATTACAGAATATTCATGCACTCACTTTGCATTTGTATTTTCTAACAGAAACATTCCGGGGACGCAAGGAGGAGCTGATGGCCAATCTGGATTTTTTTTCACTTTATAAGAATATTATTGCGATTCCCTCTATCAGCAGCACGGATCCCAAGTGGGATCAGAGCAATGAGGCTGTGATCCGGCTGCTGGCCGACTGGTTCGGTCAGCTCGGTTTTCAGTGCGAGGTAACGGCGCTCCCCGATCTGCCGGGCAAGTTCAATCTGGTGGCGACGATTGGTCAGGGGGAGGGCGGTCTGCTGCTGGCAGGCCACACAGATACTGTGCCGTTCGATGAGGGGGGCTGGAGCAAGGATCCCTTCAAGGTGACCGAAGAGGGCAATCGCCTCTATGGCCTCGGCACCATCGACATGAAGGGCTTCTTCGCCTTTATCGTCGAGGCGCTCAAAGATATTGACCTCACCAAGCTGACCAAGCCGCTGCGTATTCTCGCCACTGCCGACGAAGAGACCACCATGGCGGGGGCCCGCGCCATCGCCGCGGCGGCGGAGCTTAAACCCGACTACGCCGTGATTGGCGAGCCGACCGGACTGGTGCCTGTGGTGGCCCACAAGGGGCATATGTCGGAGGCGATCCGCATTACCGGCAAGAGCGGTCACAGCTCGGATCCCGCCAACGGCGTCAACGCCATGGAGATCATGCACAAGGCGATGGGGCAGGTGCTGCGCTTGCAGCAGGATCTGAAAGATCGCTACGCCGACCACCGCTTTGCCGTGCCGCAGCCAACCCTGAACCTCGGTTACATTCAGGGCGGCGACAGCCCGAACCGCATCTGCGGCTGCTGCGAGCTGCATATCGATCTGCGACCCACTCCGCAGGTGGGGCCTGACGAGCTGATGGGGATGCTCAAAGAAGCGCTGTCGCCCATCGAGATCCACCAGCCGGGTTGTCTGCATCTGCAACATCTGCATGAACCCATTCCTGCCTACGCCTGCGCCGACGACTCTGTGCTGGTGCGCGAAGCGGAGAAGGCGAGCGGCCGCGCCGCCGAGTCGGTCAACTACTGCACCGAGGCGCCGTTTATCCAGCAGCTTGGCTGCGAGACCATAGTGATGGGCCCCGGTCATATCACCCAGGCGCACCAGCCGGATGAGTATCTCGACCTCTCCTTCGTCAAGCCGACCACCTCGGTGTTGCAGCACCTGATCAGACGTTTTTGCCTGTAGCGGCGGCGGTGAAAGGGGCGTAAGAACTGTAAGTAAGTTACATAACAAGCCGGTTGTGGAGTGGTGATGGAAATACATGTTCTGAATCGGCCTGTTATTTGACCTTGCGCAGACAATCTGGGTAGATTGTCACCCTAAGATGACGGAGCATATGTTGTAATCGCACAACAATAAGTGAGGTCGTCTAGCACCCCGGATGGGTGTCAGGCACCAACAAGATAAGGATGTGGAATGAACGAAAAGTACGCCGCACTACGCGCCAACGTAGGTATGCTGGGTCAGCTGCTGGGTAAATCCATCAAGGATCATCAGGGTCAGGCCTTTCTCGACAAGATCGAAACCATTCGCCAATTGGCCAAGTCCTCCCGCAAGGGCAATGAATCAGACCGGGAACGTCTGCTCGATACCCTGCGCACCCTGAGCGATGACGAACTGCTGCCAGTGGCCCGCGCCTTTAGCCAGTTCCTCAATCTGGCCAACGTGGCGGAACAGTTCCACACCATCTCCCGTCGCTGTGAAGAGCAGGTCTGCACCCCGGATCCGCTGGAGCAGATGTTCGACAAGCTGAAAGCGTCCAACCTGTCGCAAGAGGCCATCATTCAGGCCGTGCGCGAGCTGGATATCGATCTGGTGCTGACCGCTCACCCCACCGAGGTGACCCGTCGCACCCTGATCCACAAGCACGTACAGCTCAACGACTGCCTCGAGGCGCTGGAGCTCTCCGACCTGCTGCCCCGCGAGCGGGACAAGATCCTCAATCGCATCGAGCAGCTCATCAATCAGGCGTGGCACACCAACGAGATTCGCGAACAGCGCCCGACACCGGTCGACGAGGCCAAGTGGGGCTTCGCCGTGGTGGAGAACAGCCTGTGGCCTGCCATCCCCGAATTCATGCGCAATCTGGACGAGCGTCTGCAACACCATCTGGGTGTGCGGCTGCCGCTGGATGCCGCGCCGGTCAAGTTCACCTCCTGGATGGGCGGTGACCGAGACGGCAACCCCTTCGTTACCGCCAAGGTGACTGCCGAAGTGCTGGAGCTGGGTCGCTGGATGGCGGTGAGCCTGTTCTACAAAGACATCAAGGAGCTCACCTCCGAGCTCTCCATGTCTGACTGTACCGACGCCGTGCGCGCTCGCGTTGGCGATCACCCCGAGCCCTACCGCGCGCTGGTGCGCGAGCTGCGTGAAGCGCTGCGCGAAACCAAGGAGCACCTCACCGCCAAGGTGCAGGGCCAGGCGAGCGAGAGTCAGGATCTGGTCAAGACCACCGCCCAGCTGCGCGAGCCGCTGGAGCTCTGCTACCACTCATTGCACGCCTGCGGCATGGGCAACATCGCCGATGGCATGCTGCTGGATGTGCTGCGCAAAGTCGCCTGTTTCGGCATCCATCTGGTCAAGCTGGATATCCGTCAGGATGGCGAGCGTCACGGGCTGGTCTTCTCCGAGCTGACCCGCTATCTGGGTCTGGGTGACTACGCCGAGTGGAGCGAAGATGACAAACAGGCCTTCCTGCTCAACGAACTGAACTCCCGTCGCCCGCTCATTCCCCACGACTGGGAACCGAGCGCCGAGGTGCGCGAGACGCTGGATACCTGTCAGGTCATCGCCGAGCACGACCCCGATGCGTTCGGCATCTACATCATCTCCATGGCCGGTGCGCCGTCCGATGTGCTGTCGGTGCAACTGCTGCTCAAAGAGGCTGGCTGCAAGTTCCGCATGCCGGTCGCCCCGCTGTTTGAAACCCAGGATGACCTGATGGCAGGCACCGCCGTGATGGAGCGTCTGCTCTCGGTGGACTGGTATCGCGGCTACATTCAGGGCCGTCAGTACGTGATGATCGGTTACTCCGACTCTGCCAAGGATGCGGGCATGATGGCCGCTGGCTGGGCCCAGTACGCCGCCATGGAATCCCTGGTGGGACTTGCCGAAGCCAACAACATCCGCCTCACCCTGTTCCATGGCCGTGGCGGTACCGTCGGTCGTGGTGGTGCGCCTGCCCATCAGGCCATCCTCTCCCAGCCGCCGGGATCCCTGCGCGGCGGTTTGCGTACCACCGAACAGGGGGAGATGATCCGCTTCAAGTTCGGTCTGCCGAAAGTGGCGATCAAGAGTCTTGAGCTCTACACCAGCGCCGTGCTGGAAGGGAACCTGCTGCCGCCGCCCAAGCCGAAAGAGTGCTGGCGCGAGGTGATGGAACAGCTGGCCGCCGACTCCTGCGATCACTACCGCAGCATTGTGCGCGGTCATCCGGACTTCGTCCCTTACTTCCGTGCCGCTACCCCGGAGATGGAGCTCGGCAAGCTGCCGCTCGGCTCCCGTCCCTCCAAGCGCAAGCCCAACGGCGGCGTCGAGAGCCTGCGCGCCATTCCGTGGATCTTCGCCTGGACCCAGAACCGCCTGATGCTGCCGGCCTGGCTCGGTGCCCACAAGGCGCTGCAACAGGCCATCGACGGCGGCAAGCTGGCGGTGCTGGAAGAGATGAGCGCCCAGTGGCCCTTCTTCCGCACTCGCCTCGAAATGCTGGAGATGGTATTCCTCAAGGCGGACGTCTGGCTCGCCGAGTACTACGACACCCGTCTGGTGCCGCAGGAGCTGTGGGGCCTTGGCAAACAGCTGCGTCAGGAGCTCGCCGAATCCATCGAGGTGGTGCTGAAGCTGAGCCCGCGCGGGGATCTGCTGGAAGATCAGCCCTGGATCAAGGAGTCCATCAAGCTGCGCAACCCCTACACAGACCCGCTCAACGTGCTGCAGGCCGAGCTGCTCAACCGCTCCCGCAACCACCCGGAGACCCTGCATCCCGAGCTGGACAAGGCGCTGATGGTCACCATCGCCGGTATTGCGGCAGGTATGCGCAACACCGGTTGATCGCCAGCCCAAGCCAGCAGGCTTCAGCGATATCCATCCAGCCAAAGGGCGCCGACAAGGCGCCCTTTTCAAAATTTGTTGATTGCAGCATCATTTCAGCCTTTATGGGGGGAATCTATTCATGCGCCAACTCTATTTACTTTTCCTGCTCGTTTCTTCCGCATCATGGGCTAATACAACGGATATCAACACGGTCTGTGATGGCTTGATTACTAAAGCTCAAGACTATTCCACTATGTCTCCCGCCATCCTAAAAGAGCTCAGAGAATCAACGTTCGATGCTACCTTGGATGATTTCCGTCAGGAGTATGGTTCAACAGTTGATGACTCGATTTCTCAATTGGTTGCGTCCACTCATCTCACACATGAGCGGGCTGAGTTCAATGTTTTGCGCCAGCTCCGGATTTTCCGGAGTCTATTGATCAATATGGGCTTGAAACTAAATGGCGTTACAGACCCCAAACTATGGGGCAAGTTTCGTAAGGAGTGTATTGAACTGAATGGGCAATGGCCTGCCATGTGACTAATCGCTCCTCACCAGTTTGTTAAAAGTATTGGCTTGCTCTAACTCTTGCCGAACATCAACGTTCGAGCGTGACTTGCATCACCCAAGTGTAAGGAGCAGACTGTTTGGCCTTGTTTTTATGCGATTCGATTCAAGGCAACCATCATGACTCCTGCCATCAACCTGCTGAAGAAGCTCAAGATCCCCCACAAGCTCTACCCCTACGAGTGCGAAGCTCACGACGATTTCGGCAAGCATGCCGCGACCCAGCTCGGGCTGCCGGAGGCTCAGGTATTCAAGACCCTGATCGCCCACCACGACAAACAGGCGGTGGTGGCCATCGTTCCCTCATCCGGCATGTGCAGCCTGAAACAGCTGGCCAAGGCGACCGGCCTCAAGAAGGTGGAGATGATGAAACCGGCGGAAGCGGAGAAGCTGACCGGTTACAAGGTGGGTGGCATCAGCCCGCTGGCCCAGAAGAAATTGTTGCCTACCGTGCTCGATGAGTCGGCGCTGCAGTTTGACGAGATCCTGGTGAGCGGCGGCAAGCGCGGCCTCTCGGTCGGCGTGGCGCCGCAGGATATGCTGACGCTGATGAAGTGGATCGCCGCACCTATCGGCGAAGAGTAGTGCCGGGCACGGTGTGAACCTGCTCTCCGGGCCGGTGGTGGCCCGGATGTATCCTTGTTGGCTCACTCCTGTTGGCTGATATAGTGGAGATGGAATAATTGCCGCCAAGGATATGGCCCATGCGCGCATCTGCCCGCTATCTGCTCTTTATTGCGTTGCTGCTGCCCGCCACCGGCAGTGCGACCCCAGCCTTTACGCTGCGTACCTGCTTTGAAAACAGTGATTCCTACCCCTGGCTGCTGCAATCGGGGGAGGGGGTTGTGCAATATCACCTCAAGGCGGTTGCTACCGCTCTTGATGCCGAGATCGTGCTGACGCCGCTACCGTGGAAGCGCTGCCTCTCTCAGGTGAGCAGTGGCCAGATGGATGCGGCCATCAAGATGAGCTATAGCGTCGAGCGGGCGACCACAGTGGGGGTCTATCCAATGCGTGAGGGCAAACCCGACCCTGCCAAGCGGCTGCTGACAGAGAGTTACAGTCTCTACCAGCTCAAGGGGGGTAAGAGCCAGTGGGATGGCACCACCCTCAGGGTCAATGGCGTGGTGGCTGCCCAGTCAGGATTTTCCATCGTCGACTTGTTGCAGGCTGCGGGAGCCGAGGTGGATGACTCCAGCCGTGACCCGCTGATCATTTTGAAAAAGCTGGTGATGGATCGGGCGCAGGCGACCGCCATCCAGACCGAGGTGGCTGACAGTATTCTGGCGGCACATCCCGAGTTGCAGGCCCGCATCGAGCGGCTGTCGCCGGTGCTGGTGGAGAAGCCCTACTATCTGGTTTTCTCTCACCGCTTTTATCAGGCCCATCCCCGACAAAGCCGGCAGGTGTGGGATGCCATCGAGCAGGTGCGCGACTCTGCTGCCTATCAGCGTTATGCCACAGCGCTCAGAAGAACGCCTCCGGTGGGGGAGTAGGCTGATGGATGCGACTGGCCGAAAAGGGGAGGAGAGCGTGGGGTGGTGGCAGGGCCGAGCGCCCACGCTCAGGGCTACACTGAAAGTACCCCCTTCAGCCAAGGCGCGGTTTATGTCACCCCTGCATCTGCTGGCTGCCGCTCTGTTCTGCATGTTGTCGCTGACCGGACAGGCGGCCACCCGGTTTACCTATATCAGCCCGGAGAGCGAGCGGGATCCGCGCACCACTTATGATCGGGAGCTGCTGCGGCTCGCCCTCGACAAGACCCGCGACCAGTTTGGCGACTATCTGCTGGATCCTGCGCCGCCCATGACCAAGGCGCGTGAGCGGCTCAGCATGCAGCTCGACAGTTATCCCAACCTCTTTGTAATGGACAGCTACAGCAGCACCCGTGAGGATCTGGGGCTCGCCTATGTCCGTTTTCCCATCCATCTGGGGATCGTCAGCTACCGCATCTGTTTTGTCAGCCCGCAGCAAAAGGCGGCGGTGAGCAAAGTGACCGACCTCAAGGGGCTGCGGCAGTTCACCTTCGGTCAGGGCAAGGGGTGGCTGGATGTGGATATCCTGCGCTACGCCGGGATGGAGGTGGTGGAGGTGGAGGGGTACGAAAAGCTGTTCAAAATGGTGGCGCGGGGCCGCTTCGATCTCTTCTGCCGCGGGGTGAGCGAGCTGCGCAGCGAGCAGCTGACCCACAAGGAGATGACGGATCTGCTGGTGGATGATGCGCTGTTGATCTACTACCCGCTGCCTCGGGTCTTCTACACCAATCCCAACAATCGCGAGGCACTGCAGCGGGTCGAGCGGGGGTTGCAACTGGCGTGGCAGGATGGCTCGCTACAGGCGCTGTGGCGCAAGAGCTTTGGCCCGGCCATCGCCTTTGCCAAGCTATCCCAGCGCCGACTGTTGCGACTGGATAATCCCTTCCTCGACGGGATCAGCTTCGATTACCGCCCCTACTTCTACAATCCGCAGACCGATCGCTTCGGCGATTACTGAGGTGCCTGCCGCTGGCGACAGAGGGCCAGCCAGGCCTCGGCGGTGCGCGACAGGTAGCGCTCGCTCGGCCAGATCACCCCGAGTCGCCAGCTCAATTCGGGCTCCAGCGGTCGCAGCACCAGACCATCCGGGGTCAGCCGGTTGCAGACCGGCTCCGGCAAGAAGGCGACTCCCATGCCGCTGCGCACCATGGCGGTGAGAAAATCCCACTGGCTGCTGCGCGCCGCCACCTGCGGCACAAAGCCCGCCTCCTGACACGCCTGCTCCAGCCGCTCACTCAGGGTAAACGCCTGGGTATAGAGCAGGAAGGGCTCCTCCTGGAGGGACTCCAGCCGCAGCGGTGCCTCGCCATGCCAGCGCGGTTGATCTGGCAGCACTACCCGGATCGGGTATTGATCCAGCTCCAGCGCGCTGAGGGCGCCCCCCTCTTTGGTCGGCAGCATGGTGATGGCGAGATCCAGCTCCCCCTCCAGCACCGCCTGTTCGATGCGGCGACCGCCGTACTCCACCAGGGTCAGCTCCACCTTGGGATAGCGGGTGCGGTAGGCGCGGATCAGATCCGCATAGACGTGACCCACCATGGGGGGAATGCCGAGGGTGAGGCGACCGTGTTGCAGGCTCTGCAGATCCGCCAGTTCGGCCTCCAGCTGCTGCATCTCTGCCAAGATGGTCTGGGCCCGGTTGAACAGCACCTGGCCGCTGTCGGTCAGAGTGAAGCGGCGTCCTTCCCGGTTGAGCAGGGGTTGGCCCAGCTCCTCCTCGATATTGCGGATCATCTTGCTGATGGTGGGCTGGGTGACGAACAGCTTTTCAGAGGCGCGGGTGAAGCTTTTCTCCCGCACCAGTTCGACAAAATAGCGCAGGGCGCGAATATCCATGGACTCTCTCGACTCGTGTTGGCGGGTACGGGATGAAGTATGCCTATGCGGCATGAATTCGATAATTTTAATTCATTTCTGGCAGGTTTTGCTCAACTCTATACTGTGAGCCGGTTCACAGAAAGACGATGATCATGAAAGCCCTCTGCTTGCGCTGGTTACAGACTCCCTTCCAGATTGTGTTGCTGGCAGCCATCTGGCTGCTGGCCGATACAGCGGTGCGTACCCTCCATCTGCCGCTGCCCGCCAACCTCACCGGCATGCTGTTGCTGCTGGCCTGTATCCTGCTCGGGGTGGTTAAGGCCGAGTGGTTCAGCGCGGGTGCTCGCTGGCTGCTGGCCGAGATGCTGCTCTTCTTCGTGCCCGCCGTGGTGGCGGTGGTCAACTATCAGGATCTGCTGCTGCAGGAGGGGTGGCGCATCATGGTGGTGCTGCTGGTGAGCACTACGCTAGTGCTCGGCACCACGGCGCTGGTGGTGGACAGGGTTTACCGCCTCGAACTGAAACTGGCCCGCCGGAGTCGCCGTCATGTCTGATACCCTGCTCGGGCTGCTCTGTTTCGCCCTGACCCTGATCTTCTACTACGCCAGCAAGTGGCTCTACGGCAAAAAGCGCATCCTGCCGCTGATGCCGCTGCTGCTGGCACCGACCCTGCTGGTGGCCGTGGTGTTGCTGTTCCACATCCCTTATCAGGATTACATGGCGGAATCCCACTGGTTGCTCTGGCTGTTGGGCCCGGCCACCGTGGCCTTTGCGGTGCCGGTCTACGAGAACCGCCAGCTCATTCGTCGCCACTGGCTGTCGCTGTCGGTGGGGGTGGTCGCCTCGGTCATCATGGCGGTTGGTAGCACAGTGCTGCTGGCGCGCTGGCTGGATCTCTCCGACATGCTGCAACGCAGTCTGGCGATGCGCTCTATCACCACCCCCTTTGCGGTGGAGGCGACCCGTGCCATCGGTGGCCAAAGCGATCTCACTGCGCTGTTTGTGGTGCTGACCGGAGTGATCGGCATGGCAGTGGGGGAGAGCGTGCTCACCGTGCTGGCCATTCGCAGCCGTCTCGGCAAGGGGGCGGGGTTTGGAGCCTCGGCCCACGGCGCCGGCACCGCCAGGGCCTATCAGATGGGCAACGAAGAGGGCGTGGTCTCCAGCATGGTGATGATGATCGCTGGCATGGTGACCGTGCTGCTGGCGCCCCTGCTGGGCCGGATGTTCTGGTAGGCGGAGTTTCCCTTTAGAAGGCGGCTCGTCCCGGCGCTACACTCTAGTGAGCGTGTATTCCCCGGGATGAGCAGTATGACCTTTCATCGCCTCGCTTCCTGCTTGCTGCTGTGCAGCCTTTCCCTCCTTGCCACTCCCCTACGGGCGAGCGACGTCATCACTCACATCAGCCCCGAGAGCGATCGGGACTTGCGTACCCTCTATTTTCGCGATCTGTTGCAGCTGGCGCTGGAGAAGACCCGCGACAGCTTCGGTGACTACGAGCTGCGAACCGCGCCGCCGATGAACCGTATCCGGATGCGACAGATTGTGCAGACTCAGCAATACCCCAATCTGTTTGTAGCCGACAGTCTGCGTCCGGCCGCGGAGAGCGGAGCGCTGGATTACGTCCGTTTTCCGGTGGAGCTGGGCATCCTCGGTTATCGCATCTGCTTTGTCAGTCCGCAGCAGGCCGATGCGGTGGCAAGGGTCAATACCCTGGCCGAGCTGCAGCAATTTCTGCACGGGCAGGGGCGTGGCTGGCAGGATGCGGAGATCCTGCGTCATGGGGGTTTCAAGGTGCAGGAGATCGACGGTTACGAGCGGCTGTTCAAGCTGGTGGTTCGCGGTCGCATCGACCTCTTCTGCCGCGGGGCCAACGAGCTCTTTATCGAGCAGGAGCAGCACAGTGATCTGCCCGGCCTCACCGTGGATCGGCGAGTGGCGCTGCACTATCCCTTCCTCCACCTCTTCTACACCCACAAGGATAATCAGGCCGCCATCCGCCGCATCTCGGTCGGGCTCAAGCTGGCGTGGCGGGATGGCTCGCTGCAACAGCTCTGGCTGCGCCACTTCAAACCTTCCCTCGATCAGGCACAGCTCCCCAGACGCCTGTTGTTCGAGTTGGCCAATCCGCGCTTGGATAAGGTGGATTTTGATTATCGGGCCTACCACTACAACCCCGTCGACGGGACGTTCGGGCCCGGGCTGCCTTGATCCTGATGGTGCTGTTCCCGGATAAAGGGCCGTCTCTGCTGATGAACCAAGTCATGCCAAAAAGGCATGTTTTTTATTATTTAAATTCATTTTTTGAAGGTTGGTGCGCTGCATATACTGGGGGTCGCTTCACGGTTCAGGTTTGCTCCTGCCCGCTTCTGGCTTGTGTGAGTGAGCCTGAATCGTCCTGCTGCGGCGTCTTGATGTTCTGCATGAAGGCGTCCATCACTGGGCCGGGATCGATCCCGGCAGGTATTACAGCTGACGGAGCCTTGTTATGTTTAATCCCCACTCTTGCGCCCTGATTGTCGAAGGGGGCGCGATGCGCGGCATCTTTGCCAGCGGCGTGCTCGATGCGTTTGTCGAAAGTCACCACTACCCGTTCGATTTCGTCATGGGCGTCTCGGCCGGTGCCACCAATCTGGTCTCCTATCTGAGCGAGCAGCCGCGCCGCAGTCACCACATCATCACCGAGCTGGCTTGCAGCTCCCGGTTTCTCGATCCCCTGCGTTTCGTCAAAGGGGGCGATCTGGTGGACATCGGCTGGCTGTGGCAAGCCAGTCGCCATCGCTTCCCGCTCGATCTCGACACTTTCTGCGCCCGCGACATTCCCTTCTACGCGGTGGCGACCGATGTGGCGAGCGGCAAGGCCATCTATCTGCCGGTGCGGCCCGACAACATGGATGAGGTGCTGACCGCTACCTGCGCCCTGCCGGTGGTGCAGCACGATACCCCCTGCGTCGATGGTCGCCCGATGGCCGATGGCGGCATCAGCGATTCCATTCCGGTGATCGAGGCCTATCGGCGCGGGGCGCGGCGGATGACGGTGGTGCTGTCGGAGCCCTGGGGATATCGCAAGAAGCCGGCCCGTTTCTGCTGGATGGTCAAAGCCTTGCTGAAAACCCAGCCTGCGCTGGCGCAAGCCATGCTGGAGCGGGATCGCGCCTACAACCGGGCGCTCGATTTCATCGCCAATCCCCCTGCCGATTGCGAGATCGAGGTGATCGCGCCACCGGCCGATTTCATGGTTTCCCGTTTTACCCAGGATCCGGTCAAGCTGGAGTCCGGCTATCTGCAGGGTTACTGGCAGGGGCGCCAGAGCCTGCTGCGGGCCCGTGGAGAGGCGCGAGCGGTGGCCTGACTGGTTTGCCGGGTGCTGAATATGATGCGCTGAACATAAAAAGGGGAACCTCGCGGTTCCCCTTTTGCATGCTTGCGCGGCGGCAGCTGCTTACAGCAGCTGCTTGAGGCGATAGAGCAGGTCCAGGGCCTGACGGGGGGTCAATTCGTCCGGGCGCACCGCTTCCAGCTCTTCCACCACCGGATGAGGCTGCGAGGCGAGGGCCACCGGGGCTGGGCGGCTTTCACCGGCGGCGACCGGAGTGGCGCTCTCCAGCTCATGCAGCTTGTGACGGGCCTGCTGGATCACCGATTTGGGTACCCCCGCCAGTGCCGCTACTTGCAGGCCGTAGGAGCGGCTGGCCGCCCCCTCCTGTACCGCGTGCATAAAGGCGATGGTGTCGCCGTGCTCCACCGCATCCAGGTGGACGTTGGCCAGCCCGCTCATCAGCTCCGGCAAGCGGGTCAGCTCGAAGTAGTGGGTGGCGAACAGGGTGTAGGCGCCAATCTTGCTCGCCAGCTGTTCGGCACAGGCCCACGCCAGCGAGAGGCCGTCGTAGGTGCTGGTACCGCGGCCAATTTCGTCCATCAGCACCAGACTGCGGGCGGTGGCGTTGTTGAGGATGTTGGCGGTCTCGGTCATCTCCACCATAAAGGTGGAGCGGCCGGAGGCGAGATCGTCCGATGCTCCGATGCGGGTGAAGATACGGTCGATGGGGCCGATGCGGGCGCTGTCGGCGGGGACGAAGGCACCGATATGGGCCAGCAGCACGATCAGCGCGGTCTGGCGCATGTAGGTCGATTTACCGCCCATGTTGGGGCCGGTGATGATCAGCATCCGCCGCTCCCGCTCCAGCCGGATAGGGTTGGCGATAAAGGGATCTGTCATCACCTGCTCCACCACCGGATGGCGGCCCGCCTCGATGATGATCTGATCCTCGTCGATGAGGGTGGGGCAGCGATAGTCGAGGGTCTCGGCCCGCTCGGCCAGATTGGCCAGCACGTCCAGCTCCGCCAGTGCGGCGGCGGAATCCTGCAGATCGCCGAGGTGGGGCAGCAGAGTATCGAGCAGCTCTTCGTAGAGCCGTTTCTCCAGCGCCAGCGCCTGGGACTGGGCGGTGAGTACCTTGTCCTCGTACTTCTTCAGCTCATCAATGATGTAGCGTTCGTTGTTCTTGAGGGTTTGACGGCGGATGTAGTGGGCCGGCACCAGATGGCTGTTGGCGCGGCTCACCTCGATATAGAAGCCGTGCACCTTGTTGTAACCCACCTTGAGGGTGTTGATACCGGTCAGCAGCTTCTCCCGCTCCTCGATGCGGGCGAGGCTGGCGGTGGCGCCGTTGGCCAGATCCCGCAGCTCGTCCAGCTCCTGATTGAAGCCGTCACGGATGACACCGCCATCGCGGATCAGCACCGGCGGTACTTCCATCACCGCGCGCTCCAGCAGGTCGAGCAGTTCAGGGAAGGTGCTGGCGCGCTCGGCCAGCTGCTGCACCGCTTCGTGTTCGTTGTCCGCCAGCAGGCGCTGCAACTCGGGCAACTGGGCGAAGGCCTGCCGCAGCCGGGTGAGGTCGCGCGGACGGGCCGAGCGCAGGGCGAGACGGGCCAGTACGCGCTCCACATCCCCCACCTGACGCAGCAGGTTGCCCAACTCGTCGTAGAGGTTTTGCTCGATGAGCTCCTTGATGGTGCTCTGGCGACCTTTCAGGATCACCCGATCGCGGATCGGCTGGTGGATCCAGCGCTTGAGCAGGCGGCTGCCCATGGGAGTGGCGGTGCGATCCAGCACCTCGGCCAGGGTATTTTCATAGCCACCGGCCAGATTCTGGGTCAGCTCAAGATTGCGGCGGGTGGCGGCATCCATGATGACGGCGTGATCCGGCTGCTCGAGGCGCACGTTGCGGATGTGGGGCAGGGCGGTGCGCTGGGTGTCCTTGACGTACTGCATCAGGCAGCCAGCGGCGCACAGGGCGGTCTCGCTCTTGTCGACGCCAAAGCCCACCAGATCCTGGGTGCCGAACTGCTGGCACAAGAGCTTGCGGGCGGTGCCGAGCTCGAACTCCCACTCCGGGCGGCGACGCAGGCCGCGGCGCCCCTCGATATGGTGCAGGAATTCGAACGATTCCGGGTAGAGCAGCTCCGCCGGATTGGTGCGCTGCAGCTCAGCCAGCAAGGTCTCTTCTTTCTCGAACTGGTTGATGAAGAAGCGGCCGGAGCCGATGTCCATTGTGCCATAGCCGAAGCGGCGGCCATCGTGATAGACGGCGGCGATCAGGTTGTCTTGGCGCTCGCTGAGCAGCGCCTCGTCGGAGACGGTGCCCGGGGTGATGATGCGAATGACCTTGCGCTCCACCGGCCCCTTGCTGGTGGCGGGATCCCCCACCTGCTCGCAGATGGCGGCCGACTCGCCGAGCTGTACCAGTTTGGCCAGATAGCCCTCGATAGCGTGATAAGGTACCCCCGCCATCGGGATGGGGCTGCCCGCCGACTGGCCGCGTTTGGTCAAGGAGATATCGAGCAGTTGGGAGGCCTTGCGGGCATCGTCATAGAACAGCTCGTAGAAGTCGCCCATCCGGTAGAACAGCAGGATCTCTGGGTTCTCGGCCTTGAGGCCAAGGTACTGCTGCATCATGGGCGTGTGGGCGCTCAGATTGGCGCCGGGAGCGGAGCTTGTGGCGCCGCTGGCTTGGTGTTGTGCGGTCATGTTCTGTTCCAGAAGGGGCCTCTGCGGGCCAGTGTCTGCGGTGATGAGCCTTGAGCTTGATGGCGCCATTCTACACATAAGCGCCGCGCCGGGGGAGCGGGTGTTCCGGGCGCGGTTGTTCTGCACTATTGAAGGCATGACACCGATGCGGCACCTCACATTGCGGCAGGCAAGGGCGGTCTGCCGTGGTTGCGGGCGGCGCTAGCGGGATCGCATAATGTGCCCCTTGAGCGGATCAGAAGGAGTCGTGATGAAACTGGATGCAGAGATAGAGCACCTTGCCATCGAGCTGGGACGGGCCCTCGGTCAGCGGGGCTGGCTGGCGGCGACCGCCGAATCCTGTACCGGCGGCGGGGTGGCCAGCGCCATCACCGACATCGCGGGCAGCTCCGGCTGGTTCGATCGCGGATTTGTCACCTACACCAACGAGGCCAAGCAGCAGATGTTGGGGGTGAGCAGCGATAGCCTTGAACAGCACGGTGCCGTGAGCGAAGCCGTGGTGCTGGAGATGGCCCGCGGCGCGCTGGCCCACTCGTCTGCCTCCATCAGCGTTGCTATCAGTGGTATCGCCGGCCCCGGCGGCGCCACCGAAGGCAAGCCGGTCGGCACCGTCTGGTTCGCCTGGGCCGACCGCAATGGCCGTCACCACTCCCTGCTCGCCCGCTTCGACGGGGATCGCCGACAGGTACGCCAGCAGGCGGTGAGACAGGCCTTGTCGGGTCTGTTGGCTCTGCTTAGATAAATTGGGCTTGATACTGTATGAATAGACAGTATACTTAGCCCAACTTCACTTCTTACTCACGATTTCCAGCGGAGATTGGCATGGATCAGAACAAACAGAAGGCACTGGCGGCTGCGCTGGGTCAGATTGAAAAGCAGTTCGGCAAAGGTTCCATCATGCGTCTGGGCGACAGCAAGACCATGGATATCGAAGCCATCTCCACCGGCTCCCTCTCGCTGGACGTGGCGCTGGGTATTGGTGGTCTGCCGTGCGGTCGTATCGTCGAGATCTACGGCCCGGAATCTTCCGGTAAAACCACCCTCACCCTGCAGGTGATCGCGGAAGCCCAGAAGAAAGGCAAAACCTGTGCCTTCGTCGATGCGGAGCACGCCCTCGACCCTATCTATGCCGCCAAGCTGGGCGTCAACGTCGACGACCTGCTGATCTCCCAGCCGGATACCGGTGAACAGGCGCTGGAGATCTGCGACATGCTGGTTCGCTCCAACGCGGTTGACGTCATCATCGTCGACTCCGTGGCGGCCCTGACGCCGAAAGCGGAAATCGAAGGTGAAATGGGGGATTCCCACGTTGGCCTGCAGGCCCGTCTGATGTCCCAGGCGCTGCGCAAGCTGACCGCCAACATCAAGAACGCCAACTGCCTGTGCATCTTCATCAACCAGATCCGGATGAAGATCGGCGTCATGTTCGGTAGCCCGGAGACCACTACCGGTGGTAACGCGCTCAAGTTCTACGCCTCCGTGCGTCTGGATATCCGTCGTATCGGCGCCATCAAGGAAGGCGACGAAGTGGTCGGTAACGAGACTCGCGTCAAAGTGGTCAAGAACAAAGTTGCCCCGCCCTTCAAGCAGGCTGAATTCCAGATCTTCTACGGTGCCGGTATCTCCAAAGAGGGCGAGCTGGTGGATCTCGGCGTCAAGCACAAGCTGATCGACAAGGCCGGCGCCTGGTACAGCTACAACGGCGAGAAGATCGGTCAGGGCAAGGCCAACGTGATGAAGCTGTTCGCCGAGAACAAGGTGATGGCTGGCGAAGTGGAAGCCCGCTTGCGCGAGCTGCTGCTCTCCGGTGCCGTGCCAGTCGACGACAAGGCTGCACCGGTTGAGGCAGAAGAGTTCGATGCCGAAAGCGAACAAGAGTTCGAATAAGGAACAAAGGAAGGCCGGGTATCTACCCGGCCTTGTTATTTATGATGGTAGATGAATCCGTGACCGAACCGGTTGAGCCCGCCGAGCCGACCTTTGCCGAGCAGCTTGCCGCTGCCCGCGCCTTTGCCATGCGCAGTCTGGCCCGCCGCGAGAGTGCCGAGTCGGAGCTGGCCAACCGGCTGCGCCAGCAGGGCTTCAATGAAGAGGTGATCGAGGCGGTGGTCGACTACTGCCGCGGTTACAACTGGGTCAATGACGAACGTTACGGCGGTATGGCTGTACGGGCCGGTGCCGCCAAGGGTCATGGCCCCATCAAGATCCGCTTCGATCTGCGCCGCAAGGGACTCGACGATATGCAGATTGATGCCGCATTCGATCAGCCGGAGCTGGACTGGTTCGAACTGGCGTTTGCCCTGCTCGAACGGCGCGCCCGGGTGGCCGATCTGGCGGATTTCAAGCTGCGGATGAAGTGGCTCAAGTATCTGCTGGGGCGCGGTTTTACCCAGGATCAGGCCCGTTATGCCATCTCTGCCCTGCAGGAGCGGGAAGAGTAACGCCACTGCGTGGCAAACGTCGTTTTACCTCTCCTTATGGCAGGTTTTTCCTGCCCGTTCAGTAGCTTGCGTACACAATCCCGAAAAAGCGGCCTTTTGTTCATCTCATCCCTCTTTCTGCGCTGCTTTTTTGCCTCTCGACAGTGAAAAAAGCCACTGTGGGCAGCGGCGCTCTTATCTGGCCCGTTTATGTGCGCTTTTTCGCCCGTGGCGGCCCTGTCCGTTTTACTTTACCCCGCAGAAAACTTACATTAATGCGGTTAAAAGTCCGTATTCGAATCAAGCAGGATTTTCCATGTATATGTCCACGTCAGAGATTCGCGCTGCGTTTCTCGAGTATTTCCGTTCCCAGGGGCACCAGGTTGTCTCCTCCAGCTCGCTGGTACCGCATAACGACCCGACCCTGTTGTTTACCAACGCGGGTATGAACCAGTTCAAGGACGTGTTCCTTGGCGCAGACAAGCGTGCCTACAATCGTGCGACGACTTCCCAGCGTTGCGTGCGTGCCGGTGGTAAGCACAACGATCTGGAAAACGTCGGCTATACCGCTCGTCACCACACCTTCTTTGAAATGCTGGGCAACTTCAGCTTCGGTGACTACTTCAAGCAGGATGCCATCAAGTTTGCATGGGGCTTCCTGACCGAGGTGCTGCAACTGCCGAAAGAGCGCCTGCTGGTGACCGTCTACGCGACTGACGATGAAGCTTTCGATATCTGGGAAAAAGAGGTCGGTGTGCCGGCCGATCGCATCGTGCGCATCGGTGACAACAAGGGTGCCCCTTACGCTTCCGACAACTTCTGGGCGATGGGCGATACCGGCCCGTGCGGTCCCTGCACCGAGATCTTCTATGACCACGGCGATCACATCTGGGGTGGCCGTCCCGGCTCACCGGAAGAGGATGGCGACCGTTTCATCGAGATCTGGAACGTGGTCTTCATGCAGTTCAACCGTCAGGCTGACGGCACCATGGAGCCGCTGCCGCGTCCGTCCGTGGATACCGGCATGGGTCTGGAGCGTATCTCCGCCATCATGCAGGGTGTCCACTCCAACTACGAAATCGACATCTTCCAGGCGCTGATCAAGAAAGCGGCCGAGATTGTCGGTACCACCGACCTGAGCAACCAGTCTCTGCGCGTCATCGCTGACCACATCCGTTCTTGCGCCTTCCTGGTGGCTGATGGCGTGATGCCGTCCAACGAAGGTCGTGGCTATGTGCTGCGTCGCATCATCCGCCGCGCCGTGCGTCACGGTCGCAAGCTGGGCGCGACCGATGTCTTCTTCTACAAACTGGCTGCCGAGCTGGCGGTGCAGATGAAGGATGTCGCTGCCGAGCTGATCGCCCAGCTGCCGCTGGTCGAGCGTGTGCTGCGCATCGAAGAGGAGCAGTTCGTCCGCACGCTGGATCGCGGTCTGCTGCTGCTGGAGGACGCTCTGGCCAATCTGGGCGATGCCAAGGTTATTCCGGGCGAAGTGGTGTTCAAGCTCTATGACACTTACGGCTTCCCGGCCGACCTGACTGCTGACGTGGTGCGCGAGCGCGAGATCGGCATCGACGAAGAGGGCTTCAAGGCCGAGATGGAGAAGCAGCGTGCTCGTGCCAAAGAGGCCTCCAGCTTCGGCGTGAACTACAACGAGATGCTCAAGCTCGACTTCGAGACCCCCTTCACCGGTTACAAGACCCTGACCGAGCGCACCCGCGTGGTTGGTATCTACAAGGGTGTGGAAGAGGTGAGCGGTCTTATCGCCGGTGACGAAGCGGTCATCGTGCTGGAGGAGACCCCCTTCTACGCCGAGTCCGGCGGCCAGATCGGCGACAGCGGTACCCTGAAAGTGGACGACGGCATCTTTGCCGTGACCGACACCCTGAAAGCAGGCAAGGCGATCATCCACAAGGGCTACATGGAGCTGGGCACTCTGGAGAAGGGCGCCGAAGTGGAAGCTGTGGTTGATGGCGATCGTCGTCAGGCCATCGCCCTGAACCACTCCGTGACTCACCTGCTGCACGCTGCCCTGCGTCAGGCACTGGGCGAGCATGTCACCCAGAAAGGTTCTCTGGTTGGGGCCGAGCGCATGCGCTTTGACTTCTCCCACTTCGAGGGGCTGACCATGGCGACCATTCGCCGGGTCGAGGAGCTGGTCAACAACCAGATCCGCGCCAACCACGAAATCACCACCCAGCTGATGGATCTGGAAGCGGCCAAGTCCGCCGGTGCCATGGCGCTGTTTGGTGAAAAATATGAAGACGACGTGCGCGTGGTGCGCATGGGCGATTACTCCACCGAGCTGTGCGGCGGTACTCACGCCAAGCGCACCGGTGATATCGGCTTCTTCAAGATCATCGCCGAGAGCGGTATCGCAGCTGGCGTGCGCCGTATCGAAGCGGTGACCGGCAAAGCGGCCATCGACTTCATGCATCAGGTTGGCGAGCAGATCGAAGAAGCCGCTGCACTGGTGAAAGGTGACCAGTTCTGCATCGCCGACAAGGTTCGCCAGATGCTGGACAAGGCCAAGATGATGGAGCGCGAGCTGGAGCAGCTCAAGGCCAAGCTGGCCGCTCAGGCTGGTAACGATCTGCTGGGTCAGGTGATCGAGATCAACGGTCAGAAGGTGCTGGTTGCAGCGCTGGAAGGGGCCGATCCGAAATCCCTGCGCGGCATGCTGGACGAGCTGAAAAACCAGATGAAGTCCGGTGTCGTACTGCTGGCCACCTGTGCCGACGGCAAGGTCAATCTGATCGCGGGCGTCACCAACGACTTGACCGGCAAGGTCAAGGCCGGTGAGCTGGTCAATCTGGTTGCCCAGCAGGTGGGTGGCAAGGGCGGTGGCCGTCCGGACATGGCACAGGCGGGTGGTACCCAGCCTGAGGCGGTGCCGGCAGCGCTGCAATCCGTTCACTCCTGGCTGGAAGAGCGCCTGTAATCGGGCGAGGTGATCTGTGGCACTCTATGTACAGAAGTACGGCGGCACCTCGGTCGGCACACTGGAGCGGATCGAGGCGGTAGCTGAGCGGGTCGAGCAGACCCGCGCCCAAGGACACGACGTGGTGGTGGTGGTCTCCGCCATGTCGGGCGAAACCAACCGGCTGCTGGGCATGGCCCAGCAGCTGGATCCTGATGCCAACCGACGGGAGATGGATGTACTGGTCTCCACCGGTGAGCAGGTCACCATAGCGCTGCTGGCGATCGCGTTGAACAAACGCGGTTGTCCTGCGGTCTCAATGACCGGTGATCAGGTACGGATTCATACCGATTCCGCCTATGGCAAGGCGCGCATCACCCACATCGACACCGAGCTGGTTCATGCCGAACTGGCTGCGGGCAAGGTGGTGGTGATCGCCGGTTTCCAGGGCCGTGACGAGCATAATGCCATCACGACCCTGGGCCGCGGCGGTTCGGATACCACGGCGGTTGCCGTGGCGGCGGCCATCAAGGCCGATGAGTGCCAGATCTTTACCGATGTGGATGGGGTATACACCACGGATCCGCGCATCGAGCCCAAGGCGCGTCGTCTCGACACCATCACCTTCGAGGAGATGCTGGAGATGGCCAGTCTCGGCGCCAAGGTGTTGCAGATCCGCTCGGTGGAGTTTGCGGGCAAGTACCGCGTCCCGCTGCGGGTGCTGTCGAGCTTTATCGATGGAGAGGGAACCTTAATCACATATGGAGGTGATAGGATGGAAGCTCCCCTGGTATCCGGGATCGCTTTTAACCGCAACGAGGCCAGCCTGACCATTCTGGGCGTGCCGGACAGACCAACCGTTGCCGCGCAGATCCTGAATCCGATCAGTGACGCCAACATTGATGTCGACATGATTGTGCAGAATACCCTGGGAGATGGCACCGCCGACTTCACCTTCACGGTGAATCGTGATGACTATCGCCGCGCCCGGGCACTGCTGGAGGAGACAGCTACTGAACTTGGCGCCTCCTGCGTGCAGGGAAATGGCGAAATTGCCAAGGTTTCCATTGTCGGTGTCGGCATGTGGAACCATCCAGGTGTTGCGCGCACCATGTTCAAGGTATTGGGCGAGGAGGGGATCAACATGCAGTTGATCTCGACCTCTGAAATCAAAATCTCTGTGGTGATTGACGAGAAGTATCTGGAGCTGGCGGTGCGAGCCCTGCACGCGGCTTTCGGGTTGGATCAGGCACCGCAAGAGCAGCCCTTGGGCTAACAATCTCTGATTGATTTAGTTTCAACCATTTACCATATCGGTATCTTTGTTAGATAATGTCGCATATCGATATAAAAACAAAACAGGATACAGGAGCAAGCGAATGCTTATTTTGACTCGTCGTGTTGGGGAAACCCTGATGATTGGTGATGAAGTGACTGTCACCGTACTGGGCGTTAAAGGCAACCAGGTCCGTATCGGTGTTAACGCGCCGAAAGAGGTCTCCGTACACCGCGAAGAGATCTACCAGCGCATCCAGGCCGAGAAAGTTCCGGGCCAACCGGGCTTCTAAGCCACTTTCATGGCTGTGACAAGGCGACACCTCATGTGTCGCCTTTTGTTTTTTCTCGGCCCCTGAAATCGCCCTGCAGGGCGCGAAACTGCGGGATAAGTGCCGATATTGTTTGAATATTCCACGCTTTGACCAAATGCTGAGCGAACGCACTTTTTTCTCCAAAAAAGTGTTTGACTAAAAATCCCTGTGAAGTATTATCAGCCCCGCAAACGGAGAGGTGGCCGAGAGGCTGAAGGCGCTCCCCTGCTAAGGGAGTATGCGGCTTATACCCGCATCGGGGGTTCGAATCCCCCCTTCTCCGCCATTTGCGCCCGTAGCTCAGCTGGATAGAGTACCTGGCTACGAACCAGGTGGTCAGAGGTTCGAATCCTCTCGGGCGCACCATATTACGACTCAAGCAAGAGTCATGTGTTGACCATCAGCAAGTCGACACTTTGGAAAAGGCTTACTGATAAGTAAGCTTTTTTTATCGTTTTAAAACAGGGCGCCCGTAGCTCAGCTGGATAGAGTACCTGGCTACGAACCAGGTGGTCAGAGGTTCGAATCCTCTCGGGCGCACCATTTAAAACGAAACAACGATTTATGAGCGCCCGTAGCTCAGCTGGATAGAGTACCTGGCTACGAACCAGGTGGTCAGAGGTTCGAATCCTCTCGGGCGCACCATTTTTCAAGCAGTACACAAAAGTTTGTGAGCGCCCGTAGCTCAGCTGGATAGAGTACCTGGCTACGAACCAGGTGGTCAGAGGTTCGAATCCTCTCGGGCGCACCATATTTCAAGCAGTACCAAAAGTTTATGAGCGCCCGTAGCTCAGCTGGATAGAGTACCTGGCTACGAACCAGGTGGTCAGAGGTTCGAATCCTCTCGGGCGCACCATACAGACAGCCTCGACTTCGGTCGGGGCTGTTTTTTTATGGGCGATATTTAGCTTTTGGTGCGGATCCCCGTGCGCTGTTGCGGGTGGATCGCCCGTTTACCTGGCTGTTCTTGTCCTCATTTCTTCCCCTTTCTGTGATTGCGCACAGTTCTTCTGATCGTTGCACCGCCTCATCACCCTTTGCCTCATCTATAGGCGCGCTGTATGCCTGCTGTTGCAACGGCAGATGCTGGGCCACTCATTACTAAAGGTTCGCTCATCAACATCCTGCAAGGCCTGCTGAAGCGTTCTGCAGGCAATAAAAAAGGATGCCGCAGCATCCTTTTGTGTTGAGATATTTACTCAGCTTTTCAGCCATTTGCGAATGCGGTTGGCATCGCCGATGGGGGTGCGTTTGCCCACCGAGTTGAGCAGCACGATGGCGAGCTCGCGGCTGTCCGGTTTGGCGCGCATCACCAGACAGCGACCCGCTTCGTCAGTGAAGCCGGTCTTGGAGAGGCGCACGTCCCAATCCGGGTTTTTCACCAGCGGGTTGGTGTTGTTGAACATCAGGCTATAGGCGGGGGCGCTGAAGCGCATCTCCCGGTTCTCATCCTGAGTGAACTGACGGATCAGCGGCTGACGATAGGCGGCGGCAGCCAGCTTGCCGAGATCCTGGGCGGTAGAGACGTTGCGGGTGGAGAGGCCGGTGGAGTCGTAGAAGTGGGTATTACGCATCCCGAGCGCTCTGGCCTTGTTGTTCATGGCTCGCACGAAGGCGCTGCGACCGCCCGGATAGTGACGCGCCAGTGCCGAGGCCATCCGGTTTTCGGAGGACATCAGCGCCAGATGCAGGGCGTCACGGCGGGTCACCTTGGTGCCCATGCGGATGCGGGAGTGGGTGTGTTTGACCCGATCCAGATCGTTCTTGTCGACCGTGATGGTCTGGTTGAGATTCTGCTTGGCATCCAGCACCACCAGCGCTGTCATCAGTTTGGTGAGGGAGGCGATGGGACGCACCTTGGTGGCATTCTTCTGGTAGAGCGTCTTGCCCGTTTTTACATCCACGACCAGGGCGCTGCTCGAGCGTACTTCCAGTTTGGCAGGGTTGGGTGCCGCGCTGACCGCAGGCAATCCCAGCATTCCCATCAACCCGACAACCAGCGCTGCTGCGCGAATCCGACACCACATACAACCGACTCCGTTCCCATCCAAAAAAAGGCGCTAGATTCACTCATTTTTACCCCGGCTTTACAAGGGCCGAGCGGGACTATTTCTGCTATTTGCGCAAAATTGGCGATCAAAAAAGCCCTCTGGCGAGGGCTTTCGGGTCAGGCGTTGGGCTAGGGGTCAATCCCGCGGCTGCGCGGCCCTGCGTTTGCTGATCCAGCGCCAGACCAGCGCCACCATGCCACCCACCAGCAGGGCCACCGGCAGATAGATGATGATGTTGAAGAACTGGGTCTGGTATTCGGCTGCCAGCTTGGTGTGGCTCAGGTAGTAGCCAAACCCTACCAGCGGGCAGATCCACATGATGGAGCTGATCAGATTGACGATGAGAAAGCGCCCCTGGGGCAGTTCGGTGGCACCGACGATGTAGGGGTAGGCGGTGCGTACGAAGGCGATATAGCGCGCGGTGATCAGGGTGATGATCCCGTACTTGTCCAGCAGGTGGTAGACCTTCCGCTGGTGCCGCTCTTCCACGTGGGACATCAGCCGATGGTAGAGCTGGGTGTGGCCGAGAAAGCGCCCCTGCATGTAACCGAGCCAGGTGCCGACAAAGGTAGCCATGATCAACAGCGGGATCACCCCGAGAGACAATACATCCTGATAGATGAGCACGCCGGTGAGGATCAGCAGGCTGTCACCGGGCAGAAAGGCGGTAGGGATGAATCCGTTTTCCAGTACCAGAAACGTCAGAATCACACCACAGATCATGAAGGCCATCTTGGGATCGGAAAGTGTGTTCAGATCGTGATTCATAAAGGCGTGAGCCAGTTGGTAAAACTGCTCCATACTTGCAAACTCCGCAGGTTAGCTGGGTTGATCGGTCAAGGGCATGGCGAGCACCTTGTCGATGCGCAGGCCATCCATGTCAACAATTTCCAGTTGCCACTGTTCCAGTGTCACCAGGTCTCCGGTTTGTGGAACACGACCAAGGAGCAGCATGATAAGCCCTCCGAGGGTGTGATAGTGATGTTTTTCTTCTTCTGGCAGACGAACCAACTCCAGACAGTCCTTCAACTCGGGCAGCGGGATCAGGCCATCGAGCAGCCAGCTGCCGTCGGCGCGCCGGAAGGCCCAGTTGTCCTCGCCATCCTCCTGCTGGAAATCCCCCGCCAGCGCCTCCAGCAGATCCTGCTGGGTGACCAGCCCCTGCAGCTCGCCATATTCGTCAACCACCAGCGCCATCTGTTCGCTGTGGGTGCGGAAGTGGTTGAGCAGCTCGACGCCGTTGAGGGTCTCGGGCAGCAGGCTGCCCTCCTGGGTCAGGGCTGCCAGATCGATGGGCTCCCCCTTGATATAGGCGTGCAGCACCTTGCTGACATTGATGATACCCACCAATTCTGACAGGTTGCCGTCGCAGACCGGAAAATAGCTGTGGCGATACTCCACCAGTCGCTGCAGGTTGGTCTCCAGCGGCAGCGCCAGATCCAGATAGCGGATATCGCTGCGCGGCACCATCAGGGAGGAGAGGCTGCGCTCGTCGAGACGGAAGACGTTGCGCAGCATGGTGTGCTCATGATCCTCGATCACCCCGGCTTCAGAGCCCTCCACCAGCATGGCGTGGATCTCCTCCTCGGTGACGTTGGCGCTGCCGTTCTGGTTGACCCGCAGCAGCCGCAGGCTGGCATTGGTAGAGGCCGACAGCAGCCAGACGAAGGGGCGGGTCAGGGTGGCGAGCCAGTGCATGGGGCGGGCCACCAGACAGGCGATGCGCTCGGCATTGAGCTGGCCGAGGCGCTTGGGCACCAGCTCCCCTACCACGATGGAGAGATAAGTAACCACCACCACCACGATGACGGTGGCGATCAGGCCACTGCTCTTGGCGGGGAGCCCCCACTCCTGCAACCAGAGGGAGAAGGGCTGGGCCAGCAGGGATTCGCCGTAGATACCGTTGAGCAGACCTATGCTGGTAATGCCGATTTGGACGGCAGAGAGAAAATGGGTCGGGTCTTCACCCAGTTTGAGGGCGATGGCGGCGGAGCGGTTGCCTTCAGAGGCAAGCTTGCCGAGGCGAGCCTTGCGTGCGGTGACGATGGCGATTTCTGACATGGCGAAGACGCCATTAAGCAAAATCAATCCCAGCAGGATCAATATTTCCATACAGCAACAGCACTCCTTGAGTGGATAAGATCGCTGGCAGTGTAATGAATTTGGCGGCGATGCGCTTGTGAAAGCGGGTGATCCGGCTCGCTAATTTGATGACAGCGCTCTGCGGTGGCTGAAAAAGATGGCAGGAAAAGGGAAGGATGACCTCGCCAAACGACGTAATGGGTGAGGCGGGTGCTTGGCGAAGTGGCATGGCTGGATGGAAAAGGCGGGAAGTCCCGCCCTTGCTTGTCATGGTTCAGACAACCCTTATCAGAACTGCTGGAACCAGCGCTGGATCTGGGCCGGATCCTTGCTCTGGGTCAGGGAGAGCATCAGCAGCACCCGCGCTTTCTGCGGGTTGAGAGTGCCGGAGGCCACGAAGCCGTACTTGGCATCATCGATCTCGGCATCCAGGGTGGTGGCGCCGGTCGGCACGCGGGCGGAGCGTACGACGCGGATGCCATCCTTGCTCGCCTTGGCCAAGGTATCGAACAGGGTGTGGTAGAGGTTGCCGTTGCCCACCCCGGCGCTGACGATGCCGTCGAACTTGGCATCCACCATCGCCTTGGCCGGCAAGTCGGTGGCGTTGGCGTAGCTGTAGACGATGCCCACTTGCGGCAGCTTGTCGAGCTTGCTCACGTCAAACGGCGTCTTGCTGGTGTGCAGACGGGCCGGAGTGCGCTGATAGTCGATCTTGCCGTTGTGGATGTAACCCAGTGGGCCGAAGTTGGGGGAGGTGAAGGTCTGCACCCCGGTGGTGTTGGTCTTGGTGACGTCGCGGGCATCCAGCACGGTGTCGTTCATCGCCACCATCACGCCACGGCCTTTGGAGGCGGGGTCGGAGGCGGTCACCACGGCGTTGTAGAGGTTGAGCGGGCCATCGGCACTCATGGCGGTGGAGGGGCGCATGGCGCCGACCAGCACCACCGGCTTGTCGCTCTTGACGGTCAGATTGAGGAAGTAGGCGGTCTCTTCCATGGTGTCGGTGCCGTGGGTAATGACGATGCCATCCACGTCATCCTTGGCCAGCAGCTCGTTGACCCGCTTGGCCAGCTTGAGCCACACCTCGTCGTTCATGTCCTGCGAGCCGATCTTCACCACCTGCTCTCCTTGCACATCGGCCACGTTTTTCATCTCGGGCACGGCGGCGATCAGGGTTTCGATGGCCACCTTGCCTGCCTCGTAGTTGGACTGGGTGGCAGATTGGCCTGCCCCGGCGATGGTGCCGCCGGTTGCCAGAATATGGACGTTGGGCAGCGCCATCGCCATGGGGGAGAGGGTCAGGCCGACGACGGCGGCGAGCAGGGTCTTGCGGATCGGTAGGGTCATGCTGCAAATCCTTATGGTTGGAATAATCGCAGCAAGTTTGCCCGTTTAATAACCTGGGTCTGTGATAAAACTCACCAAAAGACAGGTGAGTACAGATTTTTAACCTGTTTTATACCTCTATGGAGATAATTTAACTCGCAGAGAAACCCTTGGCTTCGATCAGGGCGATCAGCTCGGCCTTGCTCAGCTCGCTCTCAATGACTGCCTTGCTGCTGGCGAAATCGACGGTTGCGGTGGTGACCGCAGGCTGGGCCAGCAGCGCTTTTTGCAGACTGGCGGCGCAGCCACCACAGGACATGCCGGACACGGTGAGTTCGATGGTCATGGGATATCTCCTCTGTTGATGAGCACCAGCCTAAAGCTGCCGCCTCCGGCAAGGTCAAGCCGTCAGTACATCAACCCTAGGTAGTTCATCAGAGTCGCCCCGAGGCTGGTAGTAACCAGCGAACCGAGGGTGGTGGTGGCGATGATGTTTGCGGCCAGCACGCTGTCGCCCCCCATGGCACGGGTCATCACATAGCTGGCGGCGGCAGTCGGGGTAGCGCTGATGAGGAACAGAATACCCAGCTCCAGATGGCTGAAGCCGAGCAGTGCTGCCCCAAGAGTGAACGCAGCCGGAATGAGGCAGAGCCGCATGATGCTGGCCCAGCCCGCAATGGCTGCGCCACCGCGCAGAGCATCCAGGCTGAGGGAGGCGCCGGTGCAGAGCAGCGCCAGCGGCAACGTCATGTTGGCGAAGTAGCTGCCGGTGGTGAGCAGCAGTTGCGGCATCTTGATACTGAGCAGGGTAAAGGGCAGCGCCGCCACAATGGCGATGATCAACGGATTCTTGATGATGCCGAGCAGAATGGGGCGAATACCGGTGGCGCCGCCGAGACTGCGGGTGAGGGTGATCACCGCGAGAATGTTGTAGAGCACGGTCACCGCACCGACGTAGAAGGCCGCCGCCCCCAACCCCTCGTGGCCGTAGGCGTTCTGCACATAGGCGAGCCCGATAATGGCGCTGTTGCCGCGAAAGCTCCCCTGCACGAAGATGCCGCGCAGCCGCTGCTCCCCGATAAAACGTCCGGCCAGCAGCTCCAGCACCAGATAGCTGATAACGGTGGCGAGCAGGCCATAGCCGATAAACCAGAGGCTCGGCATGGTGACGAAGTTGGTACCCAGAATACTGAGAAAGAGCAGAGCGGGCAGGGTGACCTGAAACACCAGTCGCGAGGCGGATTCGGTAAAGGGATCCGGCAGCAGCCCCAACCGCTTGAGCAAGATGCCGAGCAGCAGCACCACGCAGATGGGGCCTGTGATGGAGAGGGAGAAGAGCAGACTGGCCAGCAGATCCATGATGGGCATCCTGTGCTGTGCCCACACACCCTGACGGCGGGGCAAAAAGGGCATTCTAACGCCATGGGCTTGTATTCACAGGGGTTAATCACAACAATGTGGGCAATTCCACCGCCTAGCCTCCTGTGAGCCAATTCATGGACAAGAAACTGACCATCCTCGATATCGCCAGACTGAGTGGCGTCGGCAAGTCGACCGTTTCCCGGGTGCTTAATCAGGATCCCAAGGTGAAGCAGGAGACCCGCGAGCGGGTAGAGCAGATTATCGCCGAGCACGGCTTCGTGCCGAGCAAATCGGCGCGGGCCATGCGCAGCCAGAGCCAGCAGGTGGTGGGGATCATCGTCTCGCGGCTCGACTCCAGCTCGGAGAATCAGGCGGTGCGCGGCATGCTGGAGACCCTCTACCCGCGCGGCTACGATGCTGTGCTGATGGAGAGCAAGTTCTCCCCCGCCAAGGTACAGGAGCATCTGGCGGTCCTGGAGCGGCGCGGGGTGGATGGCATTATCCTGTTCGCCTTCAATGACTTGGACTATGCCGCCATGGCGCCGCTGAAAGAGAAGCTGGTGCTGGTCGCCCGTGAATATCCCGGTTTCTCCTCGGTCTGCTTTGACGACGCCGGTGCGGTGCGCACCATGCTGGCGCAGCTGGCAAGCCGTGGCGCCCGCGACATCGCCTATCTGGGGGTGGATACCTCGGATCTCACCACCGGCCAGCGTCGCCTCGACGCCTATCTCGCTTACTGCGCAGAGCAGGGGTTGCACCCGCGCAGCGCCCTCGGTGATCTCAGCCTGCAGAGCGGCTACCGGCTGGCGGCCGAGCTGCTTACCCCCTCCACCCAGGCGCTGGTCTGCGCCAGCGACACCCTCGCCATTGGCGCGGCAAAATACCTGCAAGAACAAGGGCGTAGCGAGGTGCTGGTGACCGGACTTGGCAACAATCCCATGCTCAGCTTCCTCTTCCCCAACGCCCTCAGTCTCGATCTTGGTTACAAAGGGGCGGGGGAGCAGGCGGCGCGTCAGCTGCTCGGCCAGATTGAGCAGGCTCAGCCTCCGTTGGTGACAATCGCCCCCTGTCGAACCCTGTGACCCCCATCACTCCGGACTGAACAAAAAGTGCGCTTTTTGTGATGCTGGCCACGAATTGGGAACGTTCCCATTTCGATCTGGCCAGATTGTCGGCATGCTGAATGGGAACGATACCAAAAACGCTCCGGCCGACAGACTGGCTCAAAAGGGCGATACAGACCACTATTCAATGGCGTCACAGAGGGAAGACCCATGTCCAAGATCAACGCACAGCAGCTTGCCACCCTGATCGACAAGATCGGCGGCAAGGAGAACATCGCCACCGTCAGCCACTGCCTGACCCGGTTGCGCTTCGTCCTGAACGATCCGGCCAAGGCCGACAGCAAGGCCATCGAAACCATCCCGGCGGTGAAGGGAAGCTTCACCCAGGGCGGTCAGTTCCAGGTGGTGATCGGCAACGAGGTAGAGCAATGGTACAAGGCGCTGACCGAACAGCTCGGCGTCAGCGGTGGCAGCAAGGAGACCGCCAAGCAGGCGGCTCGCCAGAACATGAATCCGCTGGAGCGGGGCATCTCCCATCTGGCGGAGATCTTCGTACCGTTGCTGCCCGCCATCATCACCGGCGGTCTGATCCTGGGCTTTCGCAACGTCATCGGCGACATCAAGATGTTTGACGATGGCACTCATACCCTCACCGAGATCAGCCAGTTCTGGGCTCAGGTACACGCCTTCCTCTGGCTGCTGGGCGAGGCGATTTTCCACTTCCTGCCGGTCGGTGTTTGCTGGTCTGCAGTGAAGAAGATGGGCGGCTCCGAGATCCTGGGTATCGTGCTGGGGGTGACGCTGGTGTCACCACAGTTGATGAACGCCTACGGTATCGGTCAGCAGACTCCCGAGGTGTGGGACTTCGGCCTGTTCGTGATCCAGAAGGTAGGTTATCAGGCCCAGGTCATTCCGGCGCTGCTGGCGGGTGTCTTCCTCGCCTGGGTGGAGACCAACCTCAAGCGGATCATTCCGGCCTATCTCTATCTGGTCATAGTGCCATTTGTCTCGCTGCTACTGGCAGTGATCGTGGCTCACGCCTTTATTGGCCCGTTCGGTCGCTGGATTGGTGATGGCGTCGGTTTCGCTGCCAAGGCGGCCATGACCGGCTCCTTCGCTCCCATCGGCGCTGCCCTGTTCGGTTTCCTCTACGCACCGCTGGTCATCACCGGTATCCACCACACCACCAACGCAGTGGATCTGCAACTGATGCAGAGCATGGGTGGCACTCCTATTTGGCCGCTGATCGCTCTCTCCAACATCGCTCAGGCGTCTGCGGTCGTTGGCATCATTCTGATTAGCCGCAAGGAGAACGAGCGGGAGATCTCGGTGCCTGCTGCCATCTCCGCCTACCTCGGGGTGACCGAACCGGCCATGTACGGTATCAACCTCAAGTACAAGTTCCCCATGCTGTGCGCCATGGTGGGTTCCAGCCTTGCGGCCCTTATCTGCGGTTTCGCCGGGGTGATGGCCAACGGCATCGGGGTGGGCGGCCTGCCCGGCATCCTCTCCATCCAGCCGCAATACTGGGCGGTGTTTGCCATCGCCATGCTGGTCGCCATCGTGGTGCCGGTGGTGCTGACCCTGCTGGTCTACAAGCGCCAGCAAGCCGCTGGCAAGTTGACCCAAGCCAGCGCCTGACACTGATTATCAGGGCGACCCGCGGGTCGCCCTCTCCATTTCATATTCGAGACAAGAGAAAGACCCATGAGCCAAACACCCTGGTGGCAGAGTGCCGTGATTTACCAGATTTACCCCAAGAGCTTTCAGGATTCCGCTGCCCGTGGCACCGGCGACCTCAAGGGGATCATGGCCCGCCTCGACTATCTCAAAACCCTGGGGGTCGATGCCCTCTGGCTGACCCCGGTCTACGTCTCCCCGCAGGTGGACAACGGTTACGACATAGCCGATTACTACCAGATTGATCCCGCCTACGGCACCATGGCCGATTTTGAGGCGCTGCTGGCCGCCGCCCATGAGCGGAATATCCGCATCGTGATGGATATAGTAGTGAACCACACCTCCACCGAGCACGCCTGGTTCAAGTCGGCGCTGGGGGACAAGAACAGCCCCTACCGCGACTACTACATCTGGAAAGATCCGGTAGATGGCGGTGTGCCGAACAACTGGCAATCCAAGTTTGGTGGCAGCGCCTGGGAGCTGGATCCCGCCACCGGTCAGTACTACCTGCACCTGTTTGCCCGTGAGCAGGCGGATCTCAACTGGGAAAATCCTGCAGTGCGCGCCGAGGTGAAGAACATCATCCACTTCTGGGCGAAGAAGGGGGTGGACGGTTTCCGCCTCGATGTCATCAATCTCATCTCAAAGGATCAGACGTTCCCGAACGATGAGATCGGCGATGGCCGCCGTTTCTACACCGACGGGCCGCGTATCCACGAATTCTTGCAGGATGTGAGCCGCGACGTCTTTGCTCCGGTGGGCGCCATGACGGTGGGGGAGATGTCCTCCACTTCGCTGGAACACTGCCAGCGCTACGGCGCGCTGGATGGCTCAGAGCTCTCCATGGTGTTCAACTTCCACCATTTGAAGGTGGATTACCCCAACGGCGACAAGTGGACGAAAGCACCGTTCGATTTCCTCGAACTCAAGCGCATCTTCAACCACTGGCAGAGCGGCATGCACGGCAAGGGGTGGTCGGCGCTGTTCTGGTGCAACCACGATCAGCCGCGCATCGTCTCCCGTTTCGGCGATGAGGGTGAGCATAGGGTGGTCGCCGCCAAGATGTTGGCCAGTACCCTGCACGGCCTGCAAGGCACCCCCTACATCTATCAGGGGGAGGAGATAGGCATGACCAACCCCGGCTATCAGCATATCAACGACTATCAGGATGTGGAGAGCCGCAACATCTTCGCCATCAAGCAGGCGGAAGGGATGAGCGAGGCCGAGATCCTCTCCATTCTCGGTGCCAAGTCCCGCGACAACTCGCGCACCCCGATGCAGTGGAGCGCCGCCCCCAACGCCGGTTTTACGGCAGGCAATCCGTGGCTCAAACCTGCCGCCAACTACCCCGAGATCAACGCCGAGGCGGCGCTGGCCGACCAGCACTCGGTGTTCTGGCACTATCGGGATCTCATCGCCCTTCGCAAGGTGCACCCCATCTTCACTCAGGGGGATTATCAGGAGCTGCTGACGGGGCACCCGCAGATCTGGGCCTACGCCCGTCGCGTCAACGGCCAGACCCTGCTGGTGGTGAGCAACTTCTACGGCGAGCCGGTGGAGTTTGCCTTGCCTGCCGAGCTGCAAAGCGGGCAAGGTCGGCTGCTGCTCGGCAACTACCCAGATAGTCCGGCCCAACCGCAATCGGGTATGCTGCGCCCTTATGAATCCCTGATCTGGCTGATGGAGTAGATAATGGAGAAGGTGGTGCGCGGTGCCGAGTGGCAGAAGATGGTGGCGGGGGAGCCTTATGATGCGGGCGATCCCGAGCTCAAAGCGGCACGCGAGCGCTGCCGCAGGCTCTATCACACCTTCAACACCAGCTGGCAGGAGAAACCGGCGCGGGATGCCCTGCTTCATGAACTGCTTGGTGGCCGCGGCCATGAGTGCGCCATCAATCCGCCGTTCTTTTGCGATTATGGCGCCAACATCTTCGTCGGCGAGAACTTCTACGCCAACGTGAATTGCACCATCCTCGACGTCTGTGAGGTGCATATCGGCGACAACGTGCTGCTGGCGCCCGGGGTGCAGATCTACACCGCCGCTCATCCGGTGGCGGTGGCGCCACGTATCAAGGGTGTCGAGTTCGGCAAGCCGGTACGGATCGGTCACAACGTCTGGATCGGCGGCAGCGTCGTCATCTGCCCCGGCGTCACTATCGGTGACAACAGCGTCATCGGTGCAGGCTCGGTGGTGACCAAAGACGTGCCCGCCAATGTGGTGGCGGCTGGCAACCCCTGCAAGGTGCTTCGGGCGATGACGGCACAGGAGCTTGAAGGCGTCATCCAGCGGTGAACAGGGACCATGAATGCTATTGCTATCTGATTGATAGAAAAGCGACTTTCAGATTGTTTTGCATTCAGTGCTTATGTTCGGGGCCGCTTGGCCGATACTGTTGAGTGCAGGAGGAACCCTATGGATATATCAAGTTCTGCAAATGCGTCGTTTGGTTCTGCTCTGATGACGGCCAGTCTGGCCAAGAAACAGCAGACCCAAGAGGGCGAAGCTGCGCTGAAGCTGCTGCAAAACGCAGCGCAATCAGCGCCGGTTGCACCGACATCGGCCAGCGCTTCTCTGGGAAGCAAGATCGATATTCGCGTCTGACCCTAATGAAAAAGCCCCCATCTCGCGATGGGGGCTTTTTTATCTCTGCGATTTGCGGGATCAGACCGGGAAAGGAGCCGGCGCCTCGAAGGTCATCCGCTCGCCGCTACGGGGGTGACTGATGGTCAACATGGCCGCATGCAGGTAGAGATGGGGCGCCGCCGCCAGCGCATCCGGATGAGCGTAGAGGTTGTCACCCAGGATCGGGTGCCCCAGCTCCAGCATATGGACGCGCAGCTGGTGCGAGCGACCTGTGATGGGGGTCAACTTGATCAGGCTGTTGCCGTTCTCCACCTTCAGTTTCTGCCACAGGGTCAGGGCGTGACGCCCCTCTTCGTGGTCAACTTTCTGTTTCGGGCGGTTGGGCCAGTCGACGCAGAGCGGCAGGTCAACCTGACCCGACTCTGCCTCCGGCTCACCCCACACCCAGGCGAGGTAGTGCTTCTCGGTCTCCCGCTCGCGAAATTGCCGACTCAGCTCCCGATGAGAGTTGGGATTGAGGGGAATGACAATGACGCCTGTGGTGGACATGTCGAGGCGATGAGCTGCCGCCGCCTTGGGGTGCTGCTGTTTGACCCGATGCAGGACGCTGTCTTCATTCTCGGGGCCGCGCCCGGGGACGCTTAGCAGGCCAGTGGGCTTGTTGACCACCATGATGTCCTTGTCCTTGAACAGGATATCGAGCCAGGGTTCCAGAGGCGGTGAGTATTCAAACATAAATGTCTCGCATCAGAAGGTGGGGGCAAGCCCCCATCAGTTATGGGTAACCACGACAAAGTGGCCTTGGGTATCCAGTTTGAGCTGGTTCTGGCCGCTGTCGGTCGGTACCTTGTCAGTTATGGGTGACCACGATAAAGCGGATGGCATCCAGCTTGAGTTGGGTCTGATCGATCAGGTGGTGCAATTCTGCCTGCAGATTGCGCAGATAATCCAGTTCGCTGTCGCGCACGTTCGGGTTGACCGCCTTGAGCGCTTCCAGACGATCCAGATCCTGCTGCAGGGTCTGCGCCATCTGGGCACGGGCCTTGTCGACAATCCCGGCTTTCAGCTCTTCGGCAATGGCCTGGCCCTTGCCAATCAGACCGTGGATCACCGGTTGGGACGCGGTGACCAGCTTGCTGCCGAGGTGGCGATTGACCGGAGTCAGCTGGCGGTTGAAGGCATCGAACGCCACTTTCTCACCCAGATTCTGGCCGTTCTTGTCCATCAGCAGACGGATCGGCGTCGGCGGCATGAAGCGGTAGAGCTGGGGATGGGCCGCAGACTCGGCAACGAAGATCAGCTCAAGCAGGATGGAGCCGATGGGCAGCGCCTTGTTCTTGAGCAGTGCGACCGAGGTGGCACCGATCTCGGAGCCCAGGATCAGGTCGATACCGCCGCGCATCATGGGGTGATCCCAGGAGAGCAGCGCCATGTCATCACGCGACAGGGCAGTGTTGCGATCGAAGGTGATGGTCATGCCGTCTTGCGGCAAGCCCGGGAAGCTGGAGACCAGCATGTGATCCCCGGGGGTCAGCACCAGCGCGTTCTCGCCACGGTCATCCTGATTGACGCCGATCTCGTCGAACATCTTGAGGGCGAAGGAGATCATGCCGGTGTCGTCATCTTCGGCGGCCAGCTTGTCGACCAGCTGCTGGGCGGCGGCGCCACCGCTGGAGTGGATCTCCAGCAGGCGATCGCGACCCTGCTCCAGTCGAGCCTTGAGCGGCTCGTGCAGTTCGCGGGTCTTGATCAGCAGGGCGTCGAGGGCTGCCTGATCGCCGGTGTTGGCTGCCAGCAGCTCGAACAGCTCTTCACGTACCGCTTCGAATACCGGGCGGGCAGTCGGGCAGGTCTGCTCGAACGCGTCCAGACCATCGTGATACCAGAGCTGCAGGGCGCGCTGGGCAGTCCCTTCCAGATAGGGAACGTGGATCTCGACGGTATTCTGCTGACCGATACGATCCAGTCGGCCGATACGCTGTTCCAGCAGATCCGGGTTGAGGGGCAGATCGAACAGCACCAGATGACTGGCAAACTGGAAGTTGCGGCCCTCTGAGCCGATCTCGGAGCAGAGCAGCACCTGGGCGCCACCTTCTTGCTGGGCGAAATAGGCGGAGGCCTTGTCCCGCTCGAGGATCGACATCCCTTCGTGGAACACGGCACCACGGATCCCTTCACGGGTACGCAGCGCCTCTTCCAGCGCGATGGCGGTCGCCGCTTCGGAGCAGATCACCAGCACCTTCTGCTGACGGGCAGAGAGCAGCAGCTCCAGCAACCATTCAACGCGTGGGTCGAACTGGGTCCAGGTGGCGTTGTCGCCTTCGAACTGCTGGAAGATCTTCTCGGGATAGAGGTAGCGCAGGGCGCGGGTCTGCAGATCACCACCGTTGCCACCCATCATGCCCATCACCTTGATGGCAGTCTTGTACTGCTCCGGCAGCGGCATGGGGTAGACGTTGAGGTGACGCTCGGGGAAGCCCTGAATATTGGCGCGGCTGTTGCGGAACAGCACCCGGCCGGTGCCATGCTGGTCCAGCAGCTTGGCGACCGCCTGCTGACGGGCAGTCGCATCGCTCAAGTCCAACCCTTCCAGCTGGCTGGCGAGGGTCTGTCTGGCTTCATCGCTCAGGGTCTCGCCATCCAGCAGCTCTTGCGCTGCGCTGGCGACCTGACCATAGGCCTGCTCCTCGGCGAGGAAGGCCTCGTAGTCGTAGAAACGCTCGGGATCGAGCAGGCGCAGACGGGCAAAGTGGCTCTGGTGGCCCAGCTGATCCGGGGTCGCAGTCAGCAGCAGCACGCCCGGCACCTGTTCGGCCAGCGCTTCCACCATCTCATAGGCACGGCTTGGCACCTCTTCACTCCACTCCAGATGGTGGGCTTCGTCGACAACCAGCAGATCCCACTCGGCTTCCAGCACCTGCTCGAAGCGACGACGCTTCTTGCGCAGGAAGTCGAGGCTGCAGATCACCAGCTGCTCGGTCTCGAAGGGGTTCTCTGCATCGGCGAATGCCTCGATACAGCGCTCCTCGTCAAACAGGGAGAAGTGCAGGTTGAAGCGGCGCAGCATCTCGACCAGCCACTGATGCTGGAGCGTTTCGGGCAGCAAAATGAGCACGCGATGGGCGCGGCCGGAGAGCAGCTGCTGATGAATGATCATGCCCGCTTCGATGGTTTTGCCCAGACCCACCTCATCGGCCAGCAGTACGCGCGGAGCGTAGCGGTGACCCACTTCATGGGCGATATAGAGCTGGTGCGGGATCAGGCTGACCCGGCCACCGGCCAGACCACGAGTCGGGTTGCGACGACGCTGGTGCTGGTTGACCAGCGCCTCGTAGCGCAGGGTGAAGCGGGACATCCGATCGATCTGACCGGCGAACAGGCGATCCTGCGGCTTGTTGAACTTGATAAAGTTGTTGAGAAACACTTCTTTGAGGGCAACGGGCTCATCATTGTCGGTGCGCACACCTACATATATAAGCAGGCCGTCTTTCTCCTGCACTTCGTCGACCGTCATGGTCCAGTCTTCGTGACTGGTGATCTGATCGCCCACATTGAAGCTGACCCGGGTGACCGGCGCCTCTTCTTTGGCATACATGCGGTTTTCACCGGTAGCCGGAAACAACAGGGTAACCATGCGTCCTTCAACAGCAACGACAGTCCCCAACCCCAGATCCGTCTCTGTATCACTAATCCAACGCTGGCCAAGTGCAAAAGGCATTAAACTCTCCAAAGCCCAAGAGTGTGTGAATCGCAAAGGGGCGCTATGTTACCCGAAGGCGTGACCTCGATCACCATGCATATAGATGTAGAGAGACCAAATCGCCACAACCTTGATCTGCTACCACCGCTACGCCATCTAGAGGATAGCGAGCTCGCCAAACGGGTGTGTTATTGCAGGATAAATGCGCTTCTTGGGTGATTAGTGAACGGTTGAACCAAAAATGCGAATTTAATTCGAAAAGACCCTTGCAAGCGTGATCCAGATCCCTATAATGCGCCTCCATCGACAGGGCAAGCGGCAACGCAAACAACCTCGTCGATAACCTCGAAAAGCCTTTGAAATAAGGCTTGACTCGAGAAGGCGGTTGAGTAGAATTCCACTCCCGCAGCAACACACTGTTGCGTCGCTCTTTAACAATTTGAATCAAGCAATCTGTGTGGGCACTCACAGCATCGAACATCAAAAACAATTTTTGATTTTCAATGTCTGGTGAAGTGACCAAGACGATTTCTTAGCAATAAGAAGTCGA